>LNDR01000001.1 GCA_001464755.1 Rhizobiales bacterium Ga0077524
GCCTGGGTCGATGCGACCCAAGGTCGAAGCCGCTCTCGAATTCGCGCGACGAACGGGGAAACGCGCAGCGATCGGCCGGTTGGAGGACGCGGCGTCGCTCCTCATAGGGGTAGCCGGAACGTCGTTCGAGAGATCGCAAGTAGGACTTCGGATTCGAGGCCCAATCGCCCTGTAAAGATTGCCAGCGAGTAAGCCTGTCCCTGAAGGATCTGCCTCACTGGAATAGGCGGACGGTTGTTGGCACTTGGGCATCTGCCTCCACCCTCGCCCAGGGCGTAGCCAAGTCGTTCTCGAGTGGTCCCTATGGCAGCCTCAGGCTCGTGATGTAGGCAACGATCGCGGCACGCTCGTCAGCTTCGAGCACGATGTGCGGCATCTCGCGATGCGGGGTGGAGAGCCATACCGAGAGCGCCAGCTCCGACATTCCAGGTGAATTGGCGATGACCGTGAAGCTCGCCACGTCGCTACGGGGCGAGTCGAGATCTCCGGGCTTGATCGCATGGCATTCCGCGCAGAGCCCCCCACGGGCTCATTGGCGCGAGCACTGCCGGCCACGCCGACGAGCGCAAGGGCGAGACAGATGACGATTGTGCGCATGGCTGAACTCGTGACGACAACGTCGGGGGCTAGGCGGTTGACCTTCATAGCGAAGAGCGTGAAGCAGACGAGATCGAGGAGCACGGCGAGGCTGGCCACCCAGAGCACGCCGAGCTGGTAGAAGTCGAGCTGCAGGTAGCCCGAGAGCCATCGCTCCATTGCAAAAGCGATTACGACGGCTGGAGCCAGCGACGTCAACACATCGAGCAAGGGACGAACATCGCTGCCGACCGGCTGCAGCACGACGGCGAACGCCTGCACGGCGAGATAAGCGAGCGCAACGGTCACACAGACTATGACGTGGCGAAAGACGTCGTCGGCTTGATTGAGCTCCGGCCTGTAGCCGCCCCAGACCGCCAGCACAAAGAAGGCCGCGAAAATGAACGGCGAGACCAGCTGGGGCGCGAGCCAGAGACTGCCACTGCCCGGATGCCTCGCTCGCGGCGCGTTGAACTCCCTTGTCC
>LNDR01000002.1 GCA_001464755.1 Rhizobiales bacterium Ga0077524
ATCCAGCCGATCGCGATGGAGGAGAAGGTCCGCTTCGCCATCCGCGAGGGCGGCCGCACCGTCGGCGCCGGTGTCGTAACAAAGATCGTCGAATAGGACGAGGTACCTGAGCGGGCGGCGCCGACAAGCTCCAAGTGTCTCGGCGCCGGTGTCGTAACAAAGATCGTCGAATAGGACGAGGCACCTGAGCGGGCGGCGCCGACAAGCTTGAAGCGTCTCGGCGCCGGTGTCGTCATCAGACGAAGAGGCCCACTCGACAGGTCCGCCGCCGGGGTGTCAGGGAAGATTGGTGAGGTACGCGAGTACATGCTCGTGACGACGACCAACGACTTGGCCGGCTACCGCATTGTCCGTCATGTGGGCGTGGCCCGGGGCATTGTCGTTCGCTCGCGTAATATCATCGCTGGCTTCGGCGCCTTCCTGCAGACCATCCGTGGCGGCAACATTACCATCTATACCAAACTTGCCGAAGACGCTCGGCATGATGCCCACGAGGCGCTCTTGGCTCACGCGCGAGAGTTGGGAGCCAATGCGGTGTTGGCGCTGCGCTACGATGCCAACGAGATTAACGCTGGCGTCACCGAGGTTCTGGCTTATGGAACCGCAGTTGTGGTAGAGCCTGTGCAACAATGATCTGTCGAGTTCATTCGCTCAATTGGTGGACCGGGTGGACCGGGTGGAGCAGATGGGTGTAGGGCCGACTCGTGGCGGGCTTCCAGCTGTCAAGATTTAATTGTTGATTTTCGCTTGTGCAGCATCGACCGGGCCTCTATAAGAACCCCTCGATCAACCGGCATCAATGAGGATGGGTGGCGCGGCCTAAGGACATATCCCGGGCAACGCAGCGCCGTCCGCTTCGACCGTTGGTCAAGCGCGCGCATAATTTTCCGTTCTTCTTCAGTGGATTGGAGGGCGGTCATGGGTGGGTGCCAGGCTTGGCCAGCACCTTGAGGGGTGTAGCTCAATTGGTAGAGCGTCGGTCTCCAAAACCGAAGGCTGGGGGTTCGAGCCCCTCCGCCCCTGCCAATCTCCTTGACGGGGATTGGGCCTCTCGTGTTGGCGTATCGCTCGACGTTTGGGACGATTGGAACGAGCGGCGTTGTTTCGATGGCGAGCTGCGCTTGACCACGGGCTCTGAGGGTGGATGCAAATGGCGATGAACCCGTTCCAGTTCCTGCAAGAGGTTCGGCAAGAGGTCGGCAA
>LNDR01000003.1 GCA_001464755.1 Rhizobiales bacterium Ga0077524
CCTCAAGAACAAGTCGATCAAAGCCATCACACGCGATGACATTCGCTCCCTGCACGAACAAATGGGCAGCACGCAGCGCAACGCGAACAATGTTTTGATGGTGCTCTCCCGACTGATGACCTGGGCAATCGAGCGGCAATGGCGCGATGACAACCCTTGCAAAGGCGTGACGCGCTACAAGGAGCGCGAGCGCAACCGATATCTCAGTCCCGATGAGGGCTTGCGCCTTGGCGATGCCCTGCGGCAGCTCTCTCGAGACGGTACCGAGAACCCATACGTGATCGCTGCAATCTGGCTGATTGTGTTCACCGGCGCTCGTCGCAACGAAGTCCTCACGCTCAGGTGGGATTATGTCGATACAGATCGTCAGGTTCTCAATTTGCCCGACAGCAAAACGGGGCCGAAGGCCATCCTGCTCAACGACTTCGCCATCGCCGTACTCAAAGGTGTGCCGCGGGTGAAGGGAAACCCTTACGTCTTCGTCGGTCACATCCATGGACAACACCTCGTCAATATCGCAAAGCCATGGCAACGCATCCGGTCATTGGCTAAGCTTCCCGACCTGAGGCTTCATGACCTGAGGCACTCCTTCGGCAACAGGGCGATCGATGCGGGCGGCTCAACCCGCGTACTCGGGGTACTGCTCGGTCACGCGGAGGAGAAAACCACACGTCGCTATGCCCATGTATCCGATAGCCGTGCCCTCCAGCTTGTGAACGAGACTGGCCGCCTCATTGCTGCGTCCATGCATGCCAAACTTCGAGAAGCCGAGTGATTCACTATCGGCCGACGAGGCGGGGCGAGGCGCATCTGGGCAAGTGACTGTTCGGCAGCTCATCAAGATGCCGCCAACCTCGAATAGAGGATAGGGACCGGTTGGCATCACTCTCCCCGGTGATGGATTTGGGCAGAAACCATTGCTGGCCAGAGGTTTAGGGTGCCACGTGTGCAGGCCGTGCTCACGGAACGATAGAAAAAGATCGCAAATGGGACGCATCGCTGCAGTAGACCCGTCCGGTCTGCACTCTCCCGCGTCGCCCGAAGGATGAGGAGAAGTCGTCGGCTTCGGGCCGATTTCGTTGTCCTCACACTGACGCCACCTACGCGGGGCGCGGTGGCGGAGAAGCGCGCGCGATGAGCTTCGCAAGTCGGCGCAAGTTCTGGGCGGTTGCCGCCAGCGCCTACCGACGCGTCCGAAGGTTCCAGAGCGGCACACCGATGTTCAGCTTAACTGCGACGTCCGGAGTGGACTCGGTGAGCCCGAACAAAACCCCCAATGACGGCTCGATCTTCACA
>LNDR01000004.1 GCA_001464755.1 Rhizobiales bacterium Ga0077524
TTTCACACAACCAGGGTCACCTTCGACCGTCACTCCAGCTCACCGACTGTCGGCTATCGTACTCAGCAGCTGTCGAAGCGCAAGCCAAGGTTCGCTTGATCGCGGATCGACACTCCTGGCCCGATGGAATCATCGGCTCGACGGTCGGTCATGGTGGTATTGCGTCGCCGCTCCGGATCGTCGCAGTGCTGCCCCCCGCAGAGAGTGGGCGCCCGCGTTAACGCTGCTGCGAAGTCGGGTGCCATGTCGAATTGCTCGATCTGGCTCAGGCCATCTACGATGTCGGACGTCGGCTGATAAAGAGCTGCGTCGACGACGAAGATTGCGTGGGCCGAGCGGAATATTGGAACCGGGATGGCGCGTCCAGATTTAGGCCCGACGATCGAGCGTCGCATCGCGATGGTCATCGGTAATTCGGCCTACCGCCATGCCGGC
>LNDR01000005.1 GCA_001464755.1 Rhizobiales bacterium Ga0077524
ATGCCCGGGCCATGGCGCGTGTCCTCGGCCGCTTGGGCTTCGAGGTCATTCAGGGCGTCAACCTCGGGCTCGAGGGCATCGGTGATGCGTTGGGAGAGTTCGAGAGCCGGCTGCACGAACGCCCGGATGTGGCCCTGCTCTACTATGCCGGCCACGGTCTCCAGGTGGATGGGCGCAACTATCTCGTGCCGATCGACGTCCAGATCAGCCAGAAGACGCACCTCTCCACCCGCGCCGTCCTGTTGAGCGATATTCTCGACGAGATGGCAGCGTCGGCGTCCACGAGCCTCCTCTTCCTCGACGCCTGCCGCGAGAACCCCTTCTCGGAGAATATCGCCCGCTCGCTCGGGCAGACGGGGCGATCCATGAGCGTGCGAGGTGGTCTCGCCCCCATGGAGCGGGCCGGCACCTTCATCGCCTATGCCACGGCGCCCGATCACATCGCATTCGACGGCGCCGGACAGAACAGCCCGTTCACGTCGGCGCTGGTCGGACTGATCGAGACGCCGGGATTGTCAGTTGGCGACTTGATGATCGACGTTCGCAACAAGGTCATCGCCGAGACGAAGGGCAAGCAGCAGCCCTGGGATCAGTCGAGCCTCCGGACGCGCTTTTCGTTCGTTCCCGACCCGGCCGCTGGTACGGCACCTCCGACGACTGTCGCCAATGACACGGCAGCGGCGGATCAATCGAACGCTGGGCCTCGGGCCTTCCGCGCAGTCTCGCGATCCATTGTTGTTGCCGCCGCCGGATTTCTCGGCGCGGTGGGCTTGGGATTTCTGGCGTGGACAAAGCTCGGCGGTCCGCCGACCGACATAGCGCAGCCGCAGGTCGCTACGGCCGATACCGGGATCGTCGCGATCAAATCA
>LNDR01000006.1 GCA_001464755.1 Rhizobiales bacterium Ga0077524
AGGCTGCGCAGGACAGCGAAAAGGCCCGTCCCTCCGCGGCCGAGTACTTCCTGACCGATAAGGGACCGCTCGACACCGCCAATCGGGTCGGCTTCACGGCGACGCGGAACCTTTCGACCGACGATCCCATGAAGGCGCTGCGACAGATGGCGTTCACGGCCGCCCACGCCCACGACATCCGGGTGGCGGCGGTGACGGCATCGGCAAAAGCTGCCGGCATGAGCTACGACGCCTACGTCAAGGCAGCCAATCCCTTCCGGGGCCGCAAGGGGGAGAAGCCGGTCTACTCGCTATCGTTGTCGTTCCAGCCCGGCGATCCGGCAGCCACCAAGGAGAACATGCTGAAGGCCGCCGACGAGGTGCGCCACGCGCTCGGACTGCAGGACCACCAATGCGTCATCGTCCAGCACACCGATACGAAGCATCCGCATGTGCATCTGATCTTCAATCGGGTGCACCCGACGACGGGCAAGTACGCGTCGGTCTCCAACGACCGCTTGAAGCTCTCCGAGTGGGCGCTCGACTGGGAGAAGCGGCACGGCAAGATCGTCTGTCCGGCGCGGGAGCCGAACCATCAGCAACGCGCAGAAAATCGCGTCACCAAGGCGGCGGCGCGCGCCCGCGGGGACACGCGGACCAAAGCCGGCTACGTCAAGGGCAAGGGTCTGCCGCCGTCCGAGATCGAGTTCTGGAAGAAGCACGGCAGTGCCGATCTCGCCCAAGTGCGCGCCGCGCGGGCCGAGTATCAGAAGCGCGATTACGAGCAGCACCAGCGAACGACGGCGTGGAAGCTGAAGACGGCCGACTTGAACATTCCGGTCAAGACGCTCGATCGGATCGAGCGGACGCTCCGGGTACTCAAGGGCCAGTCGCCGACCCGTCGCAAGACCAAGCCCGCGTCATTGCTGGGGCGTGCGTTCAGTTTCGCGCGAGGTGCCATCCATGGCATCGTCGCGCGCATCGCCAACCGGTCTGACATCGCAAAGCTCGAGAAGACCAGGGCCCTTATTCTCAAGGACCGTGACATCCGGCGGACGGAGGTGCTTGCCGAGCGCCAGAAGGCCTTCCAGAAGATGCAGCGCATTCATGCGTGGCAGAACCGGCTGGATGAGCAGCGCTGTCGCTCCTACCGAGACAGTGATACGCGCGCGTGGCGTGACCGGCGCGACCGGTGGGATGTCACGAAGGCCAGGCCGCCGCTGTTCGGCTCCATCGACATCACCTTTTATGATGTCGCGGAGCCACGCAGCGGACGGGAGGCCGTGGAGGATCGGCGCAAGCTCCTGGAGCCGCTCGAGCTGAAGCGGCTGCCGTGGCGCGAGGCGCCCAAGGTCCTACCCGCGGCGAAATCGCCGGATGACAGCAGGCCGGCCCCGCCGCCGATGAAGTCGCCGGACG
>LNDR01000007.1 GCA_001464755.1 Rhizobiales bacterium Ga0077524
AAGGCCGGCTACGTCAAGGGCAAGGGTCTGCCGCCGTCCGAGATCGAGTTCTGGCAGAAGCATGGCAGCGCCGATCTCGCCAAGGTGCGCGCGGCGCGGGCCGAGTATCAGAAGCGCGATTACCAGCAGCACAAGCGAACGACCGCCTGGAAGCTGAAGTCGGCCGACTTAAACATTCCGGTCAAGACGCTCGATCGGATCGAACGGACGCTCCGGGTGCTCAAGGGCCAGTCGGCGGCCCGTCGCAAGACCAAGCCCGCGTCATTGCTGGGGCGTGCGTTCAGCCTCGCGCGAGGTGCCATCCACGGCATCGTGGCGCGCATCGCCAACCGGTCCGACATCGCAAAGCTGGAGAAGACCAGGGCGCTCATTCTCAAGGACCGTGACATCCGCCGGACGGAGGTGCTTGCCGAACGTTCCAAGGCCTTCCAGAAGATGCAGCGCATTCATGCGTGGCAGAACTGGCTGGATGAGCAGCGCTGCCGCTCCTACCGAGACAGCGACACACGTGCGTGGCGTGACCGGCGCGACCGGTGGGACGTCACGAAGGCCAAACCGCCGCTGTTCGGCGCCATCGACATCGCCTTCTATGGCGTGGACGAGGCTCGCGACGTCCGACAGATCCTCGAGGACCGGCGCAACCTCCTGGAGCCGCTCGAGATGAAGCGGCTGCCGTGGCGCGAGGCGCCCACCGCTGCGCCCAAGTCGAAGTCGCCGGACGACGGCAAGCCGGCACCGCCGCCGATCAAGCTGCCGGACGCGCCGACACCCAACCAGCTGCCGTTCGTGAAGCGCGATCCCGTCAAGCACGCGGCCGAGGTCGCGGAGGGTGCGCGGCTACGGATGGCCGAGCGCGGCAATCGCGAGCGGACGCATCGGACGGGCCGCAAACGTCAGCCGAGGCCGCGTTGATCGAGGGGATGTCCGCCCTCGAAGGGGCTGCGGAAGGTCTGGCGAGCGGGATGCCGGCTCTTGTGAACCCCATGCGTGATACAGCGATGGCGGAGCTTGCGCAGTCCTGGCGGGTCCGCTTACGATCATCGCGTCAGTGGAGGGTACGGAGGCAGCGGGCCAAAGCACGAAGTCGCTGCGCAACAGCCCGCTACGCGGGTGGAGCCTGGGGTCGCCGATTGTAACCATTTGAACCGACAGTGATCCCTGCGCCACTGGGGCGCTCCTGAGATCGAGGTGTTCAACCTCACCAGGAGACACCTCCATGACTGACAAGCCCACGACCACTGGCACGACGGCATCCGACGACACCACGGCCCCGTCCTCCGACACCTCGGATCCCTCCGCGCCGCGCCCGGCGACGCCGCTGCGCCTGCGCATGATCGAGGACATGGCCGCGCGCAACCTCAATCGGCACACGCAGAGGAGCCACCTCTCCAGTTGCAAGCGGTTTGCCGCCTGGCTGAAGCGGTCGCCCGACAC
>LNDR01000008.1 GCA_001464755.1 Rhizobiales bacterium Ga0077524
GCGATCCGATCGAGCTGCGCGTCGACATCGACACGCTTCCAGCGCTTGCCGGCGAGCGCGAAGCGCTCTGGGCCAGCCTCGAGAAGACCTCGTTCCTCACCGACGCCGAGAAACGCACGCTCGCCGGCTTTTCGCCGGTGCCCGGCGCGGATGCGAAGTGGGCATCCGAAGCGCCAGCCAACGAGAAATTCAACCCCGGCCAAGCCCGCGTCCCTTCGGGCCAACCCGGCGGCGGCCAGTGGACTGATGGCGACGGCGGCGGCGATGGCTCGTTCGGACGCAGCCCCGACGGGACACAGGTCGATCCGGCCCAGATGCGCCGTCCGCCCGGTGGAGGCTCCCGGGCACGTGAGCAGTACTTGTCCGATCTGACGAGCCAGGCACGCGTGAGCCACAAAGCGCCTTCTCTCGCGGCGACGTCGAAGGCAATATCCGCCACCAGCAATCCGTCCGCGACGCCGCCAACGCGCGCCTTGCCGAAATCACACGAGATGCGATACCTGGAGCGAACCCCGCATGGGGTGTGAACCGGCTGACGAAGGAGATGCATGATCGAGGGTTCGTGCTGCATCGGGAAGCTCGTGGACAGGGCTTGGTGTACCGGAATTCTCTGACGAATGAAGAGATCCGCATTATGGAGCGCCCAGCCAGTCCAAGAATGGCAGGTGAATACCCGCAGAAATTTTTCTTTCAGTATTACTATCGCTACCGAACTCGCGGCGATGGACCCTGGGGCAGCCCAATTCCAATTCCAAGCAAGTGACGCGGCCTAAAGGAGGTATGCTGAGATGCAATTCGATGAGCTTGAGGAGAGGGTGCTGGCTACTCTCGATGAGGCTGGGGCGGAAAACGCAATATCTCTGCTCAATACAACCGTCTCGACCCAGGGGGATGCTGGTGAGATCGAATCTTATGTGCATGCCATAAATAGATTGGCGCAAACTAATTTCATTGTCATTGCTGACGAGAAAGAACCAGGTGCGGGCTTAGCCGACTTGGAGCCCGATGCGGCACCGCTGGCGATGGATGAGTTCGCCAAGCGACTGAAGTTCGACAGATCGGCTGGACTTTGGGTCGACGAAAGTCGGACTGGACCGCCATTTGCTCCTTTGCGGCCTATTGTAGTTGCTTCGACCACAGGCAGGGAGGCTGCTCGAAAAATCGTCGATGCGAGGGGTGAGAGTTGGTGGTTTGCGAAGGCGCAACGCTAGCTGACTATTCCGCCATTGGCAGCATAGGAAGTCCGAGGCCTTCGACTACACCGTCGGCGGGCGCACCGTGCGAATCTTCTCGCCGCTCGAAGCCGCCGCCCAGGCCATCGACCTGCACAACACCGCGTCCCGCTGGAACAAAGCGCTGCTCGATAACTCGGCGCGGCCGTCCGGCGCCATCGTCTACACGGCGCGCGATGGCAACCTCACCTCCGAGCAGATCGAGCGCCTCAAGTCCGAGCTGGAGGCTGGCTTCCAGGGTTCGGCCAACGCCGGTCGTCCTCTCCTGCTCGAAGGCGGGCTCGACTGGAAGGCGATGTCGCTGAGCCCGAAGGACATGGACTTCATCGAGGCCCGCCACGTTGCCGCCCGCGAGATTGCATTGGCGCTCGGTGTGCCGCCGATGCTGCTCGGCATTCCGGGCGACA
>LNDR01000009.1 GCA_001464755.1 Rhizobiales bacterium Ga0077524
GGGCGAGGCGCATCTGGGCAAGTGACTGTTCGGCAGCTCATCAAGATGCCGCCAACCTCGAATAGAGGATAGGGACCGGTTTGGCATCACCCTCCCCGGTGATGGATTGGACAATAGATAACATTTTCTCAGAGGGTTGACTCACCTCGTGTGCAGCTCGTGCTCACGGAACAATAGAAAAAGATCGCAAATTGGACGCATCTGGTTGCTGTCGTCGGCACGTCCGCTGATCAATTGCTCGCGTCGCTTGAAGGCCGAACCTCGCGAAGGTTTTCGTCGCGTCTTCCACAGGGTGAACAGCGGCAGTCGAAGCCGTTCACTGCAGGGGCCGCGCGATCTACGGCTCACGAACGCCCATTCGCTGCAGCGCCTCGAGCAGCAGAGCGTTGCCGGGCTTGAGCTTGAGCGCCGCTCTATAGTCGACGATGGCGGCAGCCCGATCGCCGCGCTCTTCATGCACTCTGCCTCGCGCCGCCAGCGCGTTCCACATGGTCGGATCGAGCTCGACCGCCTGATCGAGATCGAGCAATGCCCTCTGCAGCACGCCCTTGCGCCGATAGGCGCTGCCTCTGTTGATCAATGCCGCAATATCCTGCGGACGAATCCTGAGGGCCTCGTCATAAGCTGCAATGGCTCGATCGAGATCTCCCTTTATCCCGTAGGCGACGCCGCGATTATAGTGGGCATGAGCGTTGTTTGCGTCGACGGCCAATGCTCTCGAGAAATCCGACAGGGCCTCATCGAGCTGCCCAACCTGCATGTAGGCATTACCTCTCGCCGCCGTCGCGGTGGCGAATTGATCTTGGCCAAACCGGCTTTCCCTTTCGTGTGCGAGTTAGTCGGCGCCATTGGGGCTGTCTGCCCAGTGGCCAAGACGCGACATGAGAGGGGACACATCATGACGAAACTCACGGCGGGTGCGGCGGTGCTGTTGGCGTTTGCCGTCAGCATGCCGCACGGCGCCGACGCGGCCGTCTGCAAACTTAAGACCGTGTCGGCGACCGGCGATTGGCGGGCGACGTTCGCCGGTGCGCGGCTGAGCGCCCGACTCGCGTGGAAGCAGAAGGCTCGCGCGCTTCACGGCGCCCGCTACGACACATGGCTTCGTGCAGCCAACAAGAGTTACGGATGCTGGTCGAGCGGGGGGCGCGAACGTTGCCGCGCAACGGCGCGGCCGTGCCGTCCGGGCGCCTGAGGCGCTAGGATCGATCAGGAAGACTGGCAGGCCCGGAGGGCGCAAGCCTGGAGCAGCGTGGCTGCCAACGTCAACAACGTGATCAATGTGGGGGCAGCACCGTGAGGGCAACCAACGGTGTGGAGGCGGGTCCGCCTAACTTATTGCACTCGGCCGCACGAATACAGATCAGTGCACAAACCGCAGTGGAGGCGAAAACTGCAATCACTGCCGCGATGTTGGCGGGCAATCCTTGCCGTTACAGATCAGCTTAGACCTTCGTGGCGAACAGGGGGAAGACCGTAACCACGGCGATGCACACTGGAACCAAGGTGCGCAGGAGCAGCTGCAGGAGGCGAGCTGTCCCAGGCTTTAGCCCAAGTTCCGCGAGCAGAAATCGCTCGGGCAGAACCCAACCCGCGAACAGCGCAAGCGCGAACCCGCCCAAGGGCAGCATGATGTTCGAGGTGAAGTGATCGAGCAGCACGAAGA
>LNDR01000010.1 GCA_001464755.1 Rhizobiales bacterium Ga0077524
GAGATTGCCGATCGGCTCGAGACCTCCGGCCAGATGAGCGAGCGGGCGCGCGGCATGATTGCGACCGTCAACGCCGTCATCGCCAAGGTGCTGTCGGCATGATCCCCCGGGTCGCCAAGCTCGGGACCGGGTTCGTCGGCGCCGGTCTCTATTACATGAACGACAAGCGGCCGGACTCCGAAGCGCGCAAGGCTGCGCAGGACAGCGAAAAGGCGCGTCCCTCCGCTGCCGAGTACTTCCTGACCGACAAGGGCCCGCTCGAGACCGCCGAACGGGTCGGCTTCACGGCGACGCGGAACCTTTCGACCGACGATCCCATGAAGGCGCTGAGGCAGATGGCGTTCACTGCCGCGCATGCGCATGACATCCGGGTGGCGGCTGTGGCGGCATCGGCCAAGGCTGCCGGGATGAGCTACGACGCCTATGTCAAGGCGACCAATCCGTTCCGGGGCCGCAAGGGGCAGAAGCCGGTCTATTCGCTGTCGCTGTCGTTCGAGCCGGGCGATCCTGCCGCCGACAAGGAGACCATGCTGAAGGCGGCCGACGAGGTGCGCCACGCGCTCGGGCTGCAAGACCACCAATGCGTCATTGTCCAGCACACCGACACGAAGCATCCGCACGTGCACCTGATCTTCAATCGGGTGCATCCGACGACCGGCAAGTATGCGTCGGTCTCCAACGACCGCTTGAAGCTCTCCGAGTGGGCGCTCGACTGGGAGAAGCGGCACGGCAAGATCGTCTGTCCGGCGCGGG
>LNDR01000011.1 GCA_001464755.1 Rhizobiales bacterium Ga0077524
AGGGCAAAGGCTGGTTACGTCAAGGGCAAGACGTTGCCGCCGTCCGAGATCGAATTTTGGATGAAGCACGGCAGCGCCGATCTCGCCAAGGTGCGCGCCGCGAGGGCCGAGTATCAGAAGCGCGACTACGAGCAGCACGAGCGAACGACCGCCTGGAAGCTGAAGGCGGTCGACTTGAACATTCCGGTCAAGACGCTCGATCGAATCGAGCGTACGCTCCGGGTGCTCAAGGGCCAGTCGCCGGCCCGTCGCAAGACCAAGCCCGTGTCATGGCTGGGCCGTGCGTTCAGCCTCGCACGAGGTGCCATCCATGGCATCGTGGCGCGCATCGCCAACCGGTCCGACATCGCAAAGCTCGAGAAGACCAGGGCCCTTATTCTCAAGGACCGTGACATCCGCCGGACGGAGGTGCTTGCCGAGCGCCAAAAGGCCTTCCAGAAGATGCAGCGCATTCATGCGTGGCAGAACTGGCTGGATGAGCAGCGCTGCCGATCCTACCGGGACAGCGACACGCGCGCGTGGCGTTACCGCCGCGACCGGTGGGATGTCACGAAAGCCAAGCCGCCGCTGTTCGGCTTGATCGACATCACCTTCTATGATGTGGACGAGGCTCGCGACGTGCGCCAGATTCTAGAGGACCGGCGCAAGCTCTTGGAGCCGCTCGAGATGAAGCGGCTGCCGTGGCGGGCGCCGAAGGCGTCACCAGATACAGCCGGCACGGAGGAGGCCCGCAAGCCCGGGCCAGACGCACCGCCGCCGGCCGATAACACGACGGCGCCACTGGCTGTCATGCTGCCTGAGAGGCCCGCGACCAACCCGTTGCCGTTCGTGAAGCGCGATCCCGTCAAGCACGCGGCCGAGGTCGCGGAGAGTGCCCTGCAGCGCATGGCCGAGCGCGGGGCTCGGGAGCGGATGCGACGGACGGGACGAAAGCGGCAGCCGAGGCCGCGATGATCGAGGTGATGTCTGCCTACGAAGGGTACGCGGAAGAGCTGCCGAGGCAGAGATCGGCTCTTGTTGACCCTGGCTGGTCTCTCATTCCGGGTTTCGGGTCAAGCTCTCATCGACGATCCTTGCCAACCTCCTCAGAGACCACATCTTCCCGAAGGCTGTCCCAAACGACCCAAGCATGCTCGGAAGGCCAAGACAGCG
>LNDR01000012.1 GCA_001464755.1 Rhizobiales bacterium Ga0077524
GTCGAGCGCTGGAATCCGCCCTACTGCGGCGATATCGGCATGGCGATCCGCCGCGACGGAACGTGGACCTACCAGAACAGCCCCATAGGCCGTAAACCCTTGGTGCGGCTGTTTTCGCGCGTGCTCCGCCGCGACGTCGACGACCGTTTCTACCTCGTCACGCCGGTCGAGAAGATCGATATCGCCGTCGAGGACGCGCCGTTCCTGGCCGTCGAGATGGAGGTCTCCGGCACTGGTCCCGAGCAGGCGCTCGTCTTCCGCACCAACGTCGACGACGTCGTCGCCTGCGGGCCGGACCATCCCCTTCGCTTCGAGACCGAGGCCGGCAGCGGCGGCCTGAAACCCTATCTCCTCGTCCGCGGCCGTCTCGAGGCCCTGGTTACGCGCGCGCTCTACTATGATCTGGTCGAGCTTGCCGTCACCGACGACAGCGGACGCCTTGGCATCTGGAGCAACGGTCACTTCTACGTGATGGAGGGTTGAGGGGGGCGGTCGGGCAGCGCTGTTCCGTCAACTTGCTGACCACTGAGCCGTCTGCCATCGATGACGGATGATCGAACGGCCGTCTTCCTCCGCTATTCTCGCCCTCGAGGCCCGTGTTCGTGACGACCTCGCGCGCATCGCCCACCCCGCCCGTCCCTGGATGCCCACCAGAACGAGCCCTGACGGCTGTCACATCCACGACGTCGTCATCGTCGGCGCCGGTCAGGGCGGCCTTGCCATCGCACACGCGCTGCGTCGCGAGCAGGTCACCAACATCGTCGTCATCGACAAGGCACCAGCCGGCGGCGAAGGCGTCTGGGTGCAGTACGCGCGCATGCCCACGCTGCGCTCGCCGAAGGAATTCACCGGCCCGGATCTGGGATTGCCGAGCCTCACCTATCAGTCGTGGCACGAGGCGACGCACGGTCCGCAGTCCTGGGCCACCCTCGGGCGCATCCCGAAGCAGGACTGGAACGCCTATCTCGCCTGGTATCGCCGCGTGCTCGATCTGCCGGTGCGCAACGACACTGCGCTGACCGGCATCGCGCCCCTTGCCGGCGGCGGCCTCTGCCTCACCGTCACGACACCCGCAGGCACAGAGCCGTTGTTCACCCGCAAGCTCGTCCTCGCCACCGGCCAGGACGGAATGGGCCGCTGGTGGATGCCGGACTTCGTCGAAGCCCTCCCCGAACGCTTCCGCGCCACCTGCGACGCCGACATCGATTTCGCCGCGCTGAAAGGCAAGACCGTCGCCCGGCGCGGAAAGCGTGCACATGTTCGTCCGCCGCCCGGAGTTGCAGCGCGTGCAGCCCTACCTCTGGCTCACCTTCGCGGGCTTTCTCCGCCACATCGGCGAGATGCCCGACGACTGGCGCTGGCGTTTCATGCGCCACATCCTGTCATTGCGCGAAAGCTTCCCGCAGGAAACCTACGACCGCATGTGCCGCCACCCCAACTTCGCGATCCATCGCAGCGCCGGCTGGCTGGGTGCCGAGGTCGCGGGCGACCGCGTGCACATCGCCACCGCGAAAGGCCCGTTCGAGGCCGACTTCCTGATCTGCGGCACCGGCATCGACATCGATCTCGCGCGCCGCCCGGAGCTGGCCTCCATCGCCGCCCACGTCGCCACTTGGGGCGACCGCTACTCACCGCCGCCCGACGAAGCCGAGCCGCGCCTCGCCCGCTTCCCCTATCACGCCCCGGACGGCGCCTTCGTCGAGCGCGTGCCCGGCACCGCGCCCCACCTCGCCGACATCCACGACTTCACCATCGCCACGACCATGAGCTTCGG
>LNDR01000013.1 GCA_001464755.1 Rhizobiales bacterium Ga0077524
CCCAGCCGGCCAACGCCGATGAGCGGTGGTTGTTCGAAACCGTCGCCAAGCTGTCCACGCGCGCCGGCATCAAGATGCCCGAGGTGGCGGTCTATGAAGGCGAGCCAAATGCCTTTGCGACCGGCGCGTTCAAGAATTCCGCGCTCGTCGCCGTTTCGACCGGCCTGCTGCAGTCCATGAACCGGGAGGAGGTCGAAGCCGTCCTCGCCCATGAGGTGGCCCACGTCGCGAACGGCGACATGGTCACGATGACGCTCATCCAAGGCGTGGTGAACACGTTTGTCGTGTTCCTCTCGCGGATCGTTGGCTATGTCGTCGACAAGCAGTTGAACAAGGACGGGAACGGTCAGGGCATCGGCTACTTCGTGACGTCGATGGTGTGCCAGATCGTGTTCGGCGTACTCGCATCGATGGTTGTGGCTTGGTTCTCCCGCCATAGAGAGTTCCGCGCGGATGCGGGCGCCGCCAGCTACATGGGCCAGCCCAACAGCATGATCAGCGCGCTCGCGACCCTTGCTCGAGTCGAGCCGGGCGAGCTGCCTAAATCCATCCAGGCGTCGGGGATCAGCGACAAACCCAGCCTCATGGCCTTGTTCTCGACCCATCCACCGATCGAGTCGCGTATTGCCGCGCTGCAGCAGCTACGGAAATAATCTGGCGATGGGACTTGTTGGTCCCAGGACAGGCCGAACTGATTAAACTTTGCTGAGGGCATGACGTTGGCGGCGACGGGTCAGTTCCTTTTCGCCGGTCGTGGCGACAGAGGGGGCTCAGGCCGCGGCAGTACGCGCGGCCCTTTCAGCAGTGGGTGACCAGCATCGGTCTTAATCCAGCGAATTTTGGCACACACTCGCTGTGACGCACGAAGGCCGGACTGATCTACCCACGAATCGGCTCCGCCCGGTCCAGCTGCCGCTCGGACACTCGAAGATCGAAAGCACGGTGCGCTACTCCGGCATTGAAGGCGGCAACGCGAATCGAGATCGCGGAGAAGTTCGACATATGAAAGCCTGACGAAGTCCCTTCGAATCCGGACGTGATAGGCGGCGCTCTGCGAACCATCGGTCGCGGTGCACTCAATGGCGGCTTGTGGGATCGACCGTAGACCGCAACGCGTTCCTTTTCGGCAACGACATCCCATCTGGCCCACCTTACTCTCGGTAGCGATTGGCGCAGCTCGTTGTTCGCCGTGATACAGCGATTGCCCTTCCGCGCTCCCGCATTTTGCCCGGCTTCCCCCCTGACAAGCCCGCCCTGGCGGTGGGCAGTTGTGCCGACTTTGGCCGCGGGGCGGGCGCGCTTCAAGGCCTGAAGGCCTCGGACTCTGGCCTGCGGCCAGGCCGCCCTCCGGGTTCCGCGCCCCCTCGGTCCCCGCGGCGCTCCGTTCGTCACGCCCTCCGCTCATGGCGGGCGCAGATGAAAGGAGCCCGAACATGTCAAACCGAAACACCGCGCCGAAGCGCGATCTCCACGCAGAGATCACCGCCAACCTCATCAAGGCCATCGAAGCCGATCCCGGCAAGCCGCAGATGCCCTGGCGCCGCTCCGGCCGCCCGCTCTGGATACCGGAGAATGCCTCGTCGAAGGCCGCCTACAGCGGCATCAACACCGTCAACCTCTGGGTCGCTGCCGAGCTACGCGGCTTCACCTCGCCGCTGTGGGCAACGTATCGCCAGTGGGTCGAGCTTGGCGCCCAGGTCGTAAAGGGCGCGAAGTCCGAGCTCGTCATCTTCTACAAGTTATGTGGCCGGCCACATAACTTGTAGTATGTGGCGTTCGCGGATATGTGGCGCAGGCTGCGTCAACGGCGCTGTGGAGCGGCCATCCGGGTGGCTTTCGCCACATATTTCC
>LNDR01000014.1 GCA_001464755.1 Rhizobiales bacterium Ga0077524
CGTCATCGTCGTTGGAGAAATGACGGGCGTGCCGCAGGGGCTCGGCGCCGTGATTATGGATGGCCGCACCCTCTCGCGAACTGAACTCGTCATCTGCGGCATGATCATAATCGGCATCGCCGGTTTCATTTCCGACCTCATTGTCGTCGCGATCGGTCGTCGCTTGCTGCGCTGGAGTCCGTCCCACAATGCATGACAGTTCGCAGCCGATCATCGACGTATGCAGCGTGACCAAGACGTTCGACGTCGCGGGCCAGCAGATCGTTGCGCTCAAAGATGCGAGCCTGAAGATCGGCAAGGGTGAGTTCATTACGCTCATCGGAGCATCCGGCTGCGGAAAGTCGACGCTGCTCCGTATCATCGCTGGGTTCGAGAGGCCCACCTCGGGCGAGGCACTCATGTGGGGAGCGCCGATCGAAGGGCCGGGCCCGCTGCGCGGCATGGTGTTCCAGGACTACGCGCTGTTTCCCTGGTTGTCCGTTCGCGACAACATCGGGTTCGGGCCGACGTCTCAGGGCTGGCCGAAGCCGAAGGTCCGCGAAACCACCGACAGATTCATCGAGATGGTGGGCCTTCAGCGCTTCGCCGATGCCTACCCGCACCAGCTGTCGGGCGGCATGCGCCAGCGCGTGGCCATCGCCCGTGTGCTCGCCAACGAGGCCGAGGTCGTGCTGATGGACGAGCCATTCGGAGCGCTCGATGCCATGACACGGGAACGGCTGCAGGAAGAATTGCTCGAGATTTGGCGGGCGACGAAACTGACCGTCGTGTTCGTGACCCATGCCGTCGAGGAGGCCATAATGCTTGCGGACCGCGTCGTGGTCATGACACCGGGCCCCGGACGCATCGAAAGCGACAATTTCTTGACCTTGTCACGCCCTCGCGATCTGACCTCGCCTGAGTTCAACGAGATCCGGCGCGCCATGTCGGCGCGGCTGCACAGCCATCATGGAAAGCGAGCCGCATGACGCCGATGCGCCCCGAGAAGCGCCTGCCGTATCGTGCCTTCGTGGACCGTCCGAAGGTGGCGCTACCCGGTGGCAAGGCCGTCGCCATCTGGCCCGTCGTGAACGTCGAGCATTGGCTCATCGACAACCCGATGCCGCGTCAGGTTCTGGTCGCGCCGACCGGCGTGCAGTTGCAGCCCGATATCCCCAACTGGTCGTGGCACGAGTACGGCATGCGCGTCGGTTTCTGGCGCTTTCTGGAGGCGCTCGCGACACGCGGCATCCGACCGACGCTCTCGATCAACGGTTCAGTCTGCGAGGCCTACCCGTGTGTCGCGCGGGCAGCCCATGAGGCCGGCTGGGAATTCATGGGGCACGGTTTCTACCAGGTTCCGACCCACCGCGTCGAGGACCAGCCGACCATGATCAGGCGGACCATCGAGACGATCCGGTCGATCACCGGCTCACCGTGCGCGGGCTGGCTCGGCCCCGGCCTGACGGAGACCTTGGAGACGCCCGATCTGCTTGCCGAGGCGGGCATTCGCTATGTGGGCGACTGGGTGGCCGACGATCTGCCCTGCCGGCTGAAGACGACGCATGGCGATCTACTGACCATGCCCTACTCGGTTGAGCTGAACGACATCCCCATGCAGATGATCCAGTATCATCAAACCGGAGAATTCGCGGCGCGTACGCTCGCCACGGCTGCGCGGCTCGTCGCCGAGACCCAGTCGAACGGACCGCTGGCAAACGCGAAAGTCATGAGCTTCGCGATCCATCCCTACATCATGGGTGTGCCGCACCGGATTGCCGTGCTCGAAAACTTGCTCGATCAATTGCTCGCCAACGACGATCTCGTATTCATGCAGGGACGAGCGATCATGGATTGGTATCTCGCGACTGGCTCCGATGTCTGAGCCGATTGTCTGGAACGGCATGCACAAGGCCGAACTCGACGCGGCCTACAACAACATGGCGGCTGTTGCCGATAGTGCGCGGCGGCTCGCCGACTGGTCCGATCGATCGGCGAGATTGCGGGCGCGCCAGCTCGACGAACTCGAGATC
>LNDR01000015.1 GCA_001464755.1 Rhizobiales bacterium Ga0077524
AACTGGCAGCCACCGGCGACGCAGAGCGTCGCCGCCTGAGCCGTCACCGGTCAAGCCGAAAGTGAAACCGGCGCCGTAGTCCGCAACCCCCGCTTACAATCATTGAACGGTATGAGTTAGTCGTACTGCGTCACGTTTTCCGCTGCGCCTTTTGATGTCGTGTTGGAGTCGCACAGCAAGGGCAGCGGGGCAACCGTTGCGCGATGCCGACGACGAGGCGGCGCCGCACGGTGGCAATAGAATCGGGCACATGTCGCTCAGGCCGGAGCGGGGGCGCCTCTGGGTCGGTAACTCGGGGGAAGCGCAGTCGCCGGGACATGCCGGGCGCCATCCGTTTCCGAGGGGGAAAAAGCTCCCCTCTCGGAGATCAGGAATCCATAAGCCGCGATGCACATGGTGGCATGGTGGTGGAAGCCCACCCATCCTCGCCCCTCGAAGTGGCCGAGCCCGACTTCCTGTTTCAGGTCGAGATAATCACGCTCGATCCGCCATCGCATCATGGTGATGTCGACGAGACGGTCGAACGCGATCCTGCGCTCCAATGTGGAAAGCCAGAACTTCGTCGGCTTCTCCTCATCTCTCGGCCACTCGATCAGCAGCCACTCCTCTGGCTCGTCAGTCGTGCACCCCTCGCCGCGAGCATGCACCCGGATACGTGCGAACCGCGACCGCAAGGGCTCCGCTGCACCTTCCCGCCACATGATCGTCTGCCACGATCGTTTCGGCAATCCGAGTGCCAGCGCCTCGGCCGTCATCCTGACCGCATCCTCCTTGCACGCCTCGACAAGCGTCCTGGCGTGGACCGCGGCCGAGTACTCGAGGCCAAGCGCGCGCGCGCCGCTTCGTAAGGATGCGTCGGTCCCATAGGCCGAATCCATCAGCACGACGCCGCGCGGGAGACCTGTCGCGCACGCCCATGCGACTTGATCGAGCGCGATCTTGGGCTTGGTCTTGAATGCGAGGGCGTCCGGTACGCCGACCTTGCGCCGTCGCTCGAGATCGTCCGCCCAGCTCTTGGGAAGATACAGCCGATAAGCCACCGGCAGGCTCGCGTGATGATTGGCGAGCGACAGCGAGACCGCGACCTGACAGTTGTCCTGCTTGCCGGTTTGACCACAGTACTGATGCGACACGCCGACGGAATGCTTGCCGTGCTTGGGAAAGCCGGTGTCGTCGATGACCCACGCCTCAATCGCGCCATGGCGCTCGATCTTTGGCAGCACAATCTCGCGAACCTTGCCGAGCACGGCCTCGTCCGACCAGCCGCCTTGCGCCACGAAATGCTACAACGACTGGTGCTGGGCCGCGACCCGTCCGGGCGCCGTGATGGCCGCAATCGGCTCGACACTCTTCCTCTCGCCGGGAAGCAGCAGCCCCGTACAGTAGTCACGCATCGGGCCGATCCGCGACACGCGGCCCATCACGCCGGCAAGTTCATCGAGATACGCGGAAAACCGTTCCTCGCCCTCGCGAGGTTGCTGAATGCCCATCGCTGCCTCCCGCCAAAGGAATCAGTCAAATCGCTGCTTCCCCGCAGACATGGCCCATGGCAAAGTGACTCAGTACGATTAGGCCAGGCGGAGCGGCCTCACTGGCGGAATGAGTGGTTGGGTCAGCGGTTGCCCTTCGATGATGCCGGCGTTGAACCTGGAAAGATCATCAAGGAGTTCCTCGGTCTGCATCCACACCAACCCGCATCTTACGTCTCCCACCGGGCCCTTCGAGAGGTTTACTTCGTATTCAACATTGCTATATCCACACCTCATCGCCATTCCACCTGCGATTACAGCTTCAGCCATAATGCTTATCGTATAATTCGAGTTCCAGCGCCCATATGCTAGCGCCCTGGAGACGCGCGGAAGGAGGCCGGACAGCCACATCTTGCGATAATCTCGATGATACCAGCCCGCGCCAGAAAAAGCAACTCGGCCGCTGATTGCTGATGCACTTGCTGAACTCACAGCGCACAGTTCACCAGGGCGTTTACTGCGCTCGGGATTGGAGTAGAACAAG
>LNDR01000016.1 GCA_001464755.1 Rhizobiales bacterium Ga0077524
GGCGACGGCGGTTTCCTGATGACGATGGGTGACCTCGAGACGGTCGTGCGCGAGGACCTGCCGATGGTGATCGTGCTAATGAACGACTGCGCCTATGGTGCCGAGCTGCACTTCCTGAAGCTGCGCCAGCAGCCGGTCGGAAAGTCGGTGTTCCCGGACGTGGACTTCGCTCCGATCGCCTCCTCCTTCGGCTTCGATGCCGAGACCATCCGCACGGTCGAGGATCTGCACCGCGTCGCGCCGAAGCTGCGCAATCCGGAAGGGCCGATCTTCCTCGACTGCAAGCTCAACGCGGACGTCGCGGCCCCCTTCATGAGCGAGTTTGCTCATTTCGAAGGTCGGCACTGAAGACGGCATCGCGGGGCGTAGTGGCCTTCCGGACTTGGCAAATGCGAGCCGCCGCGCGACCCTGTTCGTAGTCAACCGCCATCAGCAAGGACAGCCTCCATGAAAAATCCGTTCGATCTCACCGGCCAGGTCGCCGTCGTCACCGGCTCGAGCAAGGGTATCGGTCGCTCCATCGCCGAGATCATGGCGGCCATGGGGGCTAAGGTCGTGGTGTCGAGCCGTAAAGCGGATGCGTGTGAGGTTGTGGCCGACGGTATTCGCAAGGCCGGTGGCGATGCGACCGTCATCCCATGCCACATCGGCCGAAAAGAGGACTGCGAGGCCCTGGTCAAAGGCGCGATCGCCAAGTACGGGCGGATCGACTCGATGGTCTGCAATGCCGCGGTCAATCCCTACTTCGGGCCGCTCTCGGGCATCTCGGATGATCAGTGGGACAAGATCATGGAGAGCAATATCCGCTCCAACCTGTGGCTTGCCAATATGACGGCGCCGGGCATGGCCGAGCGCGGCGGCGGCACGATCACCATCGTCTCTTCGATCGGCGGACTGAAAGGGTCCGCCAAGCTCGGTGCCTATGCCGTCTCGAAAGCGGCGGACTTCGGCCTCGCACGCTCGCTCGCCGTGGAACTGGGGCCTAAGAACATCCGCGTCAATGCTATCGCTCCGGGCCTCGTCAAGACCGACTTCGCCCGCGCGCTGTGGGAGGACAAAACCAACCTCGACAAGCGGCTCGAAAACTCGCCGTTGAAGCGCATCGGCGACCCCGACGATATCGGAGGAGTCGCTGCATTCCTCGCCTCGAAGGCAGCGTCCTTCATTACCGGCCAGGTCATCGTCGCCGATGGCGGTGTGACGATCGCTTAATTGATCGGTCGAGTATCTCTGGCGCCTGGACAGGACGCGCCGCCGGCTCCAAAGTGTTGACTGTCCGAGATCGCCCGTCAGAGGCGGCCGGACGGTCAACCGGGAGGACGACAGCGTGAAGTTCACGATCGCCCGAGCTGCATTGGCAGCTCTGCTCGCAGTAGCGAGCCTTGTATCCGGCGGCGCCACCGCCGCAGAGACGTTCCCCACCAGGACGTTAGATAGCCAATGGGGCTTCGCCGGACCGAAGGGCATGGATCCGGCTGTCGTCCAGAAGATCCACGACGCGTTCAAGAAATCGCTCGATGACCCGAAGGTTCTCGCCATCATGGACAAGCACCTGATGGCACCGAACTACGCGGATGCGAGGGGTTATCTCGAGTTGGCCAAGAAAATCACCGCCTTCGAGGCCGAAGGCGTAGAGCGGATCGGTTTGGGCAAGGATTGACCGTCGCCAAATCAATGCGCAAGGTTGCCCCCAGGAAGCGCTTATCCGGAGATGCCAGAGTGAGATCGCCTAAGAATGCCATGGCTGCAGCTATGGCCATGCTTGCCGTCGCATGCGCGGCACCGATGACGGTCCGCGCCGACACGTTCCCGTCGAAACCAATCACCTTGATCGTGCCGTGGAATGCGGGCGGGTCGACCGACATCTACTTCCGTGCGCTGGGCGAGGTCGCCGGCAAGGAACTCGGCCAGCCCATCGTGATCGACAACAAGACCGGCGGTACTGGCACGCTAGGCCCGGTCAACATGGCGCGTTCGGCCAAGCCTGACGGCTACACCCTGTCGCAAATCCCCGTCACCGTGATGCGCCTTCCCCTGATGTCGAAG
>LNDR01000017.1 GCA_001464755.1 Rhizobiales bacterium Ga0077524
ATGACGGCAAGGCGCGTCGCCTCGGAGAGCGGCGGGATGCGCGGGGGCCGCGTCTTGTCCCGCAGCAAACCTTCGATGCCATCCTCGATGTAGCGCTCCTGCCAGCGCCACACGCACGGCTTGGACTTGCCCGTCAGCCGCATGATGGCGTTGGTGCCGTGACCGTCGGCCGAGGCCAAAATGATCCTGGCGCGCCAGACAGCCTTGGTCGAGCTGTTACGGTTCTCGATGATGCCTGTGAGCCGTGCCCGATCAGCCGGGCTCACGTAGATGCAGATGTCGTCTCGCCTCATGGCCGCACTCTGACTGATTTGCGGTCACGAGGGAATCATCCGTCAGGCGTGGAACACTAGTCTATTTGCTCGCGCTCGATATTTGTTTGAGCACCCCATGCCGCAGCGTCGCACGGGATCGAGCAAGCCCGGCTCGAGCCCCCCCGCCGGTGGGCTTGGTAGCGGCCCTGCCGGCGAACCTGCTGCGGCTGCCGAGCAACATGGCACTGGAGAACGACGACGCAGAGGTCTTGTCAATCGCTCGAATTGGCTTCGCACACTCGCGTCGATGCCGAGATCGGGCTCATGTACGGCGATCGTCGCCACGGGCAGGGTTCACGACTCCAAAGTGATGAACAACCTGATCCGCGAGGACGACGCGGCGGTCGATGCCCCGATCCCCAGCCTGCAACGGGACAAGCGCGGCCCCCCTTGCAGCCTTACAGCCCTTCGGATCGTTGCAACGATGCAACGTGCCCAGCGGGACTTGCGCCCGTTTCCGGCGACGGCTCGGGAGAGCCTCGAAGACGTGGGGCGCAGCATCAAGCGCCGACATTCTTTGTGGAACTTGCCATTAAAGCTCTCTAACGACACTTTCGGACAGGGCTTGTCCGGATCAATCTAAGGCATCTCGATGCCCTCCGACGATGAGGAATGGACAGATGCATTCGAACCAGCCGCGCGTGAAGAGGATTGCAGAGATTTGATGGTACTAGTACTCAGATATTTTAAGGGAACAAGTGATTCGGCGGAGGGGCCATGATTGTGATCGTCGACGACAGAAGTTTGGTGTCCGACACCTACAAGGTGTCATTTGGCCGAGAGGGTGTATCGGCATCAGGTTTCTCTTGGAGTGATTTCCAAGGATGGATTTACTCTGCTGCCGACGAGGAGTTTGAAGCTGTCGAGGCGTTCCTCATCAGCGAATGCGACGATCTCAGGGGCCTCGCTCAAATCATCAAGAACCGCAGTACCGCTGCTATTATCGCGATGAAAGAACAAAAGTCTCTTGCTTCGACGCTCGAGTTGTTCGCCGAGGGTGTCGATGACGTTGTAGGAAAACCTTGCCATGCACGGGAAATCCTGGCTCGCATCGAGGCGATCTCTCGGAGGGCACGGTCGAATAACGATCATTGTGTATTTGGCGAGATTCGGACGTT
>LNDR01000018.1 GCA_001464755.1 Rhizobiales bacterium Ga0077524
TCGAGTATTTGGTCAATGCCAAGTCGCGTCGTGTCACAAAGTCTCAAATCTTCAGTCATGTTTACGGGCTTTTCGATCACGACATAGATGAGAATGTAATTGAGAGCCATATCAGCAAACTGCGACGACGAATGCGTCAACGCCTCGGATACGATCCGGTCGAGTCGCGTCGCTATCTTGGCTATCGCCTTATCCTACCCGACGGCTGCTGAATTGGTGCCAAGATCCCGGGAGATTTGCCAATCCCCGCCGTTTGCCCATCCGAGTGCAGGAACGGCCGTCCGGCCAGCGCGGGAGCGTGGAGCGATGCCGCCTATTGTAACTTTGCATCATTACCCACCGATCCAGAGCACTCCCTTCTTGAGCATGAGCCGCGCGTTAGCAGGCTGTTGAACTTCGGGGGATAGGGGAACTGTATTCTCTGGGGCGGGTCGGGCAGTTGTTTCGGTGTTGCGGTGACCATCGGCTGCGGACTGCACTCTCGGTGGGTTTGCCTCTCGGAGGTGTCGCCGACGGCTCTCCCCGGGCTCTTCGGCCTCACGCCGTCGCGAGCAACCTCGGCATCCGAATCAGATTGTAGGCGGCCATTGCGAGCGTGAACCGGGCACGCACGCGCGGCAGTCCACGGACCTTGACCTTGGCCA
>LNDR01000019.1 GCA_001464755.1 Rhizobiales bacterium Ga0077524
CAATCCCCGTTGCGCTCACGCGCCTTAGTCGACACGTCGGGGCGGGTCACCTCATCGGTCCCCCTATCCCCAGCTCTCAGCGGACATGATGGTCTAGTCGATTAATCCATAGGCAGTCTAGGGGTTGGGGAGGAGTGTAGCGAATGTCGGCGAGTGCGATGCAGCCGGGCGTTGAAGTCCAGCAGACGGCGGATGGGCGGTTCCCAGGCATCATCGGCACCACGCTTGCCGTTGCAACTGTCGTGCATGCCTGCCATGAGCGCAGCATCGACGAAGGGCTGGCCCAACTCGCCATTCCGGGGCTGGATCGGAGAACGCTTGAGCCCATCCTGACCTATTGCGCTGAGCTCAAGTGCGAGGCGGCAGACGCGTCCTGCTCCGGGTGCAAGCGCCGCACCGAGGTGCAAGGCCTCCATACGCTCGATGATTTCATCCGCGCTCACGCAGAGGTGGTGGTCGGCGACGGGCAAATTCGCCTCATCGGTCAGGGCACCGGCACGATCACGACTCCTGCGCTCGCTGCGCTCGAGAAGACGTGGTCGGGCGAGAACTACTGGTTCTGGGCGCGACGCGTCCTGCGGAAGCTGCGCCATGGTATCCGTCGGGCTAATATCCAGGGTGAGGCTTTTGCTGGCACGGGTGAGACGCCCGCCATCATTCTCATGGAGCCGCAGCTCGCCGACAACATCGGCATGGTAGCCCGCGCCATGGCCAACTTCGGATTGGACGAGCTGCGTCTCATTGCGCCTCGCGATGGTTGGCCCAACGAGAAGGCCCGTATCGCGGCGTCCGGCGCCAACTACGTCATCGACGACGGCCAGCCGTTCCCGACCCTTCCCGAGGCCATCGGCGATCTCAACTGGGTCGCGGCGACGACTGCTCGCCAGCGGGACTTGCGCAAGCCCGTCCTCACACCGATCGAGGTGATTGCCGAGATCCGTTCGAGGATTGCGCGCGGCGAGCGGTGCGGCATTCTATTTGGACGGGAGCGGAATGGCCTCGAGACCGACGAGGTGGCGAATGCGGATGCTCTCGTGATGATTCCCGTCAACTCGCGCTTCGCCTCGCTCAATCTGGCGCAGTCGGTGCTGATTTTGGGCTACGAATGGATGCGCACATCCGGCTCTGCGACGCTCGGACGCGTGACAACCTACGAGACTCCCCAAGATCCAGGGATGGACCTGGGCGATACCCGCGCCGCCACCAAACAGGAGCTGGAAGGCTTTTTCGTGCACATCGAGCAAGAGCTGGATCGTCTAGGCTTTTTCAATCCCCCGCATCGCCGTCAAACGATGATCCGCAACCTGCGCACGATGTTCACTCGCATGGGCGCGACGGAGCAAGAGGTCCGGACACTCCGCGGCATTGTGGTTGCGTTGGCACACGGCAAGGGAGCAGGCCGAAAGCGGCCATAAACTTGCCTACTTTCGAGCCGACCCCTCGCGCGTCGCGACACCGGGGGGCGGCAGCGATGAGGGAGCGGTCATGATCGCTTCACACGGCAGGCTCGGTCAGTCGACCAGGGGTTGGCGCTGGCTATTGCCGGTAGAGCAAAGGGCGAGGGGCACAGAAATGGGAAGAATGTGGCGGACTGGAGTTATGGCGACGGTCGTCGCGGTGCTCGCGTGCGCTGGCGTCGGCACGGGGACGGCGGCCTCCAAGGAGCTGAGCGAGCGATCCGTCAAGGTTCTGATGGATTATGCCTGGATGATTCTGCCCTCGAAGTTCACCACGGCTGAGGGCAAGGTTATCGAGGTGGACAAGAAGAACAAGAAGAAGGAAACGCTCGTTCCCATCGACGTCGGCCGGGAGGTGATCAAGGTCGGCTATAATTCAGCGCAGGCGCAGCTCTGCGAGATGTGGGAGGAGCAGACTGTCAACTTCGATGCGATGATGCGCATTCAGCGCTCGAAGCATGGTTGGAGCGATCAGCAGCTCCTGTTCATCACCACGCTGCACCGCATGACCATCCATATGGCCGCGGGAAAGCTCAAGGTGACGGAGAAGGACGGGGAACAGGTCGTATCGCTCGAGCCGATCACGCCTTCGAAAGAGACCTGCAACGACGAAAAGCGCAAAAAGGTCAAGGAACTCGTCGCGCAGCAGGTCGAGGCAGCAAAGGCTGTCGC
>LNDR01000020.1 GCA_001464755.1 Rhizobiales bacterium Ga0077524
AGTGAAACGTCGCCGCCGTCTGCAAAAACTACGGAATCAACGCAACAAGGGCCCGCATGATCGGAGCCACTCGGCATAGTTCGGTGGGCGGCATAAACAGCGAAAATGAACGACATCGACCCGCAGGCGTGGCTCGCCGACGTCCTCGCCCGCATCGCCGAGCATCCGGCCTCGCGGCTCGACGAGTTGCTGCCGTGGAAGTGGCGGCCAGCAAACGCGATCAGTCGCGCCGCTTGAAAAACGCCGACCCTGCGGTGCTCACCGGATGCTTACCTCCCTTGCGACGCACGGTAGGACCATACATGGGTCAAAAACGAGTGCCGAATGCGCAAGCCTCGTGCAAGCGGACCCCGTCATTAATCGCTGCTCATGTGCATCCAGCGAACGGTTCTCAGCTGCACTCTGGTATCGGCGCTTGCGGCCTGCTCCATGGAGCCGCCGTCACCGAAACGGTTGGCACCGATGGTGGGCGCTTCGGTGCCCCTGTCCGTTCCCGCCGGCGCTCCCCAGTTGGTTGAGCCTCAACTCGTTGAGGAAGATGATGTTATATGCCTCAAGAGCATACGGAGATACCAAGCAAGTTTGGACTCTTTTGCGGCACCAAATATTGAAGCCCTGCGCATCCAGATGGACATTGCTTGCGGGGCCTCGTCCAAGACGCTGGCAAGGCACCGCGTATCGCCTTAGGGCACCCACAAGAATAAGTGCTGCGTCCGCACGAGGCGGCGCGGCTGAAACACAGCCCGCACGGTCTTCCCCGAGACGGACTTAGTGTTCCGAGAACCCTTAGTCGTTGATGGCCGAATGCCCGACATGTTGCTCGCTGCACCGGCGATGAGGTGAGGCTTGTCTCGTCACGAGACAACCAGCCGCCGCGTTTACTGCACGTTTCCCCGACTGCCTGAAGCTGAGGCTAGACCGCTAGACCGACCGTGGCGGCCGAGGCACATAATGCGTGCACATGGCCCGAGGCTTCCGGTCGGCCCTCGCAATAGACATTACGCGGTTGAATGGTAAGCGGAAAGTGGCGCCCGCCAGTCCTCAGACCGGCAGCTAACGGGGGGCGAGTTGCCGCCCTGGACAGCCCCACGAGTTCACGCAGGTGACCCAGAGTGACCGGTCTTGGAATGTTCCCCAACTTTCCCCAGCTGGGGATAGCGGACGATCAGCGTGGCGACTCGATGCTGATCCAGCTAAGCATACGCAGCCAAAAACACTAGTGGGCTAGGAACTGCAAGCACTCGAAACTACCATCGCAATTTGTCTAACCGCAGATGCTATGACACAAGAAACCAAATCCATTCTGATCCTGAAGGCGACCAAAGATATCTGTGGTGATGAGCTGGGCCTCATAACAAGCCATTGCCAGTTACTCGGTATGACGGTCGTGGAGGAGACAATTGCCTGTGAGGCAACGCTTTTAAGCGCGCTCAAAGCTCAGAAAGCTGCAGGAGGAGAGTTCCACTACGTGTACCTATGCACCCATGGAGATACAGCTTGCTTCGTTGCAAACACCGGCTCCAAGGCCGTCGATATCGAATGGCGCCAACTAGCCATGGCGCTCTGTGAGCACGGCACTATGCACGACGACGGCATCGTATTGCTGGCATGCTGCAAAGGTGGGTTCTTTCAAGTGGCGGCGGACATCTTCGCTTGTTGCAACAAGGTCAATTTCGTTTGTGGTGTGAAGTGGAACGTCGCCCCGTGGGATCTGACAACTGGATTCGTTGTCTTCATCCATAACATGGAAGTAAAGCGAGCTGAGCCAGCATACGCTGCGAAAAAGGCATCACTTGCCACGGACTACACTTTCGCATGCTATGATCGAGATGAAGCTGAGATGCAGCCGAGCTATCAACAGCGGCGGTTCGATCTATTCTTGAAAAACGGGTGGATCAACGAGCAAGGCCAGTGGATCACAGACGACGCAACCATCACCGAGAATGCAGACAAAAAGAACCTACCCCGTAGCTAGTGATTCCGATCCACCCTCAACAGCACTCTCATTGAATCAACCGTGCATGGAAGGCGCTGTTCAAAACGAAAAAGAAGCTACGTAGTCGCGGCGATGAAGTTCGGCTGCCCCAGACCCGAGCCCGCCTACAATGGTACTTTTGCTTGCGGTCTCGCGATTGATTTCCGGCGTCCAATTTCCATAGAAGCGCGCGTTTTAAACT
>LNDR01000021.1 GCA_001464755.1 Rhizobiales bacterium Ga0077524
CGAGGATCAACGGAAGAGGATCATCGCCCAGCCTGCCCACGCTGCCCGACCGGCGGCGGCGATCGGGCTCGGCCGCAAGAGCACCGGTGCCGGCGGCTGACTCTCAATCCTCAAACAACACCAGCGTCAGAGCGGCTGTGAGAAGTGCAGGCTATCGCACCGTCCGAAATTGTGGAGCCACTTCTCAGCATCGCCCAATTTAACCTAACCGTGACATTCATATTGTTAAGAAAACGTTCAATCGTATGATGATTAGCCGATAAATATATCGTTGATGGATCCCGGCCGGCCAGATGGTTGATCAAGATGATTGATTCGACATGCAACTGATGGTCCTCGCAAGACGACGACCGAGATGCCGCGAAATGCGAAGCTCGCGGGCGATGGCCGAGGCGATGGGCCTATCCCACAGAAGTGTGCAGCGTATCTGGGACGAGGCCGGCCTCAAGCCGCGCCTCGGCAAGCGCTTCAAGGTCTCGAACGACCCGCATTTCGAGCAGAAGGTCACGGACGTCGTCGATCTCTACCTCGATCCGCCGGATCGTGTCCTGGTGCTGTGCGTGGATGAAAAAAGCCAGATCCAGACGCTCGATCGCACGCAGCCGGACCTGCCCCTGAAGCGCGGTCGCGCAGCCACGATGACCCATGACTACAAGCGTCACGGGACCACGACGTTGTTCGCGACACTCGATGGGCAAGCGGTCTCGTCATCGGGCAATGCAAGCCACGCCATCGCGCCAAGGAGTTCCTGTCGTTCCTGCGCAAGATCGACCGGTGTGAAGAAGAGCCTCGATGTTCATCCCGTGCTCGACAACTACGGGACACACAAGACGCCCGAGGTGAAGGCCTGGCTGGCGAAGCATCAGAGGTTCCACTGCCACTTCACGCCGACCAGCGCGTCCTGGCTCAATCTCGTCGGGCGCTTCTTCGCCGAGATCACCACGAATCGCAACCGGCGGGGCACCTTTACCAGCGTGGCCGAATTGGAGGATGCCATCTACGACTACTTGCTCCGCCACAACGTCGATCCGAAACCATTCGTGTGGACGAAAAGCGCCGAGGATATTCTCGCCCGCGAGCGCCGAGCCCTCGACCTCCTCGACATCATCCGTGATGGGTACCAACCGTCAGAGTCAGAACACTTGCTTCAGCCGAGCTCGCGATGTGGAGCTTCCCTTAGAGCTAGCGTTCATTTTCTCCCATACCCACGCTTTAATCTCTGTTTGGTCTGCGGAACAGATGTCTAACAGCAAGAAGCGCGCATCAATCTTTTTTGATGAGGGTGGCTGGAGGGCGCGCTTGGTCCGCGGGATGGGAATAGCATTCGCAGCTAGCGTCGTAATCGCGACGCTCGTATTCCTGCATGGTATTCTTCAACCACCAACACTGCCTTCGCCGGCCCTTGATGCTCCATTTCAAAGTGCGGTGCCGACCACTATTCAAGCACCAGCGCAGCTCGGAGGGGGCCGCCTGGCCTACTCCACAAGGCATCGCCAAGTGCAACCATCTTCGTTGGGCACGCGGCGTTTCGCATTCCACTCGCTCGGTAACTCCGCGGGCGTCGGTCGCATAGCGACTCACGGTAACAGCCTGTCAGCGCTAGTCGTCGATTTGCTGGTGCTTGACGGCGTCCACGGCGCGGAGAGCGTCCACATCGATCATCTCGGTCCGAGCTTCCTACAATGGCTCGACCGCAATGCACCTCATGTTGAAGTCTATGCCCTGCTCAGGGGACTTAACCTGGCGGCGCAACTTAGCCAGGCTAGCGCCTATGAAGACCGGAGCTCGAAGCTCGTGGAGCAGGTGGCCGCGCGCACACGGGAGGTCAGAAGCCGAGGCGTGGTTCTCGATCTGCGCGGCCTTCCGGACACCAGCCATCCCAACATTGTGCGACTGCTCGAAGGTTTGGCTGCACGGATGAAGGTCGACGGCAGGTCACTCATCATCGTTGTACCGCGAGACATGGCACCTGGACGTTTGCATGAATTGAGCCGCCCCTCACATGGCGTGATGGTGATGCTGTTCGAAAGCCGCGGCGCCATAGCCGCATTCGATGCGCCAGCGCCCCAGGAATGGGTCGAGCGACAGCTCGCCAGCCTAACGATGGTCATTCCGTCAGAAAAGCTCATCGTAGGGCTCGGCGGCTTCGCTGTGCTCTCGACGGACGGCGGCGCACAAAAGGACATTTCTGTGCAGGAGGCCTGGGACCTCGCCAAGCAACACAGGGCGGCGATCTCCCTCG
>LNDR01000022.1 GCA_001464755.1 Rhizobiales bacterium Ga0077524
ATACTCGTAAGACAGTCCATGGAAGCCGTAGCGGCGAATGCCGGCCTCGTGCAGGTTCCTCGGCAATGCAAACAGTCGCGCGAGGCGCGGCAATGTGTGATGAAACGCCGTATCGAAACAGGCGATCTGAACGAGATCCGGCTGCACCGCTCTGACAGCGGCAATGCCGGTCAGATTATGCGGCTGATGCAGTGGCGCCAGCGGAACAAGCTCGCGCAGGCGTGTCTCCAGGGCCGCAGTAACACGAACTGGGCAGTCGCAGTCTTCGCCGCCATGAACCACCCGATGTCCCACCGCACGCAACCGAGCGCGGCCGATCCGCTTGGTGACATGCTCCAGGATGGCTGACAGGGCAGCCGTGTGATCGCTGATTGGGAAAGCACGCTCAATCAGCATCGTGCCGGCGCTCGTCTTCGAGTCCATCCGGCCGATGGTCAGGCCAATACCGTCCACTTCACCCGACAGAAGGAGCTCAAGCCCCGCAGCACCCGCAAAGAGCGCAAACTTGACGCTCGATGAGCCGCAGTTAATGACGAGGATGGCGTCCTGAGATGACATGAGAGCACACTTGCACTTGACGGTTGCTGCATCGGCTGGCCGGGACGCCCCTCAGGCGTGTGAGGGGCGCCCCGACAACCGAGCCGGCGAGTTCGCGTTATTTTCTGGCTTTTCCTCCGCCGCAGCAGCCCGCGCCGATTGCGTGCTTGCTATTGTCATGAGCGACATGGCTCGCAGGCTTGGCCTCGTCCGCTGCTACCGCCGCCGCCGGGCGCTCGCCTTTCTTGGCGTCGGCGCCGCCGCAGCAACCCGCTTTCTCCTTCACTGCTTTCGCAACCGTCGTTTCCGTTGCATTCGACATGATCGTTCTCCTTCAGCTTTCTCTGACTTCGCGGATTCCACTTCCGGTCAGCAACCGTGCCGGTGCCGCCTGCTGTCGGCAGGCTTCGGCGAGGTGCCGTGACCGACGTGATCCGTTGCGCCGCGCCGCGCCGGATCGTTCGAGTTAGCGGTTGTCGCCGCGGTCGTACTGGCATGGTCGTGGCCCACCGACGCGTCGGGAGCCGTGTTGACGGGATCTCGGTCGCGGCGGCCATATCTGCCGTCCCCGCCATGCCCATGGCCGCCGTGGCCGAACCAATGCAGGGCGACGAAGCCGATGCCCAAGGCAATCCAAACCCAGTTGCTCTGAAGCCATTCCATGGTGTGTCTCTCCGTGTGCTCGGGCCAGCCGCCGAACGCGGCCGACGGTTCATTCTGCCGCAATCATCAGATCCGGCTCTCGCGTCTCCTCCATTCGCAGAAGCGCTTCCCGCTGCGCGATGTAGTCCCGCGTAAGGGGAACGGCGTCGTGGCGCTTGGCGAGCTGGATCTGGAACACCATCAGACCGCCATGCCGAAACGCCGCCTCGCAGCCGGCAAGATAAAACTCCCACATCCGGCAGAAGCGCTCGTCGTAGAGCGTCTTCGCCTCGCCACGCCGGGCGAGAAATCGCTCGCGCCACGCCTGTAGTGTTTCCGCGTAATGGAGCCGCAGGATCTCGATATCTGTGACGATCAACCCCGCCCGCTCGATCGCCGGCAGCACCTCGGACAGGGCCGGCGTATAGCCCCCCGGAAAGATGTATTTGGCCATCCAAGGATTGGTGGCGCCGGGCCCGTCGCTGCTGCCGATCGCGTGCAGCAGCATCACGCCATTGTCGGTGAGCAGATCCGACACTTTCGAGAAAAACCCATCGTAGTAGCCGACACCCACATGCTCGAACATGCCGACCGAGACGATGCGCTCGAACCGACCGGCGACCGACCGATAATCCCGCAGGTCGAACTCCACCGATCCCGCGAGCCTTCGGTGTTGGGCCCGGCTGCGAGCAATTGCCAGCTGCTCGTCGGAGAGCGTGATGCCTGTGACCGCAGCGCCGCATTGTTCGGCAAGATAAAGAGCCAATCCACCCCAGCCGCTGCCGATATCGAGCACACGATGACCCGGCTCGACCAGAAGCTTGGCTGCGATATGTCGTTTCTTTGCGAGTTGCGCCTCCTCCAGACCCTGGCCGGGAGCCTCGAAATACGCGCAGGAGTACTGGCGGTCAGAATCCAGAAACAGATCGTACTAACGACCGTCGATGTCATAGTGATGTGCGACGTTGCGCCTTGCGCGTTGCTCACCGTTGCGCTGATGAACTCGCCGTAAGGCCACTCTTAGTCGCTCGCGCATCCGGAGCAATCGGATCGGCGGCTGCAGAGCAAGGTTACGTGTCGCAAGGGCCACGACATCGTAGATCGAGCCACGCGTCACAACCAATCGGCCGTCCATATAGAGCTCGCCGAGGGCCAATGGAGGATT
>LNDR01000023.1 GCA_001464755.1 Rhizobiales bacterium Ga0077524
CGGCTTGTCACGCGCTTGGTCCATGGGCTGGCGTTCTCGTAGCCGACCCGCACGTAACCGGGGGAGGTCATCACGGCGTGGCTCTCGAGGTCGTACATGGCGAGATACTTCGGATGCCCACCGGCGCACACATAGCGCCGCGCCGAAAGGATGCCGGGCACCGCGAGCCGCTCGGGGATGTGCTCGCTGTCGTACCAGGCGTTGAACTCCTCCTCGAAGGCTGGTGGCGGCTGCATCGTCACCAGCAGAAAACCCTTGTTTGCCAAATCTCTCGCTCCTTGTCGGTCAGTCGACAATGGCGATACTAGGACGGCGGCGAATGTGGAGGAAGGCGCTGAGCGCGGGCGCCATCGAGCATGTGTCGCAGCGATCTCTCGCCAGGGGTCGTGTCGAGCAACTTCAGGGTGCCGCCGTGCGCGGCGATGAGCTCATGCGCGATCGCAAGGCCGAGCCCTGTCCCTCCTTTGCGAGCCGTGGATTGGAAGGCCTGAAACATGCGTTCACGTGCCTTGGGCGGTACGCCGGGCCCGTTATCGAATACCGTGATGCGGACCCGCGCGTCCAAGCGGACCGCGGATATGCGTACCAATCTGGGCTTGTCCGAGGAATGGGCCTCCAATGCCTGCACGGCGTTACGGACAAGATTGTTAAAGACGCGAAACAAATGTTCCTGGTCGGCGTCGATCACCAGATCGTCCGAGATCTGGACCTCCCAGTCGATCACGCCTTCACGCGGCAGGTCGAGCCCATCGCCAACTTCTTCCACCAGCGCCCGAAGCGCCATTGGTTCCCGCCGTGGCGGACGCTCAGCAGCACGGCCGTACTTCAATGTGTCGTTGCAGAAGGCAATGGCCCGATCCAACGAGGCCATCAGCTTGGGCGCGAACCGTTGGACGGTTGGATCGGGGCTCGATGTCAGTCGATCGGACAGCAGTTGGGTGTTGGCCAGCAGGTTTCTCAGATCGTGATTGATCTTGCTGACCGCGAGCCCCAAGGCTGCCAAGCGGTTCTTCTGGCTGAGCAGCTGCGCCAGTTCCGTCTGCATGTGGGCAAGTTCCCGCTCGGCCGTACCGATCTCGTCCCGCCGCTCGCTCGGCTCGATGATCCGGCTACGATCTTCCGGATTCTGAGCGAAACGCACCATGTTCCGAGCGATCCGCTCCATCGGGCGGACCAGCATGCTATTCAGCGCCATGTAGACGAGCGCCGCAGTGAACACGGAGATGATCACGGAAAGGCCGAGAATGTTGAGCGCGAAACGCCACATCGCGGCCCGGAGCGGCGCCTCGGGGAGCACCATCTCGATCAGGTCGCCCGCATCGTCGGCCGGCTTGCCGAGAATGCGCAGCATGCGGTCCTCGGTCGATACGAGGACGCCAAGGGCATCGGCGATGGACTGCAATCGTGCCGCGAGCCCGCCGTGTCGCAAGGCGGTCAGGTCGTAGGTCTGATCGATGGCGACAGGCATCTCCGATTGCAGGACGAGGAGCCGTTGATCGTTGCGCTTCAGTGCGACGGCCCTGACTTGAGCAGTCCGCAAAAGCTCGGCGCGTAGTTTGGCTGGAACATCCCCACTGGGTGATGCCTCGGCCGCGAGCGAGGCGAGCTGCGCCGCCGTCAGGCGGTCCATGAGCCAGCCGTTGCGGTAATTTGCTACCGAGGGCACGAAGATAAGAACCTCGGCGAGCATCACGAACAGCGTCGTGAGGAGCAACAGCTTTGCGGACAGGCTGAGCGCACGAATTCGTTCGGACAGATTGCGTCGTCCGGCACGCGTCTGCGCCGGAGCTTCAGTATGCTTTACCTCCTCGACCCGCTGGTCCAACGGATGTGCTCCATGCCACCGGGTGACGTTGGCCGCGAGCAACGCGGTCGCGCGTCTCAGCCAAGGCGCGCGAGAAACGAGATGACGCTCCGCACCAGAGGGCTACTGGCCTTTGATGCATAGTACCGCAAAGCCGCCCGCTTGTTGACCTCGCCGAGTGTCGGATAGGGCGATACCCACTGAGTCATGTCGGCGATTTTCATACGCTTAGATACGGCGAGCGACCAAATCTGGATCAGCTCGCCCGCATGCTCGCCGACGATCGCTGCGCCGATGATCCGATCACGTTTGTTCGTTACCACCTTTACGAAGCCTTCAGTCGCACGCTCGGCCTGGGCCCGATCGTTTTCGTGAAAGGGCCAACGATAGATGTTGATGGCGCCGTGCCGTTTGCGCGCCTCGTCCTCGCTTAGCCCGACGTTGGCGAGTTCGGGCTCGGTGAACGTCACCCAGGGGATGTGGTCGGTGCCGGCCTTTACGGGGAGGCGGAAGCAGATCCGCTTGAGCACCACGCCGGCATGGTAGTTGGCGACG
>LNDR01000024.1 GCA_001464755.1 Rhizobiales bacterium Ga0077524
GCCGGCACCGACACGACTTCCTTTCTGGAGTCCAACATCGGCATCGTCGTGGATCTCGTCGATCCCTCGCGCAACACCGGCATCGCCGAGGGCGACCAGATCGTCAGCGTCGAGATATTCCACATGACGCTGCAGAACGACGAATTCGTCGGTCTGGCCGCGGGCGAGACGATCTTCGGGTACCATGGCAACGACTCCGTCTTCGCCAATGGCGGGGATGACATGATCCTGGGCGGCGAGCAGCATGACCTGCTGTCGGGCGGCACGGGTGGCGACACACTGCTCGGAGAGGCGGGCAACGACACGCTGCTTGGTGGCGACGGCGCCGACAGTCTCCTCGGCGGTACCGACATCGACGACCTGAGGGGCGGTTCGGGGGCCGATACGCTGCGGGGTGGCATTGGTGACGACCGCATCGCCGGTGATGCGGGCAACGACCATCTCTGGGGCGATTCCGGACGCGACCTCTTTGTCTATGCTGCGAGCGGGTGGGGCCAAGACTGGATCTACGACTTCGAGGACCGGCGCGATCGGATCGAGTTCACCGGCTTGCCGGGCGGCCCCGGCATTCACGCCATGGACGCGCTCGCCATCTCCGAGCGCCTCGGGGGTAGCGGAATCGAGACCGTCATCCAGCTTGCCGCGGGCGGCCCGGACGAGATCGTGCTCGTCGGGATCGCTGCCACGCAGATCAACCACCAGGACTTCCTGTTCTACAGCGCGTGATCCGCCGGCCAACGCGCGCCGGCCGACATATTGCCGTGCGGGCTCCGAGCCACCGTGAACGAGTTGGCCGCGGCGGAGAAGATCAACTCGCCCTACGCCGCGCGCCTGCTGCGTCTGATGCTGCTGGCGCTGGACATCGTCGCGGCGATCCTGGACGGGCGGCAGGAGGGCGGGGGGTGACGCTGCCGGGGCTGATCGGCCAAAGCTGGGCCAAGCCGGCTCGAATTGCAGCATCGTCCTGAGTCGGCAGAAAGACCAGGTTGTCCAGCAGCCGACTTGGCGTTTCACGACCTGCGTTCGTCGAGGTGTCAAGTGCAAACAAGCGGGTCGGCAGAAACAGCACCGATGTAGCGCCTGCTGTTAGAGCATGCTGCGTTCGCATTCGCTCACGCCGCATCCTCTAGCCAGGGGACACGACGCCGATCCTGGCTGTGCTATCTCTCTTCATGGCATTGCTTGCCTCTCGTGGATTCGACACCCCGATGCGCAACGCGCTGGGGCGTGTGCGCGGCATAGGGGCAAGCCTGGCCACAGTCGCGCCCCAGGCCGGCACAGCCGCGGCCGACCGTCTGCTCCACACCGCGCACGACGCAGTGGACGCGCGATGCATCCGCGACATCACCGCGCTCGCGGTAGCTCCCCGATCGTCAGGCCCCGGCCGCCGCGTGCGTGGCGGCGAGGAAACCGTGGGTGATCCCCCGGATGTTCGCGAGCCCGCCTTCGTAGCCGTGGAGGATCTCTGTGTAGGCGGCCGTGTTCCCGCTGGCGTAGAGGCCATGCACGGGCGCTCCGCCACGGTCCAGCACGCGCGCGTCGCGGTCGATCGCGAGGCCCATCGAGTAGATGCCCGCTCCGACGATCTCGAGCCGCACGCCCCAGAAGGGGGGCGTCTCGATCCGCCCGAGCGTGGGGTTACGGTAGGTCTTGTCGCCATAAGCGTGGTTGGCAAAGTGGGAGGACCCGCGGCCGAAATCTTCGTCCACGCCGCGATCCACGAAGCCGTTGAACCGCGCGACCTCCGCCTGTAGCCCGGCCGCGCCAATGCCGAGCGCCGCCGCCAGATTATCGAGCGTCTCGGCCCGGGTGAGTTCCGCCTCGGGCCAAGCGTCCAGCTCGGCCAGCGTGTAGCGACGGCGGTAGCTGTCATCCATGACGAAGAAGGGCGGGTAGTTCGTGAAGCGCTTGCTGCGCCCGTCGAAGGCCTGGATCGAGTCGATCAGGTAGCCGTAGAAGCTCTCGTCGCCGAAGCGCCGGCCCTTCTCGTTCACGATGATGGCGTGGGGAAAGCCGGCCGATGCATGGATCGGGATGTAGAGAGGCGCGTCGCTGCCCGGATGCGTCTCGTTCTTCAGCGCGAAGCCGAGCGTCGTGAAGGTGATGCCCGCGCGCGTCACCGCACCGCCCACGGCCTCGGCGAGCCGCATGCCGTCGCCGTGGATGATTGGCGGCGCCTGCTCCTTCAGCGACGGCAGCGACTCCATCCGGGCCACGTCCTTGTGGTAGCCGTACGAGCCGGTTGCGAGCAGGACGCCGCGGGCCGCGCGGAACGTGACGTCCTCGCCCTCCACCACCGTCTCGGCGCCGCAGACGCGGCCGCGTTCGACCATGAGCCGGCGCGTCTCGACGCCGAAGTGGACATCCGCGCCGCGGTCGATGATCGCCGCC
>LNDR01000025.1 GCA_001464755.1 Rhizobiales bacterium Ga0077524
GAGGCACTGCTCTATTTCGACCAGGGGGCGCCTAACGAGCGCAACCGCCACTTCAAAGCGCTCGAATGGAGCGATGTCCGGATCGGCGTGCTCGAAGCGCTCGGACGCAAGGACGACGCCCAGGCCCTACGGTTCTCTCTGTTCGAGCAGCACCTGAGTGCGCCGCATCTCAAGGCTTACATCAAGCAGCTCGGCGAGTTCGATGACGTCGAGGCGGAGAGTCCCGCCCTCGACCAGGTGGAGCGTCACGGCAACGTGCATGCCGCGCTCGCCTTCCTTATCAACTGGCCAGCACTCGATCGCGCGGCGCGCGTTGTCGATGCCCGCGTCGAGGAGATCGACGGCGATTTCTACGAGCTGCTTGATCCGGCGGCCTCTGCTTTGGAGGGCAAACATTCGTTGGCGGCGGTTCTGCTGCGGCGGCGTCTGATCGAATTCACGCTGCAGAAGGCGCGGTCGACCCGCTACCGCCATGCTGCGCGACATGTGCGGGAGATCGAGAGCCAACGTTCAGATATCGCCGACTATGGACGGCACGAGAACCATGGCGACTTCATGATGCGCCTCAAGCGCGAGCATGGCCGTAAGCCTGCCTTTTGGTCATCGCTCGAAGAATGAGAAAATATGCTTGTGTCAGGCGCACGGCTCAATGTCCGCAAGTTGACGCATCACGACCATGCATAGGTGCCGAACTTTTGGTTGAGCATCTTGGATGCCCGAGGTCAGAATCCTCTGCTCTGCGACGGCGACTACTGAATTGTAAATTTACCCGATAAAATCATAGCGGCTTCCCAGCCGCCTTTTTTGCCTTTACCAGCTATCCTGCGAACATCAGAACGGTCTTCGCAGACCATCTTGTGTCCTTTCGCTCCAGCCAATGAACGGCTTGTCGGACGCAGCGCGAATTCCGCTCATGCATGAAGCATGTCTCAATTGCAATTGGTCCGGGGATCGCCCTCCGGACGGGCAGGACGATCCATGCTGCTTGCTCGCCTATCGATCGCCGCGCAAACTCGACAAGGCGCTGTTCCAGCAACTGGCGACCTGCCGCTGGATCGCCGACAAACGCAATCTGCTGGTCACCGGACCGTGCGGCGTCGGCAAGTCGTGGCTCAGCTGTGCGCTGGCGCAGAAAGCCTGCCGCGATGGCTACACCGTGCATTATGCGCGGGCGCCACGCCTGTTCGCCGATCTCGAACTGGCACACGGCGACGGTCGCTTCGCGCGTCTGTTCCGCACGCTCACCAAGGCCGATCTGCTGATCCTCGACGACTGGGGGCCGGATCGGTTATCGGCCAGCCAGCGGCGCGATCTGATGGAGATCGTCGAAGATCGCTACGGCGCTGGCGCGACGCTGATCACCAGCCAGCTCCCCGTCGAAGCGTGGCACGCAGTCGTCGGCGAGCCGACCTTCGCCGACGCTATCCTCGATCGCCTCGTGCACAACGCCTACCGCCTCGCGCTCGACGGACCATCGATGCGTGATCCCAAAACGGCCAAAACGGAACCTGCCACCGTGACAGCACAAGTCGCTGATGCGGCAGCGACCAACGCCGCAACGGCCAAGGCAGTCAAGGCAGCGAGGAAATGAACGACGTCGCCCCGCCGCCCGCCCATGCGCGACGCTCCGTCTGACTCGTGGTGGTCACTGCGCGCCGCGCACGGGCTCCACTTGAACCTTGACCGAAACCACGAACACTGAGATCGAAACTGCATCCAACGGCGCCATCACAACCGTGCGCCGCCCTGGTCGTCATCGACCGGATCAAGCGGTCGCCATGCATCGGAACGCATGGTCGTCTTCACCGGAATGCGCAGCAATGCCGCAGCTGAAAGATCTCCACGGGCTCCAGCGACGACGCTTCTCTTGTTGCCATGATCTCTGAGCCAGCGGACCTCTTTGCCGATCTGTCGCAAAGGGTACGCAATTCCAATCTCAAGTTGCTCAACAAGGCGTCGGCCACGATAACTCGTGATGTCCGTAAAGGGCATTTTGTCGTTCAGGAGGCGAAGGGGTGTTTCTACTTGTTCCGCTGCTTTCAGTAGAGTTTTGGAGTAGCCATTGTCGACCTCCCAATCGTCTCGGTCGGCCAACTTACTCAACTCTTTGGCATTGATCCGGGCATCCTCCAGAGCATCCGTGATGAACTTGGTTGCTATGACTTCTATCGATGAAGCAGCAGTCGGGGAAGGCGGCCGGCCACATTTAACCAGGTTCACAGCTTTGACAATGCGTTCAGTGTCTGTGAGTGGCACGGCATGAATCTGACCGAATGGCTTCGGCAAGTCGTGAGGGGCAATGTCAATATGATGCGCGTTGACTAACTTGCCTTGCTTAAGGGCATGATCGGCTTCCGAAA
>LNDR01000026.1 GCA_001464755.1 Rhizobiales bacterium Ga0077524
GGGGGGGGGGGCGGCTGGATTTCGCAGCGAGTAGCTGTGAGAAACACGCACGCATCCCTGCAACTGATGTTCCCGCCTTGTTCTTGCCGCACTCATATCCGAATTGTCGCAAGGCGCGTGACGCGAACTTGTAGGATCGCACGGCAAATGAGCAAACTTCCGAACATGACGTTTCCCGCTTGGTTGCCCTTCGCTATTTCCTGTTGCTCGCTCTTAGTTTCAGGCCTAGCATTGAGCGTTACCGTTTCTGAACGGAACACCCCGTTTAGAGCAAAGATGTTCGATACTCAGGTTTCGTCGCTTCAGTCTTTCGTAAAGAACGCCAAAGATTACTGCGAGATGACTTTATGCTCGGGCACGAATGGCCAAACCATCGACAAGTGCTCACAGTCTTATGACGATATTCTCAAGAGTATGGATGATGCCAAAATGGACTTCCAGTTGGTTAGTACCGAAGCCATGGCGGCGGCAGTTGAAACAACATATAATAGGGTGTTTAGGTTAGGCATTGGCCTCGTGAGCGATGCTGTCATTAAGACAAATCAGGAAGGCTCTACTGATGCCGGCACGAGATGGGATCACTACGGAAAATGCATCGGCATAGTCTCCGCATTTGCGAACGAATCCCGGAATTTGATCGGCATCTCTCCGTTGTCAAAAGAGCTGATCGATCGACTATCCAAGAGCGCTACACACGAAGCGAGAGCACATAAACTTCTCAAACCAAATTGATTTCAGGCAAGTTTTTTTAGAGCCGCCGGATGACGGGATCGCGGGTGGAGACCAGCATCAGCTCGGTCAGCGCCCAGACGAGCGCATCGACACGATCAGGCGAGCGGCCCTCGGAGAGGCCCTCGGGGCCGAAGTCGCACATCTGGTTCTCCAAAGCGGGAAACTCGCCGACGTGGACGACGCGGTTCTCGGCGTAGAGCGCCGCGATCGGCTCGGCGCGGGCGAACTTGCCGCGGCTGGCGTGCACTTTCTTGACGGGCGCATTCTGGTCCACCGAACGGATGACGTTGACCACGAGATCGCCGCCCTGGTTCGATTCCGCGACGATGCGGTCGGCGGCGAAATCGCGAAAGGCGGCGATGACGGCGCGCGCCCAGGTGGCGGGATCGCGCCCCTGCAGCGAGCGGTCGGCAAGCACGTAGGCGCGGTTGTCGGGTCCTAGACCGGCCACGACGATGCCGCAGGTGTCGGCGTTCTCGGTGGCGGTCACGGGCGGATCGACGGCAACGACGATGCGGCGCATCTCGGGTGCAATTCGGGTCCGAGCTTCGACCATCCACTTCCGCTGCCACAGACTGTCGGGCCGCTCGGTGACGACCTCACCGTCGAGTTCCTGCCGGCCGAGCGCGGTGCCGGCGTAAATTCGCGTGACCTCGGCAATGAAGGCCGGTGCCAGATGCGCTGCATTATCGACCGTGCGTGCCCGAGTGATGGCGGTTGCCTCGTCGGCGATGATGGCTTTCAGGAGCTTCGTCGCGCGTGGCGTCGTGGTCACGACCTGGCGCGGCAGCGTGCCGAGGCGAAGCCCGAACTGCAGCATGTCCCAGGCGCGATTGCCGCGATTCCAGCGCGCGAGCTCGTCACACCACGCCGCATCGAACTGCGGCCCGCGCAGGCCTTCCGGATCCTCCGCCGAGAAGAACTGGGCGATGGCACCGGTCGACGGCCAGACGAGCTGCGACTTCGAGATCTCGAGCACCGGCCGCTCGCTGCGCGGATGCACGGACATCAGGCCAGAAACGCCCTCGACCATGACGGCGCGGACATGCGCCTGGGTCGGGCCGACGAGCGCGATACGTGCCGCACGCGGCTCGCCAGGCCACAAGCCCAGCGCCACCGCGCGAACCCACTCGGCGCCAGCCCGGGTCTTCCCCGAGCCGCGCCCACCGAGCAAAAGCCACGTCCGCCAGGCATTGCCGTTGGCCGCATAGAGCGGTGGAAGCTGGTCGTCGCGCGCCCAGAGCTGCCAGTCGTGCGTGATGAAGCGGGCGATAGCATCGTCGGCGAAGAGTGCTGCGAGCGCCGCCTCACGTGCCTTTCTCGGCAGCCTCGACGATGCGATGAAGGCGCTCCGCAAGCTCGCGGCGGCAGCGCTCCGCCTCGTCGGCAAGATCGGTGGCGGGGACGGTGGAGCCGGACTTGCCGGCGGGTTTTCCGAGGCCAGTTTCGATCTCCGAAATCTTGTCGAGGTTATCGATGAGGGCACCGATGGCGCGCGCTTCGCGCTCGTGATCGGTGGCGGTGGAATCCTCGCCCGCGGCGAGATCGTTGGTCATGCGACGCTCCAATTGCTCGAGCTTCATCGCGATGGCGGCAACCAGCCGTTCGACCAGACGGCGGCGTGCGACAGGCGTGGCAAGGAGCCGAGGCGCGA
>LNDR01000027.1 GCA_001464755.1 Rhizobiales bacterium Ga0077524
CTCGACAAATGCCCGGAATTCATGCGCTTTCATCCGTCATTCCCTTGTGCACAAAGCACAGGGAGATCATCGCCCTACATCAAGTCCGAACTGAGCCTTGCATGAAGAGTAGTACTGATACTTGCCACTACCCTTCGTCGGCTTAAACTCACCCCCAGTATTCTCCGAAGTTGGCCTCCCTGGTGGGGGAGGCTTTCTCTTATTCGCATTATGCACCCACGCCTGCAACTCACCCACGGCGTAGGTGTGGTCACCGGCGACTTCGAGATTGTAGACGCGGGCCGGGCTTAGGTCCACCTCCGAGGCGACGACTTCGAGGGTTCGGCCGGAGACCGAGGCCACGCGGTCGCCGGGGCTCAGCCGGCCCGCCGCGGACCAGTCGCCGCCCGGCTCCATCGACACGGCTTTCAGCAGATCGTAGCTGCCATCCGGCCGCAGATAGGGGTGGTATCAACCTCGGACCAAATTATTCAAGACTGAAAAATCGGAATGATGACCTGCTCGTCGGATGCGGTCCATCAGTTCTTCCCAACAGTCTGGCGCATTATGCTTCAACCACTCTTCTGTGTTCTTCAAGGGCTCCCGTTCCACATTAGAGTTGAACGGAACCAGACCTTCAAGATAGTCTCCAATCCTTTTCAATTGATCCGGAGTAATTCCAATAGTGACCCAGCCTTCTTCGTACTCCCGAAGCCTAGCTAGTCGCTTAAGATCCTTGTTTGTTGCGGCGCCCTTGAGTTCGATCGATCTTCGCAGCGCCACAGCAGCCGGAGAATAACGCAACAAGCACTCATACGCGAGAGATAGAAGATCCCAGGCTTGCCCGTCGGACGGGTTGCTCGTGACAAATCTTTCAAGGTCGCATATCAACCCCTCCAGGATTGGTATTGACTTTCGTCTAGGCTTCCGACGTGCGTAGGAGCGCTCCCCAGACAGCTTAATGGCACTGATGAGTTGGTCTTTTAATATCTGCAGTTCGAGAGGCATCACTTAGCGCCCATACCGAGCACCACGCGAGCGATTGTCTCTAGAACGTTCAAGTCGAGGGGGGCCTCCACCATAACAATTCCGTCCCCAGTCATAACCAGGAGGATTTCTCTGACGCGAGGGCGGAATCCCTGCATTTGTTTGAGCCCTATACCAGCCCCTTACGTGTTTCGGATAGCTTGGATCATTAGGAATCGATCTTATGACACTTGCAGGCGGACGATGCCGATTATGCACCCACGCCTGCAACTCACCGACGGCATAGGTGTGGTCACCGGCGACTTCGAGATTGTAGACGCGGGTGGGTTCGAGGACAAGCTCGGACGAGACGACGGTGAGTTTCGGTCCCGACGCCGACTGAACCGTATCCCCCGCCTTCAGGAACCCGGCACCCGTCCAGCGCGACTGCTGCACGTCGTCAAGCGCGCCCCGCGGCTCCATCGCCACCGCGCGCAGCAGGTCCACCGTGCCGTCCGCGCGCAGATACGGGTGGTTCTCGGTGACGACGATGGAATCGGTAACCGGTCGACGCTCAGCGGGAGGTCGTTGCGAGAAGTCGGGCCACTGCATCGTAGTCCGTGGCCAAGTGATGGGCCCCGGCTGCGGACAGGCGCTCGGCGTGGCCGTCGCGGATGTGGCTGGCGCCGAGGAAACCGATCACGGTCATGCCGGCAGCACGCGCGCCGGTGACGCCAGCGGGGCTATCCTCCAGCACGACGCAGGCCTGCGGGGCGACGCCCAAGCTTCGCGCGGCATGCAAGAAAATATCGGGGGCCGGCTTGCCGTTCGGCACGTCAGTGGCGCTGAAAAGGCTCCGACCGAAGTGGTGACGCACACCGAACTTGTCGACGCAGTGGTTCAGCCACTCGTGCGAACTCGACGAGGCAACACAGCGCGGAACGTGGAGATGAGCTTCCAAGAAGGCCTCGAGGCCCGCAACAGGCCCGACGTCGCGCCGCATCACGGCTTTCGAGCGAGCCCTGTGTGTATCCTCGAAGCCCTCCGGCAAGGGGGCTCCTACCCATTCGACGATCGCTTTCCGGCAGTCTTCCCAGCGCTTGCCCATGAAGAGGCGGATCGAATCGTCGAGGCTCGTCGGCTTGCCGAGGCCGGTCGTTATGCTGTCGGCCAGCAGGGTGTTGGCCAACGTCTCGCTGTCGGCGACCACGCCGTCGAAATCGAAGACCAACAGGCCGGGCATGGGGCCGCTCGTGCTCGATTTGGATGCCATGTCGCTTCGCTCCATTCCTACCCCATCGAGAGGTGTCCGCACCACGCAGTCACTGTCACTAGCTTTTCGATTTGTCCGGTTTTGATAGCACACGATATGGCCGCTCCTCTGTGATCGGATCGATGCCGGCGGGAGCGGGGGACGCCGG
>LNDR01000028.1 GCA_001464755.1 Rhizobiales bacterium Ga0077524
CATTGGCCTCTATGCCATGGCAACGGCTGAGCATCGGGAGCCGTGTGACTCGAGAGGGTCATGCACGGTTCTGGGAGCAGCCGGAGGTGAGATCCCTCCGGCTGACTCGACAGGTGCCCGCTTCACTGCATGCCAATGCCGTTCACGCTGATCGCTCAGAACCTGCCGATCCAGGCACGGCACGCGAACTCCGACGCGATAGGTTCGAAACCGACCGTTGGATGACTTTCCGCCCCGGGCCAATCGCGTCGATTTCGGACATGGCGTCAGCGAGTTCAGCTTTTCTCAGCTGCGGACATTGAGACTGGCCAAGTACATCCAAGCTTCATGGGTTTGTAGCGGGTCGATACGCACAACCGCACATTATGTCTCAGGAAGTCCTATTCGCAGGCCTGCAATCGCAATAGCTCACTCGCCCAATCGATGAACGCCTGGAGCCTTCCAGACAGATGTCGCCGATGCGGATAGACGATGTGAACCGACATCGCAGCAGAGCGGTGCCGGGGCAACACCTCGACAAGTTCGCCCCGATCTATGTGATTGCGTACATAAAAGGCAGGTACCTGGATCAGCCCGAGACCGGCGAGACAGCAGGCAATCATCATCTCGGCATTGTCGACCATGATTGCCGGCGGCACGTCGATAGATCTCACCGACCCTGACTCTACATACTCCCAAGGTTCGGCCTTGCCGATCCTGGGCGGAACGTAGGCGACAGTGCGATGACGCCTCAGGTCCTGCACACGTCGCGGTGTTCCCCACTTGTCGAGATAGGCCTTGCTGGCGCAGTTGACGATGGCGATGTCACCGACGCGCTTGGCAATGAGATTGGAGTCGGCGAGTTCACCGACACGGATGACGCAGTCGATGCCTTCGACCTGAAGGTCCACCGTGCGGTCGGTGACGCCGAACTCCCACGTGATATCCGGATACTTGGCGAAGAACTCCGGTAGAGCAGGCGCGATCATCAGACGTCCGATGCGACCGGGGACGTTCACTTTCAAATGGCCGCGCAGCCGTGAGGCGGTAGTGCGGAACAGTCCTTCGACCTCGTCGAAATCGGCGATAAGGCGGAGGCAGTGCTCGTAGAAGGCTGTACCATCGTGCGTCGGAGTCACAGCCCTTGTCGTGCGACTGAGCAGACGTACGCCGACGCGATCCTAGAGTTCCTTGATGGCCATCGAGACCGTACAACGCGGAACGCGTAGCGTATCGGCGGCCTTGGTGAAGCTCTGGCACTCCACGACACGCGCGAAGACGCGCAACGAGTCGACCCTATCCATGCTGGTTGTCACAGGAGAGACGGAAGGTCTACGGTAAAGGAGCGGACATTGGTCCCCCGCCGCTAGTACTAGCCGAGCGGGAAGCGTGCAACGCGATCATTGGCGGCTGATCCTGGCGTCGAGGATGATGGGCGCGAGCGCGTTCAACCAAGAAGCAAGAGTGCGGAGCATGGCAGGCAAAGATGGCTAAAGACGATCCAGGCGTGGTGCCTGCCGGTTATCCCAAGGGCGTGCGCGCTCGAAGGCGCACGCCGTGGAACAAGGGGATCTCGGTCGGACAGAAGAAGGCGTTCTCGCCAGCTGATGTAGCTCGGTTGCGCACCGGAATAGAGAAGCGCGGCAGTCGGTCGAGCTTGAGGGACTTGGCGCTGTTCAACTTGGCAATCGACGCAATGGCATCAGTTCCGGATGTGCTTGCGCTTAGGGTGCGTCACGTGCGGCAGCGCAACGGTCGAGTTCGACGCATTGTCGGCATTCCGATCAGTTCGGACTCGGTACGGGAGTGCATATTGACGCAAGCGACGATCGAAGCCTTGCAGGCGTGGTTGAAGGTCGCCGAGCTGAAGCCCGACGATCCAATTTTTCCTGGAAGGACCGACATTGGTCTGACGCCTCGACAGATGACGCGCCTGCTCAAGGAGTGGTGCGAGGCCGGTGGGCTCGACCCGACGCCCTATGGTTGCGAGTCATTGCGCCGGACGAAAGCCGTCTACATCTTCGACAAGACCGGCGACATAGATGCGGTCCGCGTTCTCCTCGGCCATCAGAAGTTGGAAAGTACGGTCCGGTTTCTCGATGTCACCCGATCCCGTGCGGACGCTCTGGCCATCGCCGAGAAGTATCCTCTGTAGGCACCATCCACGCATTGGACGGCGAGAGGTTGGACGGCATCCCGGGGCGCGCGCATGCCTGGATGCCGGAACTTCCCCCGTGTCCAAATGATAGCTCCCGAGATGCTGCGTAAGCCTCCGGTCAGGCTTTCAATTACCCACATTCCTCTGCACCGATTTCGACTCCAATCTGGATGTCGGTCAATCGGGCGAGGCCGCGCCACATGACGATGTTTCCGGGCGGCGGATCGCTGGCTCTCGCGAGGTATCCACCGAGGCGAGC
>LNDR01000029.1 GCA_001464755.1 Rhizobiales bacterium Ga0077524
GGGCTGAAGAGAGACACATAACGAGTTGAGGTGGCGAATTGGTCTCGCCATCATTGAGTTCGACAGATGCCTCGCGCACTTCGGTGCAACTGGCGGTGTCGATGCGGGAGGGCCAGCCAGCCCGTCGACCGCTAACCCTGGGGAGGGGTTCCTCCCCGTCAACCAAGCCACCCAGGATGTGGCCAGGGGAACGAGATGGCAAAAAAGATAGACGGTTACATCAACCTGCAGGTGCCCGCGGGCGCCGCCAACCCAGCGCCCCCCATTGGTCCCGCGCTCGGCCAGCGCGGCGTCAATATCATGGAATTCTGCAAGTCCTTCAACGCCAAGACAAAGGACATGGAGCAAGGCACGCCGATTCCGGTGAAGATCACGGTTTTTTCCGACCGATCGTTCACCTTCGAGATGCGCATGCCTCCCGCGACCTTCCTCATCAAGAAGGCCGCAGGCCTCAAGCCGACTGGGAAGCCTGGCTCGGGCTCAAAGGAGCCAGGACGCGCATCCGCTGGCGAGATCAGCATGGCTCAACTCCGCGAGATCGCGGGGCAGAAGTTGAAGGACATGAACACCAACGACATTGATGCCGCTGCGCGCACGCTCGCCGGCTCCGCCCGCTCGATGGGCCTTAGGGTGACGGAGTAACGCGCCATGGCAATTGCACCAGAGAAGACAAAGGCAACGCGCATCGCCGGCGGCAAACGCCTTTTTGCGCTGAATGAGGGCCTCGACCGTAATAAGGCCTATCCGATCGAGCAGGCGGTCAAGCTCGTCAAGGAGCGCTCGAAGGCCAAGTTCGACGAGACGATCGAAATCGCGATGAACTTAGGCGTCGATCCCAAGCATGCCGATCAAGTCGTGCGCGGCGTTTGTCTGCTGCCGAACGGGTCCGGCCGTACGCTACGCGTCGCCGTCTTCGCCCGCGGTCCGAAGGCCGACGAGGCACGTGCCGCTGGGGCCGACATCGTCGGCGCCGAGGACTTGGTCGAGCAAGTCCAGAAGGGCGTGCTCAACTTTGATCGATGCATCGCGACCCCCGATATGATGGGCCTCGTGGGCCGCCTCGGCAAGATCCTTGGACCGCGCGGACTGATGCCCAATCCGCGCGTCGGTACAGTGACGATGGATGTCACCAATGCCGTGGCGGGCGCTAAGGGCGGAGCCGTTGAGTTCCGGGTCGAGAAGGCCGGCGTTATTCACGCTGGCGTCGGTAAGGCCAGCTTTGCCGATGCGGCGCTGATCGAAAACATCCGCGCATTCGTGGATGCCGTCGTGCGCGCAAAGCCCGCGGGCTCGAAAGGAACATACGTCAAGAAGATTTCACTCACCTCGACGCAGGGGCCGGGCTTGAAAGTCGACCATGCGTCGGTTGGCGGCCAAGCCGGGATAATCTGATCGAGGACGCTCCCAGTCAGGTCGCTGGGCTGTAAACACGACGTCGACGAGATCCGGGCCTCACGGTCTGGAAGGGGAGCCGGCTCTGCCGATTTCCCGAAACCCTGTCCGAGACTGCAGGTGCCACCCGCCGGGTGGCTTGAACCGAAAGGGCCTGCAGGAGACGGGAGTCGGATCGAGACCTTGGTGCGGCACAGGCCGCTATCGAGGGAGCGGTTTGAGCCTCTTCGGGTCGCACCGTGCCCCAGTCCGATCGGACGCCGGGTGCGGGCGGACAGGAACCTAGCCGCCGCGCGGCTGCCAGGGCATTGCGCCCGGCTACGAGCGGCATGGTGCAACCGAGAGGCGGCCTCAATGAGGCAGCCGCGAACGAGGGAGTAGTTACGAGTGGACAGAGCCGCGAAACGTGAGCTCGTCGCAACGCTCCACGACATGCTCAAGGATACGGGCGTGATCGTGGTGGCGCGCAACAACGGCTTGGTGGCCGCCCAGTCAGCCGATTTTCGCAACCGCGTGAAGGCGGCCGGCGGAACGGTCAAAGTGGCCAAGAATAAGCTGACCGCTCTGGCGCTGGATGGAACCGACGCCGAGGGAATCAAGGGACTTTTGAAAGGGCCGACAATCCTGGCCTACTCGAAGGACCCTGTTGCAGCGGCGAAGACGGCGATCGCCTATGCCAAGGAGAACGAAAGACTCGTGATCCTTGGCGGCGCGATGGGCAAGACCATCCTCGACGCTAAGGGCATCAAGGCGCTGGCCGACCTGCCGTCGCTGGACGAGTTGAGGGGCCAGATCCTGGGAATGCTCCAGGCACCTGCCGCCAAGCTCGTGCGCACGATCAACGAGCCGGGCTCGGCGCTGGCGCGCCTCTTGAAGGCACGCATCGACAAGGAGGGTGGTGGGCAGGAGGCGGCTTGAGCCGGCCACGCCCACGACCAGCACCGCAACATGGGCGCCAAGCGCTCGAACTGACAGGATGAAGTAAGATGGCTGACCTTTCCAAGATTGCCGACGACCTTTCGCAGTTGA
>LNDR01000030.1 GCA_001464755.1 Rhizobiales bacterium Ga0077524
AGTGAAACGTCGCCGCCGTCTGCAAAAACTACGGAATCAACGCAACAAGGGCCCGCATGATCGGAGCCACTCGGCATAGTTCGGTGGGCGGCATAAACGGCGAAGATGAACGATATCGACCCGCAAGCGTGGCTAGCCGACGTGCTTGCCCGCATCGCCGAGCATCCGACCTCGAAGCTCGATACACTGCTGCCGTGGAACTGGCGCGTGGCGAACGCGATCAGCCGGGCCGCTTGAAAAGCGCCGAGCCTGCGGTGCTCACCGGATGCTTACCTTAAACCCGGCAGAGGTTCCACCTAACGAAGCGGGAAAACTGTCCGAACAATCGAGACCACCTCATACGCCCTTGGCCTTGCGGCGGTTGTGGCGAAAGGTGAATTCGTCGAGATAGTCCTCCAGATGCTTGGGTGCGACTGCACCTGCGTGTGTGCCGACCAGCCAGCGCTTGGCGAGCGCCGCCTCAGCTAAAGGGATAGGCATGCAAGAGTTGTGGGTAATTGAAAGTCTCGCCGGATGCTTACGCAGTGCCCAAAAAGCAAGGGTTTAAGGCGCCTTTTTCAGCGAGGCGCAATACCGGAGCGCGACAAATCAAAGCGCCCCTTGATCTCCTGACCGAGCTCTCGGAACTCCCCGAAAGATAGGGGTTCACGTCCCCATAAAAATCGATCCTCGTTTGCGGCGATCATACCGGAGTAGGTATTCTCATCAAAGCGGTTGCGCCCGCGTTCGATGACGTAGGCGTTTGGGTGAGTTAGCGGCACGTCGGTGACTCCACCGGATAGCCCGTTCGGACCCAGGTAGACGATCGTGTTGCCGCGAACGGTCACGTCGCTGGTTTGAAAATAGCCATCAGCGTCGGTGTAATTGCCCGGTCGTTCCTTGGATTTCTTGCGACCCTGGTCGACGAGGATGATGCCGGTGCTTCTGTCCTCGACAAGGACGATGTTCCCGGTCACCTGAACGCGGGAGGAGGCGGAGACGATGATCTCGGCGCCCCATATCCACACCCGGCCCTTCTGGCCGTTGCCCCCGGCACCGTTTCCGGCCGTCCTGTTGTTGCGGATGATCCCGTCGGTGCTGATCTCGTAGTAGATGCCGGCGTTCGAATTGCGCTCGACGACGTTGTTCTCGATCACCGCATGGCGACAGTCGATATCGCACCAGATGCCAGCGCCGCGGTTGTCGTGAACACGATTGCCGCGGATGGTGATGCGCTGGGCCAGCGCCGCCTTCATGCCGCCAGCCTCCCAATCGGCATCATAGCCGAAGATGTTGTTCTCGAAGATCTCGTTGTCCTCAACGAGCACGTCGTAGGTGTTCGAGGTGATTCCGAGTTGGCCGTTATGGTGGATCGAGTTTGCGCGAATGACGCTGCGGGGCCCAGCGGCGATTCCGACGCCGGTATTGTAACGTACCTCGTTGCGCTCCACGAGCCAATCCGAGGCGAGCTGCTCCTTGTCGCCGCTCGCGATGGCTCCGACCTGAGCCGGATTGGCGTATTTCTCGATGATGAGCCCGCGCACGACAACTCCTTTGGCGCCCGCATTGTGAACGGCAATGGCCGAAGTCGAAAGCTCGAGAGCGCGGCCAGACGGGTCGTCGCCCAGGAAGAGCTGCTTGGCCTCGTGGTCGAAATAGAACCGTCCGGACCCAACCTTGTTCTTGTCTAAGACCGGCATAAGGGGGACGTTGTCGAGGAACACCCCGTCAGAACGGTTGCAAGCCGGGAACTGCTTCAGGCAGTCGCCGAACGTCCTGCCCTGCCGCTTCACATCGGACATGACCCATAGGGATCCGCTGCGGATCGCACCGGTGAGCAGGCGTGAGCCATTGAGGATCGCGCCGGGCTCGCCGATGAACTGCTGCCGATCCTTCGGCCAGATACTTTGCAAGCGGTGGACGCCTGCGCCGATGCAAAACGTCGCACCTTCACGAGCCGCCGAAACGAGCGTCTGGATTTCCTGCCCGGGCTTCACGTAGACCGCACGGACCGGGCAGCCTGTGGCAACCGACTTCAAACGTTTTGCTTCTGCCATTATTGCGAAAGCGGTGACCGCTGCTGCCACCACAGCAAGCCAACCAATCCATCCAACGCGCGTAGGCGGGGTCATTTGCGTTGCCTCAGCTGGCAGCGGTAAGCGAGTGTGAGCGCAATTCCGAAACCGAACATGACCCAGAACCATATGCCGAGCATGGGGCCCTCCAGCGCCACGTCGAATGTGGCGTTGATCAGTACCGACAGAAGATAGCATTGGGTGAAGAGCAGCGAGTTCGACCACACGGCCGCGCCGATGAGGCGGGCGTGCAGCATGGCGAGGCCGGTCATGAGGAACCAACTGGCGAGGATTGCGCCCCACATGAGGAAGCCCGGCACGCCGGTGCGCGCGAGGATAGTCATATGGCCGTTGTGCGGGCTTCGCAGCGGCGGCCCGCCGAT
>LNDR01000031.1 GCA_001464755.1 Rhizobiales bacterium Ga0077524
ACGCGGTCGCCGGCATGGAACGTGGCCTTGCACCCGACGCGCTGCTGATCATCCGCAAACTCTACGTCATCGAGAAGCTGGCTCGCGACGCCGGCATGACGCCTGAGCAGCGGCATCGGCTGCGCAACGAGAAGGCGCGGCCGATCTGGAACCAGCTGCGCGTGTGGCTGGACAGGAACCGCAATGCAACCCCGCCGCAGTCACTGACGGGGAAGGCGATCAGCTATCTCACCGACGAATGGCCGAAGCTCATCCGGTACCTCGAAGACGGCCGCATCGAGATATCGAACGCGCTCTGCGAGAACGCTCTGCGCCCGTTCGTCGTCGGAAGAAAAGCATGGCTGTTCTGCGATACGCCGAAGGGAGCCATTGCGTCAGCGCGGCTCTATAGTCTCGTCGAGACGGCAAAGGCCAACGGCCTCGAACCCTTCGCCTATCTCAAGATGCTGCCGCAGGCCACGACCCTCGAAGAAATCGAGGCCCTGCTGCCTTGGAATGTCGCGAGACCGGCGACGCAAGGCGTCGCCGCCTGATCCGACTCACGTCAAACGAAATCCCAGCGCGCGAGACCCATGTCAATAGTGGGGCGCTTACCGACGATCACCCCCAAACAGGGGTCAAAATTGCACGCCGGTTCACACGGCTCGAATTCGACGCAGATGCATGCGGGCGTGCGGCGCGAAATCTCGGCGCTCTGCTATAATGAATGTGCGTTCGCACGCTCAGAGCGCAAACGGGGAAGAGGTACGGTGATTGATCTGACCGGCACTGGGAAGAATCGGAATCTACTCACTTCCGAAGCCTCGATGCGTCGACCAAGTCGCCAGGGTTTCGGTGATGGGGAAGCGGCGCAACGCGCACAGACGATCTTGAGCGCCCCCCAGATCCAATGCCTAAGTCGGACCGCTTCCGGAAGCGGCCAAGGCCAAGCGGGCCAGAGCAGGAAGCGACTTCGAGCCGGTCTTTTTCATGATTTCCGCGCGATGGTTTTCGACAGTGCGTTGGCTGATCCCGAGATCGGCGGCGATATTCTTGCTGGGGTGGCCGGCAAGAACCATGTCCATGATCTGCCGCTGTCGCGACGTCAGGTTGGCGATGTGGCCCGCAGCGTCTGCGCGCCATGCGATGGCCTTGTTCAGATCATGCGACTGGTCGAGGGCACGCCTCACACTGGCAATCAGCTCTGGGGCGCTGACAGGCTTCTCGATGAAGTCCGAAGCTCCGGCCTTCATCGTCTGCACAGCCATCTGAACATCGCTGCTGCCGGTAATCATGATCGCCGGTAGCCGGTCACCGGAGCCGCGAAGCCGATGCAGCAACTGAAGTCCATTCAGTCCCGGGAGGTAGCCGTCAACCAGGAGACACCCGCCACGCCCTGGTTGATAGGCCTTTAGAAAAGCCTCGCTGGTGGCGAATGTCTCGACCACGTGTCCCGCGCTTTCGAGTACAGCTCGAAACCCGTCGCAGATGTTGGTGTCATCATCGACGACGTAGATCGTGTCAGTATTTTGGTTCAGGGTGGGCGCACTCCGTGGAGCCAACTCGATAGTCACCGGTTCCACTGGCATTGCCAGCTGACGCTGTATTGCCTGCATCATCTGCTGCAACTTCACTGGCTTGCTGAGCTGAACGCAATGCTGGCGATCGATATCGAGCATAGTAGCTGTCGAAATATCGCCGGTCAGAATTATGACTGGGACCTGATGGCCCAATTTCTCGCGCAACCTCGCGGCAAGTTGGAGCCCGTTCATGCCTTTCGGCAGATTGAAGTCAGCCAAAACGAGAGTGGGATCCATCTTGCCTTCGGCGACCAGCTCGATGGCTTCATGCCCATCGACAGCAGACATCACCTGATGCCCCTCGCTCGTGAGCAGAAACTCAACCAGTTCACGGACATCGGGGTCGTCCTCGACAACCAGAATCGAACCACCTTGCCGCTGTCCGCTAACCGCCGCCAAGGTTTCCGCCATCTCCGGGGCCGTCGATGGAAGCGCGGCTCCTTCAACCGGGACCATCACTTCGAGAGCAAATACAGACCCCATCCCGAGTCGCGAGCGGACGTGGATGCGATGATCGAGCAGTTTCACCAGACGCTTCACTATGGTGAGGCCGAGACCCAGGCCGCGATTGCGCTCGCGGGCGTCATTGTCGAGCTGATGGTACTCCTCGAAGATCGCTTGAAGTTCGTCATTGGGCATGCCGATCCCGGTATCCCAGATTTCTATGCTTATCGCGCCCTGACGACGACGACAGCCGATCAGTACCTTTCCACGCTTGGTGTATTTGAGAGCGTTCGAGATCAGATTGCGCAGCACCTGTTCGAGCAGGCTCGGATCGCTTTGCACGTGAAGACTGCACGGCACAACACGCAGAGACAGATGCCGAGCTTGGGCCAGATAGGTGAATTCGTCACGCTGGACCTCCCCGGATTCAGTGGAGAGCCATTCGCTCTATCCGTGCCGCAGCTTCGTGCCTTGCCTCGAAGGCCGTTGGGCTGATGTAGCCGAGGCTC
>LNDR01000032.1 GCA_001464755.1 Rhizobiales bacterium Ga0077524
GCCCGCAGCACCGTCCGCGCCGACGAAATCCCCATAGCGCCCGCTGAACCGGGTGCCCCACTCCCCGCGACTTCGTTCCCTGGCGGCTTTCGAACACCGGCCCTCAGTGCCCGTGGCTGCGTCCGTGATGGGCCGGCGTCCGAAACCCGTCACAGGAGCTACCAATGCTCTCTGGCCAATGGCACGCTTGCAGTTCGTCAGGTACTCGGTAGCTTAGCAGAAAGCCCGCCCGTGACAGGCGTCGCGTTCCACTGTGCGAATTGGTGCTACTACCTGTCCGCGCCAACCGGGGTATTTGCCATGCCTGAGCTGGTTGAGACAATTATCGTTGGTGGCGGTCAGGCCGGTCTCGCATTGAGCTATCACCTTGCGCAACGAGGGCGTGAGCATGTCATATTCGAACGGGCGCGCGTAGCCGAGCGTTGGCGAAGCGAGCGATGGGACTCCCTCGCTTTCCAATTTCCAAACACGATGCTCCGCCTGCCGGGCTACTCCTATGCGGGAGACGAGCCGGATGCATTCATGGGTCGCGAAGGCGTAGTGCGGTTTCTCAGTGACTACGCTTCGCGGAACTCTGCACCTCTACGATGCGGAATGAACGTAACGTCCTTACGCCAAAGCGAACGTGGAAGGCTGGAGGTGCAAATAGGCGAGACAATTATGGAGGCGGCGAACGTGGTTGTTGCGACTGGGCCATACCAGCTTCCAATCATCCCGCCATGCAGTGCGTCGCTGCCCGCCTCCGTCTATCAGGTTACGGCAAACCGCTACACGCGACCCTCAGATCTTCCGTCTGGCAACGTGCTCGTCGTCGGTTCGGGGGGCTCCGGCTGCCAGATCGCTGAAGACCTCCGCGAGGCCGGCCGGAAAGTGTTTTATGCAGTGAGACGGCATCGGCGCATGCCTCGCCGCTATCGAGGACAGGATTTCGGCTGGTGGCTCGAGCAAAGCGGCATGACCGAGCATACAAGCGAAAGCATGCCGCCGGACTGGCGTAACTCGAAGGCACCTTTATTGACCGGCGTACGGGGTGGCCGTACCGTGGATTTGCGGCAGTTTGCGTGCGAAGGAATCACACTGCTTGGCAGTCTTCTGAGTGCCACCAACCGCCAACTGCATTTTGCTGCTGATCTGAATGCCAACTTGAAAGCTGGCGACGCCTCCTTCGTCAATTTTACGCGGACCGTCGATGATTTCATCGAACGGACGGGAATTGCCGCACCTCCCGAGGAAGGATTCGATCCATATATTCGCGAGACGCCAGAGGTGCTCCGCGAGATCGACGCGCTCGATTTGCGCGCCTCGAATATCACGTCCGTCGTATGGGCGACTGGCTACCGCTACGACTTCGGTTGGATCGATTGCCCAGTCTTGGACAAGCACGGCTCGCCCATTCAGAAGCGTGGCGTGACCCCGGTAGGCGGCGTGTTTTTCCTTGGCTTGCCGCGCATGCACAAGGTCAAGTCAGCGTTTCTTTGGGGCGTGGGCGAAGATGCGAAGTTTCTGGCCGAACAAATCGAACACCGCCGCGATGTCGTCAAAGGGGCAACTGCCTCCGCGCCTCATTTGACGCGATCAACGTAAGCGGACTAGGCCGGCTTGTCGAAACTCCGCCCAGGTTCTGTTCGCCTTCGGGTCAGACTCGCCCAGTGACGGGTTGAGTCGACCGACGGGACGGTGGTCGGTGATCACCCTGAACCGACCGTTTGCCGCCATGAAAGCGTGAATCTAGTTGCATCGCAGCAAGGCCTGGCAAGCGAGCCTGCAGGTTGGCGAACAAGAAAAACACACGTAGTTTGATCATCCGTGTCTTCGTTCGTCTGCAGCTGGCCCACCCCTTCCAGTCGTGGGCGGAGCGATACTCGACGCGATCGGGGCATGAGCTGCCGAGGTGCGACAATCCGTCGCACAATGTCTGTTGCTGAGGGTTGGGCTGCCGGTCGGCCGCCCTGCAAGGATTCACGCCCGTGACCCGTTGCGACCGTTTAGCCTGTGCTAACTTTGCACGCGACGGACCGTCGAGATGCGGAGAAAGCCGTCGTCGCCGCCTGATGCCAGACACCGGGGCTGGAGCGTCTCGGCCTTGACCGCAGTGCCCCAGACAACTGCCATTGCATGGCCCGAGGGAGTGGGGGCGGGAAATGCTGCAAGATCGTCGGCTAACTGGGTACACCGGACGCAGGCTTCCGGTCATCGTGTCGTCATGGGCCACAAGCGAGCATACGGCTCTGCTCGAATGCTGCGTCGCACACAGCGCAACCTATGCAATTAGCGGAGTTGAGTGCCCCGTTGTTGAACACACCACGAGAGCCGTCGATTATGTCGGCTGCTGCATTGCAGCCACCCTGCCGCCTGAACCGTCCCATATCACGGGACATTCCCTAGGTCTGGAAGCGGCGTCGCACGAGCGGTGTCGAGAACTGTTGCGAGGGGCGCAGCAACGCGGTGGCGCATTTCCGGCACGCGGGATCGGCCGCGACGGCCGATCCCGCGCCTTCTTCGAGCAGGCGCGGCGGATTGCTCAACCG
>LNDR01000033.1 GCA_001464755.1 Rhizobiales bacterium Ga0077524
GGTCGACGCCCGCCGCGAACGTCACCGTCCCGACGCCGGAGACGAAATCCTGGCCGGCCGTCGCCGTGTCGCCGGTGATCGAGTATTCGACCACGGCTGGTGTGCTCAGGTCGCCCGTGCGCAGGATCGGGACCAGGGCTTGGGCTTCGAGTTCGGAGACGCTGATCTCGATCTCGCCGAGGAAGATGGTGCCAGACACGCGTCGCCCTTTCCTGACCGCTCGTCGGCCGAGCTATGGTTGGCCTCGACAGATCGATCTAATGTATAAGGTGAGTAGAATACAACAAAGGGTTGGTATATTGATATATTAAAAGGTGAGGAAGCGGCTTCTCGTGGCCCCCGTTGACGTCGCTCCGAGCCGACGCCAGCATGGTGTGCCGTCCCCCGCGGATCGGACGGCCACATGCGGCAGGGAGCCACGACGATGGATGAGACGAGAACGCCCGTGCTTGTTGGATGCGGGCAGATCACCCAGCGTGAGCCCGACCCGAGCAGGGCCATGGCACCTATGGACCTCACGGCAGCTGCGGTGAAGCAGGCGGCCGAGGACAGCGGCGCTGGCGCCAGGCTTCTCGCTGCCCTCGATACGCTCGTCGTGCTGGCCTCGTTCTCGGATACGAGCTGGCGCTTCAAGAGCCCCTTCGGCGGTCCGAAGAACCCGCCCAAATCCATCGCGAACCGCGTCGGCGCAGGGGCTGCCAAGCGCCTCGTCTATACGTTCGCCGGTGGCAACATGCCTCAATGGAGCATCAATCGCCTCTTCGAGATGGTCACGCGCGGCGAGGTCGAGGCGGCCGTCGTGTGCGGCGGTGAGGCGCTCGCGACGCAAAAGGCTGCCGAGCGCGCCAAGGTGACCCTCGACTGGAACGAGGACGCGGGCGGAGCCTTCGAGCGTTGGGGCGTCGAGAAGCGCGGCTGGAACGACGCCGAGGAGCGCCACCGCATGGCCGGCGCCATCTTCGCCTATCCGCTGTTCGAGAACGGCATTCGCGGGCACCTGAAGCGCTCGATCCCCGAGCACATGGCGGCTTGCGGCAAGCTCTTTGCCCATTTCGCCGCCGTCGCCGCCAAGAACCCGCTCGCCGACCGCCGCAAGGGGTTCACGGCCGAGGACATCGCGACCGTCTCTGCCGACAACCCCTTCATCGGCTTTCCCTATACGAAGCTGATGAATTCGAACGCCTTCATCGACCAGTCCGCCGCCGTGATTCTGACTTCCGTCGCCAAGGCCCGTCAGCTCGGCATTCCAGAATCGAAGTGGGTGCACCTGCACGGCACGGCGGATGCCTACGATCACTGGTACATTTCGGACCGTAAGAACTTCCACTCCTCGCCCGCCATGCGCATCGTCGCCCGCGAGACCTTCGAGATGGCCGGCGTCGGCATGGCCGAAATGGACTTCATCGACCTCTATTCCTGCTTCCCCTCGGCCGTCGAGATCGCCTGTTTCGAGAACGGCCTCGCGCTCGACGATCCGCGTGGCTTGACCATCACCGGGGGGCTTCCCTACTTCGGCGGCCCCGGCAACAACTACGTCACCCACTCCATCGCCGAGATGGTCTCGAAAGTGCGCTCGAAGCCGGGTTCCAAGGGCCTCGTCACGGCCAACGGCAATTACGTGACGAAGCAGTCGGCCGGCATCTACTCGACCGAGCCGCCGAAGAAACCGTTCAAGCCGAAGGACCCGGCCGTCTATCAGGCCGAGATCGATGCGGACAAGGGACCAGCCACCACCGAGACCCCCTCGGGCAAGGCCACGATCGAGACCTACACCGTCATGCACGACCGCAAGGGGCCGAGCTACGCCATCCTCTTCGGCCGAGATGCCCAAGGCCGCCGTTTCATCGCCAACACGCCCGAGGATGCCGCGCTCCTGCGCGACATGACCGAGCGCGACTATCTCGGAGGGGCCGGCACGGTTTCGACCAAGGACGGCCTCGCCGTTTTCAAGCCGGACTAGCGGCTGCGTGTCGCGCGGGGTACAGGTCGCGGCCTCGCACGATGGAGGTTGCGGAGACGGGGGATTGGCGCCCAGCCGCCAGTCCCCATCCGCGCGCTACCGCATCAGCTCTTTCATCGCCCGATCCAGCCCGTCGATGGTCAGCGGGAACATCCGCTTCTCCAATATCTCCTCGACAATCTTGATCGAGGGCGTCCAGCTCCAATGGCTCTCGGGCACCGGGTTCAGCCAGATCGCGCTCTCATAAATGCCCGTCACGCGCTTCAGCCACGCAGAGCCCGGCTCCTCATTCATGTGCTCGACCGAGCCGCCCGGCACCGTGATCTCGTAGGGGCTCATCGAGGCATCGCCGACGAACACCACCTTGTAGTCGGCCGGGTACTTGTGCAGCACCTCCCAGGTCGGCGTGCGTTCGGTCCAGCGGCGGCGGTTGTTCTTCCACACGTACTCGTAGAGGCAGTTGTGGAAGTAGAAGTGCTCCATGTGCTTGAACTCGGTGCGCGCGGCCGAAAACATCTCCTCGGCGAGCTTGATGTGGAAGTCCATCGAGCCGCCGATATCGAAGAACATC
>LNDR01000034.1 GCA_001464755.1 Rhizobiales bacterium Ga0077524
GACATCCTAGTGGTGAAGCCCGGCGACAAGATTGCGGTCGACGGCGAGGTCATCGAAGGGTCCAGTGCCCTCGATGAATCGATGATCACAGGTGAATCGATGCCGGTCGAGAAGCGGCCGGGCGATGAGGTGATCGGCGCTACGTTGAACAAGACCGGCAGCTTCAAGTTCCGCGCCACCAAGGTCGGCAAAGACACGGCGCTCGCCAGTATTATTCGCATGGTGCAGGACGCGCAGGGCTCCAAGGCGCCCATCCAGCGTGTGGTCGACACGGTCTCCGGATACTTCGTGCCGAGCGTCATGATTCTCGGCGTGCTGGCGTTCATGGCCTGGTATCTGTTCGGGCCTGAGCCGAGGCTCGTTTATGCGACCATCGTGCTGGTCACCACACTCATCATTGCCTGCCCGTGTGCGCTGGGTCTGGCGACGCCGACGTCGCTGACGGTCGGGATCGGCAAGGGTGCCGAGCATGGCATTCTGATTCGCTCGGGCGATGCCTTGCAGAGTTCCGAGAAGCTTGATGCGATCATTCTCGATAAGACCGGGACCATCACCAAGGGCGAGCCGGCACTGACCGATGTGGTGGCGAGCGGCTTCCCGGACTCTGACGTCCTGCGTCTGGCAGCGTCTTTGGAGCGAGGTTCGGAGCACCCGCTCGGCGAGGCCATCGTCAAGGGTGCCGAAGCGCGCGGTCTCAAGCTCAGCGATGCCAAGGGGTTTGCGGCAATTGCCGGACATGGTGTCGGGGGCGAGGTAGACGGCCGAGCTGTGCTGCTGGGTAACGCCAAGCTGATGCGCGATCGGAGCATCGCAATTGAGCATCTGGCCAAGGATTGGGAACGGCTGGCTGGCGAGGGCAAAACGCCGATGTTCGTTGCCATCGATGGCAAACCGGCCGGCCTGGTCGCCGTCGCCGATACGGTCAAACCAGACTCAAAGTCTGCGGTCGCCACGCTCAGGGGAATGGGGCTCGAGGTCGTGATGATGACCGGCGACAACGAGCGCACGGCCAAGGCGATCGCGCGCCAAGTCGGCATCGAACGTGTGCTGGCTGATGTACTGCCCGACGACAAAGCGCACGAGGTGCAGAAGCTGCAGCTAGAGGGCAAGAGCGTCGGCATGGTCGGTGATGGCATTAACGATGCGCCCGCGCTCGCCCAGGCCGACGTCGGCTTTGCTATCGGCACGGGTACCGATGTCGCTATCGAGGCAAGCGACGTGACGCTGATCAAGGGCAGTCTCGTCGGCGTGGTGACCGCCATCGAGATCAGCCGAGCGACGATGCGCAACGTGCGCCAGAACCTGGTCGGGGCTTTCGGCTACAACGTTGCCGGCATTCCCGTTGCCATGGGCGTGCTCTACCCCTTTATCGGCCTGCTGCTATCGCCGCTGATCGCGGCCGCCGCTATGGCTTTCAGCTCTGTCACCGTTGTCAGCAATGCGAACCGGTTGCGGTCCTTCAAGCCGGAGAGGAGCCCGTCATGACACCCGATCGTTGGCTTGTGCTTGTGGGCGGTCTCGCGCTGATCGCGCTCATCGTGTGGTTCTTCTGGATGAAGCGCTCGAGCGGCGTGCGCGCCAGCGTGGGCTCGAGCGGCTACCAGGAGGCGATGATCCTGGTAAAGGGCGGCTACACACCAGACACCATCGTCGTGCGCGCCGGGCAGCCTGTCCGCCTCAACTTCCGGCGTGAGGAGACGGCCTCGTGCTCGGACAAGGTGATCTTCGCCGACTTCAATAAGAGTGCCGATCTGCCGACCGGCGCGACGGTCGCCGTCGAGCTGCTGCCGAAGGAACCGGGAGTTCACGAGTTCGCGTGCCCGATGGGAATGTTCCGCGGACGCTTGGTGGTGGAATGAGATCGGACAGCGGAGAACGACATGAGCAGGGAAAGGCACAGACGATGAGACGCTGGACGCAGATTGCAACAATAATGTTCGCGACAGCTTTGACGGCGACGTCGGTGCTGGCTGCGGAACGCATGTTCGTGCCGCTGGGTGATGGCAATGCCGTCGTGGTCATCGATGTTGCCGAGGACAAGGTGATCGGCCGCATCGATGACGTTTCGGCCGCGCATGGCTTGGCGGGCACTCCCGATGGCCGATACCTCATTGCCGGCAGCAGCCGGACGCGGGCGCCGGGCGCAACGCCGGGCAAACCCGCCGGCATTGCCGAGGCCGGCAAGCCCGCGGATGCTGGAACGGTCGCGGTCGTGAGCACGGTCACGATCATTCGCCAGAGCGATTTGAAGGTCGAGCGCCAGATCGATGTTCCTGCAGCGGTGCACCACGTGGCGGCGAGTCCGGACAGCCGTTTCGCCGTGGTGACTCATCCCGCGGGCAACGGCATTACCGTGATCGATCTTGTCACCTTCGCGGCTCGTCCCTTGGTGGCGACGGGACCGGGTGCCAACTATGCCGTGTTCGGCAACGACGGCGCGCTGGTCTATGTCAGCAATGGCGGCAATGGCACCGTCAGCGCGCTTAGTACCAAGACCTGGCAGGTGGTCCAGATCTTCAAAGTCGGCCAGGAGCCTGAGCATCTG
>LNDR01000035.1 GCA_001464755.1 Rhizobiales bacterium Ga0077524
CGCCACAAGCTGTTCTGCATCTCGCTCGACATCGGTTCATCTCCTCGATGGCGACTTCCTACAAAACGATTGCGCCGGTACTGAGGGGATAGGCATGGCCCTTAGGCGTCTGGAAAACGAAGGCGTCATCGGCGAGATGGCAAGCGAAGCCTTATCCTGCATGGGCGGCATCTATTCTCAACGCCGTGTCCGTGAGGAGCTGATACCCGACCTTGCGGAGCGGTTCAAAGCCCAGTCGGTCGATGCGGTCTTTCTCATACCAATGTGACCGGTGTGCCATCAGACCGTGTGTCTGATCGCCCGTCATCTCGAAGCGGCTGGAACGCCAACCGTCTCGTTGACCAGCGCATACGATATCACGACCGCTGGCCAGCCGCCGCGTGCATCGTTCGTAGACTATCCGCTAGGCCACACCTGTGGCCGTCCGTTCGACGCGAAAGATCAATATGAGATCATCCGCGCAGGTCTTACCGGGTTGGAGGCGATCGAGGAACCAGGAGCCATTGTCGATCTCGGTCGTCGTTGGACCGACGACGAGTGTTGGAAGGCCGATGCCATGACCGCCGACGGCGGCGACACGCGAAGTTCGCGGGATACGACCCCTCAATGGCAACACCCGGAGGACCGTGTGGCGGCAAGTCGGTCGGACACTTCAGGTGACGGATTACCGAGGTGATGACCGGTAAAGCGTGGCAAGCGGCCTGTGTGGCCAACCGCGATCCGCGTGCTCGAATTGGGATGCGCTCAAGTGGCGCGAACTCGATCAGGAGTGGTGGCCCCCAATCGAGGAGTGCTGTCAGTAAACAAGGAGAGGGTGATGAATGTCACAAGTCTGATGCGCCGGGCAGCACAGGTTCATGCCAAGCGCGTCGCAATCGTGCATGGCGATGATCGTATCACCTTTGCCGAGGCCTGGGAGCGGGGATGCCGGTTTGCCAATGGGTTGATCTCCATGGGAATGCGGCCCGGAGATTGCGTCGCTGCTCTGGAGGAAAATTCGACGCAAGCAGCAGATTTTTTCCTCGGATGTGCGATCGCGAACGTCGTCCGCGTGCCGCTCTATCCGCGCAACAGCCGCGAGTCTCATATCGAGATGTTGCGAAATATGGATTGTCGGGCGCTATTTGCAAGTGCCGACCATGCAGCGGACGTCGCAGGCCTTGAAGGCGAGGTGCCGACGCTCAAGCATGTCGTCATCCGCGAAGATGGCTACGAGGATTGGCTCGCCAGGCAATCCGCAACAGACCCCTTGGTTCCGATCAAAAGCGACGATCTCTACATCATCCGACATACCGGCGGAACGACCGGCCGGAGCCGCGGGGTCGCCTCCACTCACAGGCAGTGGATCGATACGGGGCGAGACTGGTTCTACCCGTTCCCTCCTGTCGAGCCTGGTGACGCGTGTCTTCACGTCGGGCCGATCAGCCACGGCTCAGGATACTTCTTCATGCCGACATGGCTTGGCGGCGGCATCAACGTGATGGTGAGCAAGTTCGAGCCGAAAGAGACACTGGAGATCATGGAGCGGGAGCGGGTCGGGTATTCATTCGTCGTGCCGCCAATCCTCAATGCCATGTGCCAGCATCCTGCTGCGGTGGGGCGGGACTGGTCCGCCTTGAAGTGCCTCTTCATTGCCGGCGCACCCATATCGGATGCAACCGCACTCAAGGCGCGTGAGGTTTTCGGCGAGAAGGGAATGTATCAAGGCTACGGCCTGTCCGAAGTCTTGTTGGTTTCGTGCATGGGGCCGCGACAGTGGTTCGGCAATGTCGAAGGCTCGAACCCACTCCGGTCGTGCGGTCTTGTCATGCCCTATGCCTATGTCGAGATCTGGGACGACGACAATAAGCCTTTGCCCTTCGGCGAAGTCGGCCAGATCGTTGCGCGGACGGATGGCCAGATGACGGGCTATTGGCGGGACCCGGAAGGCACCAGGGAGCGCATTGTGCAGGGCCGGGTGCTGACCGGCGACGTCGGAATGATCGACCGCAACGGTTACCTCTATCTTCTCGACCGCGCCGACGACATGATCATCTCGGGTGGTTACAACATCTGGCCGATGGAACTGGAGAATGCTATCGCTGACCATCCAGCGGTGCTCGAGGTCGCCGTATTCGGCATTCCAGATCAACGCTGGGGCGAAACGCCCTGTGCGGTCGTTGTTCCGAAAGCCGATGAGACGATTTCGGAGCAGGAAATAATCCAGATCTGCATCGATCAACTCGGCTCCTACAAAAAGCCGGGCAAGGTCGTCGTGCGCCGTGAGCCTCTACCAAAGTCTCCTGTCGGCAAGATCAGGCGTAAAGACTTGCGGGAGCCGTATTGGGCCGGGCATCAGCGGCGGATAGGTGGCACGTAGCTCACAAGCCAAGTGGCCGACGGCATCGACGACCTTGCTCGTCGAACTGCGGATCGCTCGAGAATTTGAGAGCCTCGAGGCGCGTCGTTCCAGACCCAGCGCTAGCCTGCACTTCTCACAGCCGCGCTGACGCTGGTGTCGTTTGACGATTGAGAGGCAGCCGCCGGCACCGGGGCTCTAACGGCCGAGCCCGGTG
>LNDR01000036.1 GCA_001464755.1 Rhizobiales bacterium Ga0077524
AGGCAGGTGGGTCAGGCGGCGCGGCGACATCCAGGAGTTGGCGGGCGAGCGCGAGACTGGCTTTGCGGGCGGAGCCGGCCAGCAGGCCGTAGTGCCGGATGCGATGGAAGCCGCGCGGCAAAACATGGAGGAGGAAGCGGCGGATGAACTCGTCTGCCGCAAACGCGACACCCCGCCCATGCCTATGCCCATGCCCATCCCCGTTTCCGGAGCGCAGGGCCGAGATCAGCAACCAGAGTCCAACGAGTCCAAGAAGGCTTCTGCTCAAGGTTTCGAGGAAGACGGCTCTTCCCACTTCGCCAAGTGCCATCGACGCGAGCGGCAGCCCCAGAAGAACGATCAGGACGGACATCAGGATGTGCGTCGAGGCAAGTATTCCAGCTGTGCGAAGCCCGCTGGCGAACCCAGCGCCGCTGCCTGCGACGAACATCGCGAGGACCATCTTGGAATGGCCGGGGGTCAAGGCATGCGCCGCACCGAAAGCGACGCCCCAGGGCACGAAGGCAACGAGAAGGCCCCAGTCGCCCGAAGCCGCGAACGCGCGCAGCATCGTGGCGATGTCGCCGTAGATTTCGCGCTGGACGGAAACGAGCCACGCCCAGATCGTGAAGAAGAAGGCGTCAAGATTGGCCATCATTGCTGTGGATACCGCGCCTTGGTTTGCCGTCAACATGGTGCGGAGCTGAACCCATGTCCCAAATTGACGCGGATAAAGCATCCCGGCGGCAAAGAGGAACCGTGCCCGCGGCTGGCCGCAGGCACGGGAAGCGTCAGTACGTCTCCACGACGGCGCTGTATTCGCCGCGCAGCTGGATGGTCATCGTGATCGGCGTGCTGTCCCGGTTGCGCCAGAACCACCCGTGATCACCGGCAAATGGGGCTTCGATGCTGCCTTCGCCCGAAGTCTGGCCGGCGCCACGTTCGTAATTGACCGAGTCACCGCCACTATGGGCGTGCAGGTCGAAGTTCACCCGCCCCCCTGTCGCTGTCCACGCGTAGTCGACAACATTTCCGGCTTCCATCGTCATCTTGATCTCTGCGGTGGCCCCGGGTTCGAGGGTGAAGGTCACTTCGTCCCGCCAGGCTTCTGGCGCTTCCTGGGCGTGGGCCGTGCCGACGAGCAGGCCGAAGACGGCGTCGAAAACGCTCGAGGACCGCTCCAGCGCGCGCTGCTCGTCGAGCAGGCGATCTGCCTCGGCCTCTTCGGCCAGTTCGCGCTTGATCTCGCCCATCTCGGTCAGGCCGAGCACCCGGCCGACGCCGGTGGGGTCGATGGCATATTCGGCCGGCAGGACCACGGTCACGAGGATCGCCGCATCCCACGGCTCCGACGCCATCACAGGGCGTTGTTGTGCGACTCGGCGCTCCGGCGAGATTTCCCCTTTACGCGCTGTCTTCAGGCGATGCGAGCGATCTCGGCGGTGCCAAGGGCGGCAGCGGGTTGCTGGGCGCGCCTGAACTGCGCGGCGAGGTGCATGCATAGCCCTGTCTTGGTCCTTCTGTAGTCGTGGAACCATCCGTCGATCTGGTCAGGCGCTTCGCCGGCGTCGGCAGCGGCGTGACGCGGACGTAGTCACGCTTGATGATCTGCCCGAGCGCCTCGCTTACTGTCAGCGCACTGTACAAATAGTAAGCAGAGCCCCCCTGGCCTTGCTTGTAAAGACCCTACCTGCAGAGCATATCTCATGCAGCGGGCGGTTCGTTTTGGATCTGCCGCATTTGGACGAATTGGAACCTTTGTATGGCACAGTATGAATCCGTTCGCAGCCGCAACACGGTTGGCGTCCGGACAGCCGAGGTAGACCAAGGCCTGCGCGCCCACATGAACAGGGTCTACGGGTTGATGTCTGTCGCCATGCTGCTTACCGGCGGCGTCGCTTGGGCTGTGGGCACCGCCCCGTCTTTAATGGCGATCTTCCGCGACCCGGTGACGATGCAGCCGAACATCCTCGGCTGGGCGGTGATGTTCGCGCCGCTGATCATGGTGTTTGCTTTTGCCGGCATGATCAACCGGATGTCGGCCGCGACCGCCCAGCTGGTGTTCTACAGCTTTGCCGCGGTCATGGGCCTGTCGATCAGCTGGATTTTCGCCGTCTTCACCGGCGTCTCAATCGCGCAGACCTTCCTTGTGACCGCCGTCGCCTTCGCCGGGCTCAGCCTTTACGGCTACACGACCAAAAAGGATCTGTCCGGTCTCGGCACGTTCCTGATGATGGGTGTGATCGGTCTGATCGTGGCCATGGTCATCAACATCTTCCTGCAGTCGCCGGCGATGATGTTCGCGATCTCGATCATCGGCGTCCTCATCTTTGCCGCACTCACCGCCTACGACACTCAGGCAATCAAGAACGAATACGTTGCGCATGCCGCCCAAGGCGACCAGGAGTGGCTGCAGAAGTCGGCAATCATGGGCGCGCTGCGCCTATACCTCGACTTCATCAACATGTTCATGTTCCTGCTGCAGTTCCTCGGTCGACGCGAGTGACTTGAGGACGTTGCAAAAAGCGTCTGGCAGAAAAAGCCTCACAATACGAAACTAAAAGCAAACTACTTGCTGC
>LNDR01000037.1 GCA_001464755.1 Rhizobiales bacterium Ga0077524
CTGCAGAATGGGCAGTGCGTTTGTCCGTCGGGCACTGCGCTACAGAACGGGCGCTGCGTCTCACAGACCTGCAGGCCGCCAATGGTGCTCCGGCACGGGCATTGCGTGATGCCTGACGGGCCGAAATGCCCACCGGGCCAGTCGTTCCGAAATGGGCGATGCATCACGGGTCCCGTAGCCTGTCCGCCGGGGCAGATGCTGCGCAATGGACGGTGTGTCGCCAGCACGACCACGTGTCCGCCGGGCTTCACCATGCGACACGGCCAGTGCATTAGAACGCCGACGACCTGTCCGGCCGGCACGAGGCATGACGGAACGCGGTGCGTTCCGATTGCGACGCCAACGCCGCCCGCTTGCCCGCCAGGAACGCGCCGGGATGGAGCGCGCTGCGTTCCGATTGCGACGCCAACGCCGCCCGCTTGCCCGCCGGGAACGCGCCGAGATGGAGCGCGCTGCGTTCCGATTGCGACGCCAACGCCGCCAACTTGCCCGCCGGGAATGCGGCGGGATGGAGCGCGCTGCGTTCCGATTGCGACGCCAACGCCGCCAACTTGCCCGCCGGGAACGCGGCGGGATGGATCGCGCTGCGTTCCGATTGCGACGCCAACGCCGCCCACTTGCCCGCCGGGAACGCGGCGGGATGGAGCGCGCTGCGTGCCGGTCGCAACGCCGACGCTGCCCGCATGTCCGCCGGGTTTCATCAGGCAGGGAGGTCAGTGCGTCAGGGTGGTACCTCCGAAGCCGCCATCGCCGCCCGTCAAGCCGCCTCCAAGGCCGCCCGTGAAGCCATTGCCACCTAGACCGCCGGTTAAACCGACGCCGCCAAGGCCGCCGGTCAAGCCACCACCACCGCGGCCGGTGAAGCCTCTACCGCCACCGAGGCCGCCGGTGAGGATAGTGCCGAAGCCACCGTCGCCTCGGCCGTTCGCCTGCCCACCCGGCACTGTGAGACAGGGTGCAGCGTGTGTTTCGATAAGAAGAAGGTGAGATCGCGATGCGGGTATGGAATTGCAGAGTCCTGGTGATCGGCAGTCTTCTCTTGTTGCCGGCCGCGGTCGGAGCCCAGTCACAGTCTCCTGCACAGGGTCCGACACCGCCGGCCGAGCAGAAAGAGAGTGAAACCCCGACATTGGATGATGCGGATATCTCGGGCGCCGAGGAATTCGTGCGATACTGCTCAGTATGCCATGGTTTGGACGGCAAAGGTAAAGGTCCGCTGGCCCCGTCGCTGAAAAAGGCGCCAGCAGACTTGACGCGGATCTCGCAACGCAACAACGGCCATTTCCCGTTCAGCAGGATTGCAAGAACCATCCGCGACGGCGGCGAGATCGCCAGCCACGGCTCAGCGGACATGCCGGCATGGGGTGAGGTCTTCCGCGATCATGTTGACCCCATAATGTCCCGGGCTCTGATCTTCGAGCTGACGCTCTACTTGGAGGGTCTTCAGGAGTAGGTTTGGCAACCGCAAGGACGTGAAGAGCGGGTATGTCGCTAAGCTTCTCAGTCAGTCGGCAAAGTGCTGCGAAGCGGACGATCAATCGTCCTCCTCGTAACCCAGGTGACTATCTTACGCAACACAAGGCCCAAGCAGCCAGGATTTGGTCCGACTTGGTCCGCCTGTCGATACGGGCGCTCGCCAAAGGGCCTCCATGTCGACCCGGCGTGGGACATCTAATCTGGGGTCGGACTTGACCCGCGTCAAAGAGTGCGCTTCCGCGCTGTCGCGTAGTCACTCGGTCAGCTATCGGGAGCACATGGGTGATGGCGGCGCGAATACCTGGAACACGAAGATGGCTCTCAATTGCGTCGCATATTGCAGCGGGGCTCATCATGGCCTCGGGCTCGGCGCAAGCACAAACGCCGCGTTCGGCCACAATCGTGGCGCCCTCCGGCGATCTGAGCCCGTCCTACTCAACTGCTAGAGAGCCGACGGCTCAGGCCCTCATTGAAACCTGGCGCGCATCCAATCAATTCTTGCCGGACAAGCGGGTGGACACAGAGAGCTTCGAAGTCATCGACAGGCGCGTGGCATGGGACAAATACGGCCGGGCCTTCCTGCAGTTCCGCATCCTTTCTGCGCTCGGCGATGCTCTGAGCTTCGCTGGCGCGCGGTGCCGAGGCCGGACCAGGCCAGTTGAGCTGCAAATCTACTATCAGTTCAGCCGCGACCTGAATGCCTCGAGGGGACTCATCGGAAGGACTGTGCTCCGACGAGAAGCTCTGGAGGGCCGAGCAGATCGAGGCGCTTCTCCATCCGCGCCCCCTGCCTGTTCCACCAAAGATATCGCCGCAGGACGTTCAGAGCCCGCAGCGCGGCTCGCCGGAGCGCGCCGCCATCATGGACGCGCTGCGCCCCCGCTACGAAGGGATGTTCGGCAAGCCGGTGGTGTTCAAAGTGGAGCGACTGCGCGTTGCAGCGGGCTTTGCTTTCGTCGTCGTGCATCCGCAGCGGCCCAGCGGCTCCCCGATCGAGAAACGCGTTTGGGAGCGCGCTCTTGGTGGCGCCTGCTTTCAGGAGCGCGAAAGCGTTGTCCACGAGTATTGGATGCAGAAGCGGGACGGCAGCTGGTCG
>LNDR01000038.1 GCA_001464755.1 Rhizobiales bacterium Ga0077524
TACGGTGAGTGGCTGGACGCACGGCGGCTGTGAGGTGTTCCGGCTCTTGCCCTGGCTGCGGCACCTGATTCCTCAGCGGGCGACACCGCGTTTGGGAGGCCGAAGGCTTGATCGCGATCAAGGCGGTCGTTCTGCGCCGGGTCGAGCCTGGGTCCGACTTTCTTTTGCCTTGGTGCGCGCATCGGCATAACGAGGCAAGCTGAGGAGACCGAGATGACCTACACCCTCGAGCAGCTGAGCCAGGACGTGCGCCGCGCGCTGACGAGCGACTCCAGTGCCGAAGGCAAGAAAAAGGTGTGCGAGCATCTGTCGCGCGCCCTTCTGGACAAGGATCTGATCGCACGCCATGTCACGGCCGAGCAGTGCAAGCCCCGGAAGGTTCTCTACGAGGATCCGGAACTCGGCTTCTGCATCTGCGGTCACGTCTACGAGGACGAGCGCGTTGGTACACCGCACGATCACGGTCCGGCGTGGGCGATCTATGGCGTTGCCGCCGGCACCACGGAGATGACCGAGTGGAAGGTGAAGAGCAAGGGCTCGGGCGACACGCCCACCCTGGTCGAGCCGGTGGGCAGCTACGCCATGCGGCCGGGTGACTGCCAGTTCTACGACGTCGGCGTCATTCACTCGCCCAAGATGACGCCGGGAACGCGCCTTATCCGTATCGAGAGCGGTAATCTCGATCACATCCAGCGTTCGAACATAAAGGCGGCCTGAGGAAGGGCATAGAAATGCAGCTCGAGTATGTGGCGATCGAGACGCGTGGCCCGATCGCGGTCGTGCGGTTCGATCGCAAGCGCAACTTGAACGCGTTCAACGAGCAGCTCGTGCTCGAACTGACCGCTGTCGCCCGGAGCTTTCACGATGATGTCGAGACGCGCGCCGTCGTGCTTGCGGGGGCACCCAATGCGTTCTCGGCAGGTTTCGACCTGAAGGCGACGGACGGATGGCCCTCAGAGACGGACGACCTGAAGCGCCGTCATCGCGCCTATGGCGGTGTGCGCCTGTGCAAGGCCTGGGAGGAGATGCCTCAGATCACAATCGCGGCCATGGAGCGGCTCGCTGTCGGTGCCGGTGTTGCGATCGCCCTCGCCTGTGACTGGCGCGTCCTGGGACGCGGAGCCTATCTCTACGTACCCGAGGTCAAGATCGGCCTCAATCTGCAGTGGGGCGCCTTGCCGCGTCTGATCTCGCTCGTCGGTCCCGCCCGCGCCAAGCGCATTACCATCCTCTGCGAGAAGATGCCGGCCGCCCAGGCGATGGACTGGGGCATCGTCGACGAGGTGGTCGATGACGGGGCGACGATTGCGAAAGCCACCGAGATGGCGGAAATTGCCGCCTCCATGCCCGCCGCGACCGTTCGGATGGTCAAACAGGCCGTCAACGCCACGGCAGGTGCCTTGCATGCCGCGACGGCCTACGCCGACGCCGATCAAAGCCAGCTGACGGTCGGTTATGCAGCGGCTGCAGCGGCCCGCAAGGGGTTTCGCGAGACGTCCTGAGATACGCAACGTCGGTGAGCTACATTACGTCGGTCCCGTGCGTCTCAATGCGAGGCACACGGGCAATCGCCTTATTCGAGCTTGATGTTGCCCTTCTTGATCACTTCGAGGTTCGACTTGATGTCGTCCTCGAGGATCTGGCGCGTCTCGGCTGCCGTCTTCGGCTCGAGGATCGAGTTGACCGACCAGAGCTTCTTCTTGAAGCCCTCGTCCTTGGCAAGTTCGATCATCTTTCCATTGATCTTCTGTACGATCGCATCGGGCAGGCCTTTCGGACCGAAAAAGCCAAACCAGATCGGCACGTCCGCGTCCGGGATACCGGCCTCCGTCATTGTCGGCACATCGGGGAAGTCGGGGTTGCGAACCTTGCCATTGATCGAGAGCAGGATCAGCTTGCCGGCCTTGACGTGGGGCAGCGTGATCGGCTCGTTCTGCATCAGAACGTTGCCGGGTAGCACGTCATTCAGGGCATCGGCACCGCCGCGATAAGGCACGTGCAGGATGTCGATGCCGGCCTTGAGCTTGAGGGCCTCGAGGCGCAGGTGGTTCGCCGTGCCGTTGCCCGACGACGCATAAGTGAGTTTGCCGGGGTTCTGCTTGGCGTGGGCGACCAACTCCTTCATCGACTTGATGCCGGCCTTCGGATGGATGACGAAGCCGTTCAGAACCTCGCCGGTATAGCCGATGGGCACGACGTCGGTGAGCGGGTCGTAAGGTGTTTTCTTCAGGCTCGGCAGGATCGACAGGACGGCGTTCGGCGACATGATGAGGGTGTAGCCGTCGGGTGGCGATTTGACCAAGGCCTCCATGCCGATCATGCCCGAGGCGCCACCGCGGTTCTCGATCACGAACTGTTGGCCGAAGGCCTTGGAGAGTTCTTCCGACCAAGGCCGCGCGATGGCGTCCGTGGCACCTCCCGCAGCGTAGGGCACAATGACCTTCACAGGCCGGTCGGGCCAACTCTGCGCTTTGGCCGATGCAGTGAGGCCTAGTCCGGCAGCAAGGCCAGCGACAACGGTAAGAAACTTACGTCGGAGCATCGTGTGCACCTCGTTTTTTGCTTCTCCTCCCGCCCTTGGTCGTTGTCGTCGCCGGCCGCCGTAGGCACGGGAGGCCGATCGTCACGGTCGATTGGTGCGTCAGGCACCAACCGCC
>LNDR01000039.1 GCA_001464755.1 Rhizobiales bacterium Ga0077524
GGAGAGGGTGGGACCGGAATGGAAGCCTTGCCCGACGCTGAACCACTTGTCGTAGTTGGCTTCAGTATGGAAGAACGTGAGCAGGTCTTTTGCCGCCTTCTGGTTCTTCGAGTAGCTCGGCACGACGTGGCTCTGGAACGTGTGGAATGCGAACTGGCCCTTCGGACCGGCCGGCAGCGGACCGTGGAAGATGTCGTACTTCAGCTGTGTGCCCTTATCGGTCTTGTACTGGTCCGGCTTGCGCTTCGACTCGATATAGATCGACGCGCCATTGAGCGTCGCCGAGATCGTGCCGGCAAGGAAGGCGCGGTTATTGGAGGCGTCGTCCCAGGCGAGTCCGCCCTCGTCCATGGAGTCTTTCCAGAATGCAGCCATGTACTTGACTGCTTCGATGGTCTCCTTGGAGTTGATAACCACCTTGCCAGCTTCGTCGACCTCCCGTCCCCCGAACGACCAGAGGGGATCGCCGAACGACTGGCCGAGCGACTGGCCGATCGGGAAGCCCTTCGCCTTCAGTTTTTTTCCGCCTTCGCGGTACTCGTCCCATGTCTTCGGGCCTTCGGGCAGGCCGACTTCGCCCCACCACGATTTACGGTAGGCCGTCATCCCGCCGATGATGTTGCAGGGCATCGAGAAGAATTTGCCGCCAGCGCCGCAATTGCCCTCGGAGATCTTGTAGTAGCCGCCCTGCGCCTTGCCGATATCGGTGGCAATATCCGTCAGGTCGACGAGGCTCGCCTGATAGAGGTGAGGGTGGTTGTTGAACAGCATGATGATGTCAGGCCCCGCGCCCGACTGGATCGCTGAGGTGATGCGCGGCTGCAGGTCGTTGCCGTTGACGCGCTCGAAGTTGACCTTGATGCCGAGCGCCTTTTCCGCCTCGGGCAGGATCTTCTCGCGCAGCGCCGCGTCGCACGCCGGTACGAAGTCATTCCAACGCAGCCAGTGCACCGTCGTCGTCTGCGCAATTGCTGGTGCGCGACCGGTAGCAAGTATTCCCGCAATGCCGCCGCTCGTTGCCGCGATAGCGCCACCGGCTCCGGTCGCAATGAAGCCACGTCTTGTGATTTTCGCCATCGAACGTCCTCCCAATCTCACTTTAAGCGCGGTTCAGTGGCCGCTTGCGATCGAGCTTATCGGGCGATCCGTGCGACAACAAGGCACCTTTACCGGGACAAACCAATTTGTGCGGTGCAATGACAACCGAGCGGTCATTGCCACAGAGCAAGGAGCATTCGCGAATGCCAGTCGGCTACACACCGAGCGATCCGGCCGTCCGTGCCGACCCATACCGCCAACTCGCGACGCTCCGCCAGCACGACCCGGTGCATTGGAGCCCGGCGCTGAAATCATGGATCCTCACCCGTTACGACGACGTCGCGCGCGCACTCTCTTCGGCCGAGGAGATGTCTCCCGATCGTTTGACCCCGTTTTACGCGAGCCTCCCCGAGCCCGGACGATCAACCCTCGCCGAGGCCATGCGGTATCTTTCGCTCTGGATCGTCTTTCGCGATCCACCGGGTCACACGAGGGTGCGCGCGCTCGTTGCGAAGGCCTTCCTGCCGGGCACCATAAATGGTTGGCGACCTGCCATCGAGGATCTGACCGAGCGCCTTCTCAACGATCTCTCGGCTGCCGGCCCCAACGAGACCGATCTTGTGGGCGCCCTAACTATGCAACTCCCGGCGCGCGTCATCATGCATGTGATGAACGTACCCGAGCGGTACCTGCATGACATCAAGGCCTGGTCCGACGACATCATGTCGTTCCTCTTTTCTGCCCGCGGGATTCCGGACAAATACGAACGTGCCCGCCGAGGCGCTGTCGCCATGTCGGCTCTGTTCCGCGGTCTCATCGAGGAGCGTCGGCGTATGCCCGGCGATGATCTCCTGAGCCTCCTCATAGCAGCCCGCGACGCCGACGATCGCCTGACCGAGGACGAGCTGGTCGCGACCTCCATGCTGCTCCTATTCGCGGGTCACGAGACAACCACGAACCTGCTCTCGAACGCGACCCTGATGCTCCTGCGCAATCCCGAGGCGCGCGCCCGCTTCGTTGCCGAGCCCGATACCGCTGGCACCGCCATCGAGGAGTTTCTGCGCTACGACGGCCCCTCGAACTCCATGAGCCGCGTAGTACGCGTCACCCACGAGATCGGAGGTCGGCAACTCCGCCAGGGCGATCGCGTGTTCGCCATGATCAACGCCGCCAATCGCGATCCCGCTTATTTCCAAAATCCCGAAAGTCTCGATCTTGGCCGCCAGCCCAACCGCCATCTCACATTCGGCCAAGGCGCGCACTTCTGCATCGGCGCCCAACTCGCCCGCCTCGAGGCTCGCATCGCCTTGCCGCGCCTCTTCGAGCGCTTTCCCGATCTCGCCCTCGGCAACGCCCCGCCTGTCTGGCACGACAGTCTGATCGCCCGCGGTCTTTCGTGCCTTCCCGTCATACCGGGTCACGCCCGCCGATGAAGTAGCGCCACGGAAAACGGCCGCCAGAGGACAATCTCCGACGGCCGTCCCGCGGCGACGAATATCGAAGCCAGACTACTTGCTCTCGTTGGCGATCACGTCACCGAACAGCTCGAAACTTTCGCCCTTCACGCGCGCAAGTCTTACCGACTCGAGTGGAAAGAAATCCGTCGGACTTGTGCTGACCTT
>LNDR01000040.1 GCA_001464755.1 Rhizobiales bacterium Ga0077524
CGCCGGCGTCCCCCGCTCCCGCCGGCATCGATCCGATCACAGAGGAGCGGCCATATCGTGTGCTATCAAAACCGGACAAATCGAAAAGCTAGTGACACAACGCAAATACCTGGTGTCGGTCGATGTCGATTTCTCGGCGATCGCGATCGCGTCGACCTTGGTGCTGAGATAGCGGGCGTTACTTTCGATTTTTGGATATCGATATCCCAGGAGAAACTGGCCGCACGGGAGCTACCTGTTCTCCGGCAGACCAGCACGGCCTGCGTTCAGCGCAGAGAGAGCGTGCCGAACTTTGCCGGGCCGAGCCCGTGCTGGCAGCCCGTTCTTGTCCCAAGCCCCCGATCTCGACCTGGAGTTGGGGATTTCTGCCGTCTCTGCGGAGGCGGAACGGCAACCCGTGCATCCTTCCGGGCTGCATTCACCGACACGAAGCAGGTGCCACGTGCTTGCTTGCATGTCGATTGGACGCAGCCGTCCGAGCCGAAAAAGTGCGCGATCATAAAAAATCGCACTTGCTTGTACCCCCAAGAGCGAGTTCGCTGATAGCGATGCGCTATGGCTGCAGCCGACTTGCCCCCGCTGTGGAGCGGCAGGAAAGAGCACCAGACGGCCGAGCGTGCTGGATGTCTATGGAGGACACACAATGCTGAGGATACTGATGGGCGCCGCCCTCGCGGGAACGGCCCTGCTGAGTTCTGGCGCAGCCCATGCCGAGCCGGTCAAGGTGGCGCTGATCGAGACGCTGTCAGGCGGACAGGCCGTGACGGGCAAGCTGTTCCAGTCGGCCGTCAAGTACGGGCTGTTAAAGCTCGAGGCCGAGAAGGTCTGGCCGGACGGCATCCAGCTGCTCGAGTACGACAATCAGGGCGGACCGTCGGAAGCCGCCGACAAGGTGAAGGCCGCCATCAATGACGGCGCACGACTGATCATCCAGGGAGCCTCATCCGCGATCGGCGGGCAGATCACCGGCGACGTGCAGAAGCACAATGCGCGCAATCCCGGCAAAGAGGTGATTTACATCAACGTCGGTGCCGAAGCGATGGAGTTCACCGGCTCCAAATGCCACTTCTACCATTTCCGCTGGAACGGCAACGCCGAGATCCGGTTGAAGGCGATGATGATCGCCATGAAGGAGGCGAATGCCCTCGGCAAAAAGGTCTACGTCATCGGCCAGAACTACAGCTGGGGCCATGACGTCCAGAAGTTGACGCGCGACTATGCCAAGCAGTTCGGCTACGAGATCGTCGGCGACGTCATTCATGACGTGAACAAGATCCAGGATTTCGCGCCCTACGTCGCGAAGATCAAGGAAGCCGCGCCCGATACGGTCGTCACCGGCAACTGGTCGAACGATCTTCTGCTGCTGATGAAGGCCGCTGGCGACTCGGGGCTCAAGTCGCGCTTCCTCGCATACTGGATCGACCAGCCGGGCAATATCTCCAACGCGGGCGACACGGCGCTCGGCCACTACACGCTGTCGACGTTCTTCGCTGACGCCAACGGCGACAAGACGGCCGCCTTCGCCGAGGACTTCAAGACCAAGACCGGCCAATATCCGCTGAACGTGCAGGGCCACACCGTGCACGGTGTGTGGGGCGTGGGCGAGGCCCTGAAGGCACTCAAGGCCAAGGCTGGCGACAAGCTCGACATCAACAAGCTGGCCTTCGCCATGGAGAAGGTGTCGTTCGACACGTCGATGGGTAAGATCTCGATGCGCGCCGACGACCATCAGGTGCTGATGCCGCTGGCGGTGGCCGTCGTTTCGAAGGACGCCAAGTTCAAGGCTGACAACACCGACAAGGGCTTCAAGACCATCAAGCTCTTGAATGCAGAGGAAGCGTCGGGTCCGGTGCAGTCGAACTGCAAGATGCAGCGCCCTGCATCCTGACGAGCTGACGCTGAGAGCGAACGGAACGGCCCGCCTCTCCTGTGGAGCGTGGGCCGTTCCGATGATCTCACCCATCCCCCGATAGCCGGATCCCCGGTTGTGTCCGTCGCGTGCTCGGAGCCGTTGCTTGGAATATATTATCGTATCTGCGCTGAATGGGGTCGTGCATGGCCTCCTGCTGTTCATGGTCTCGGCAGGCCTCACCCTCATCTTCGGCATGATGGGCGTTCTCAACTTCGCGCATGCCTGGTTCTACATGCTCGGCGCCTATGTCGGCTTCACGCTGACGCGGCATGGCGGCTTCTGGGTCGGCCTCGTTCTGGCCCCGATCGTTGCCGGCGGTCTCGGCGTGCTGGTTGAGCGCTATATGCTGCGACGGGTCCATAAATACGGGCACGCGCACGAGCTGCTTTTGACTTTCGGGCTCGCGTTCATCATCGAAGAGGTGATCAAGCTCTTTTACGGAGATGCGCTGGTCAGTTACCAAATGCCCGACTACATGCGATTTGCAGCCTTCACGATCTTCGAGACGAATTATCCATTCTACCGGTTGTTCATGGGCGGCATCGCCCTGCTGATGTTCGTGATGCTCTACCTGCTGCTCGCCTATACGCGGGTCGGGATCATCGTGCGCGCCGCCACCTACCGACCATCGACGGTCGAGGCTCTGGGCCACAACCTGCCTCTGGTGTTCATGGGTGTGTTTGCCGGCGGCACGGCGATGGCCGGTCTGGCTGGCGCCGTTGCAGGTGCCTTTTACCCGACTGGCCCAAATATGGCCGTCGACTTCGGCACGCTGGTGTTCGTGGTCGTGGTGGTCGGCGGTCTCGGCTCGGTGGTCGG
>LNDR01000041.1 GCA_001464755.1 Rhizobiales bacterium Ga0077524
ACACGAGGATCCGTGAGACGACCTGGCTCGCTCCACCACCTAGTGGGCACGGGCACCCGGCGGCACGCCTCGTGCAGAGACCAGGGGCCGCTGACAATCAGTTGCCCCCGGAGAACACGCTTCGGGCCCAGTCCGGCCTCGTTGTCGAAACGGAGCCACCGCCGGAGAAGCCCGAGAAGCCAGCAAGGCCGGTATAGCCCGGTGATGCCTCGACGAGGCGGCCAATCGGGCCTGCTGGCGTCGCTGGCCGGGGCACGGCCTTGACGAGGTGCATCTTGCCTTCAAGGCCGAGGCGAATGCGCTCCTCGTGTCCATAGACGTCCTTGAAGCTTGCCACCTCGCCACTCGGCTCGGCACGCATCGTGAAATAGGTCATGTGGACCGGTATGCGCCGCGTGAGATTGATCTGGTTGTTCTCGGGGGCTCCCTTGCCTGCGAGAGCGCGCACGCGATCAGCAGACATGCCGCGATCCTCGGCAAGGATGACCTCTGCAAGACGAACCGGGTCCTGCACACGCACGCAGCCATGGCTGAAGGTGCGGGCCGCCGCCTTGAACAGGTTCTTCGAGGGTGTGTCGTGTAGATAGACGGCGTGCTTGTTTGGCAACCAGAATTTGACGACGCCGAGCACGTTACCGCTGCCGGGCGGCTGAAAGACGTGGAAGTTGCGGATGTCCGTGCGCGACCAGTCGATCGTCGCAGGATTGATGTCCTTTCCGCGCAGCTGGATCCTCAAATTCTGCTTGGCGAGGATGCCACCTCCGCGACGCAGGCCGGGCAGGATCTCGTTGGTCTTGATCGAGTCCGGAACACCCCAGAGCGGATTGAAGATCACCTGCTCCATTTCGTCCGAGAAGACTGGCGTCTGGCTGTTCGGTTTGCCGATGACCACCCGCTCGGTATGGATCACTTGGTTGTTGCGCATCACGCGCACGAGTTGCTCGGGGATGTTCACCCAAATGTGGAAGGCGCCGAGATCTGCCGGCATCCAGCGCCATTGCTCCATGTTGGCAAGCAGGCGCTCGGCCTCGCTCGGGCCGCCACCCTTCGATGGGTCTGCGATGTCGCGGACTACAAGATAGCGTTGGCGCAGCCGCTCGAACTCCGCGTGGCGTGGATGAAGGTGGCGAATATACTCGTCGGGCTCGGCCGCGGTCGAGATCTGCTCGAGGACGCTCCTCGGATCGAAAACAGGGGCTTTGCGATCGAGGAAATCGGTCAGGGCTGTCGGGTCGACGCGCCCCCCGCGTGCCTGACGGGCATATGTCAGAGCGGCCAGCGAGAGGCGAACCTCGGCGTTAGCGAGCGCGCTTGCGGGCAGATCGGTGCGGTCGGAGGTGGTTTTGTCCAGCGAGGGCAGCGCGAAATCAGATGCTTTCAGACCCCAGTCGTCAGCCTTGGCGATCTCGGCCGCGAGCTTCAGAGCCTCCGGTCGCGGACCGTGAGGCGTCATCCAGATCGGATTGCCCTTGCGCGCCTCGTAGACGGCTGCCACAGCGGCGCGGTCGCCCCTGTCGAGTGAGGCACCAGCCGGCACACGCTTCAGGGCGTCGGCGATATCGAGGGTAAAGGCAGCAGGCAGTGCAGCCGTCGCTTCAGGGGTGGGCGCTGAAAGGCTTGGGGTCATGTCCGTGGCCGGCGCAGAGCCGACGGCCGGCGATGCCGGTGCGGGCACAGCGGCATTAGACTCGGCGGAAGGTTGCGAGGATGCGTCTGTCGCGGTTGTGGAATGTGCAGGCTGCGCCGTCGCGGACGGATTGGCGACCTGAGCCAGTGCAACGCCTACCGGCCATGGCGCAACGGCCAGCGCTGCCAGCAAGCAGATCCGACCTGTGTGACGACCTTCGAACGGCATCGCGAACTCCTCGGCCTAAGGGCGCGGAAACTAACCGATTGACAGCGCTTTTGGCTAGCCCGTGAACGTACTAGTAACGCGACTGTGTGTCCGTCGTCGGCAAAAAGCGGCAAGGCCCTGCGCGCGCAGGGCCTTGCGATGACCACCGAGGCTGGCGACGCGCTCAGTTCGGCGGTCCCTCGAGACCGTATTCGCGCATCTTGCGATAGAGCGTCGATCGGCCAATATCGAGACGCTTGGCCACCTCGGTCATATGCCCCCGGTAGCGGCCCAATGCGAGGCGGATCATGTCGGCCTCGATGGACTCGAGCGAGCGTATCTCTCCCTCGGCATCGACGGCCGGTATGCCGAGCGAGCCTCGATGCCCGCCCGTCAACTCGACAGTCTGGGGAACCACGCTTTCGGCGCCAAGCAATGCCGGCCCGGTGTAGGCCGGACGAGCCACGACTTGCGCGGGTGCCGGTGGAATGTCGGCACGGAATCCCTCGACGTGGGCCGCGATCTGCGGAAACTCGGCGACGGTCAACTCCGAGGCATCGGCAAGCACAACTGCACGGAACACAGCGTTCTCGAGTTGGCGAACGTTGCCAGGCCACGAGTACGCTGTCAGCAGGCGTGCCGCGTCCTCGGTCATGCCAACGATACGCTTGCCTTCCTCGGCGGCGAACCGGGCGAGGAAGTGGTTTGCAAGATCCGGCACGTCCCCGATGCGCTCGCGCAAGGGTGGCACGGAGATGGGGTAGACGTTGAGGCGGTAGTAAAGGTCCTCGCGGAACTTGCCGTCCTTGACCAGCTGGATCATGTCGCGGTTGGTCGCGGCGATCAGTCGGAAGTCGACTTTCACGGGCCGCTTGCCGCCGACCGGCTCGATCTCGCCCTCCTGGAGGGCGCGCAGCAGCTTCACCTGGGC
>LNDR01000042.1 GCA_001464755.1 Rhizobiales bacterium Ga0077524
CACAAATCGCGCGATAATGAACTCGGGAAAGCTTCCCGCAACGGCGCACCACAAATTGCCGACGGCGGAGATGATGCCGCCGATCGCGAGCGTCGGCCGCCGACCCAGCCGATCCGACAGCTGGCCCGACGGCACCGCGGTGAAAAACCGTGCCAGCCCGTACACCGCAACCGCCATTCCAACCGCCGAAGCTGGCACGCCGAACGACTGCGCATAGAGCGGCAGGGACGGAATCATGGCCCCGAAGCCAAGCTGATTCACAGCCACGAGCACGCACATCCAAAACAGGACCCGGTTTTCACGCGACATGATGTGGTTCGGTCCTGGTCCGGAATTTGGGTGAAGTATGAGGCCCTCCAGGCAGATTCTTCGCGCCTGGGGGCGACTGCCTTGTGTCGAAAATCGCAGGTACCGATAAAGGGCTGAATCAGCCCTTCAGCTCGGCCACCACCTCTTTGAGCGTGCGTCCGACCTGATCGATGTCGAGTTGCGAGACATCGAGATGCGTTACCGCACGGATCATGTTCCCATACGTCAATCCCATCCGCACACCCCGCCGCAACAGGCCATCATGCACCTGCTTGGATGTGAGCCCCGCGCCACTGGGATCGAAAAACACGATGTTTGACGCGATCGACGGCGTGTAGAGCGACAAACCTTTTATGCTGGTGATGTGCTCGGCCAGACGGCGCGCATTGGCGTGATCCTCGGCCAACTTCTCGAAATTGTGGTCGAGCGCATAGACGCCGGCTGCGGCGACGATGCCGGACTGCCGCATCGCTCCGCCGAGCCGATGCTTCCACCGCCAGGCCTCGTTGATGAACCCTTTCGAGCCTGCAAGAACGCCACCAATCGGACAGCCGAGCCCCTTCGACAAGTCGAGCCAGACGGTATCGACGTGCCGTGTCATCTCGGTAGCTTTCACTCCCGACCCGACCACGGCATTCAGCAGGCGCGCGCCGTCCATATGCACCACCAGACCATGCTGGCGGGCCACCTTGGCCACGCCCTCGATCTGATCGCATGTCCAAATGGCCCCGCCGCCCCGATTGACCGTCTGCTCGATCACAACGACCTTCGAGATCGGATTGTGCCGACCATCACCAGTTCTGATGGCTGCCGCCAAGTCCTTGCCGGTGAAGATACCCTTATCGCTCGGAATCCAGTTCGTCTGAGCCCCGGCCAATACCGACGCGCCGCCACCCTCGGACGTGAACACGTGGGTCTCGGCCGATCCGATGATCTCGTCGCCAGCCCGGCAATGCACCAGCATCGCGATCTGGTTACACATCGTTCCTGACGGCAGGAACACGGCGGCCTCCATGCCAACAAGCTCTGCCACCCGCTCCTGCAATCGGTTCGTCGTTGGGTCTTCCCCGCGCTGCTCGTCACCGACCTCGGCCTCGGCCATCGCTTTGCGCATACCCGGCGAGGGCTTGGTCTGGGTGTCGCTATAGAGGTCGATCAAGCGGTTGGGTGCGGTCACAGCCAAGGGAGGCCTCCTGGATGGAAGAGTTGCTCGTGCGCTTTACCGCGCCAGCCGCGAACCGTATGACAGCGCCAACCGCCCTTCAATCGCCCAATCAAACAAGGAGACCCCCATGCAGCTCGGATCGAACATCACAGCGATTGTCACGGGTGGCGCCTCGGGCCTCGGCGGAGCAACAGCGAAGGCCTTGGCATCCAAGGGCGTTAAGGTCGCCATCTTCGATTTGAATGCCAAGCTCGGTGAAACCCACGCCAAAGCCATTGGAGGCGGGTTCTTTCAGTGCGACGTGACCAGCGAGCCGAGCGTCGATGCCGCTCTCGCGGCTTCCCGCGCGTCCCTCGGCGGCGAACGTATCCTGGTCAACTGCGCCGGCATCGGTATTGCCAAGCGCATCACCCGCAAGAACCGCGAAACCGGCGCCATCGAGCCGCACGACCTCGCCACGTTCACCAAGGTCATCCAGGTGAACCTGATCGGCACCTTCCTGATGACAGCCAAGTGCGCGGCCCAGATGCAGACGCTGCAGCCGCTCGGCCCCGACAGCGAGCGCGGCGCGATCGTCTGCACGGCCTCGGTCGCAGCCGAGGACGGCCAGATAGGCCAGGTTGCCTACTCAGCCTCGAAGGGCGGCGTAATGGCCATGACCCTGCCCATCGCTCGCGACCTCGCCCAATCCGGCATCCGCATCGCGACCATCATGCCCGGACTCTTTCATACCCCCATGTTCGACGGCCTCCCCCAGGAATCGCGGGACAGTTTGGCGGCTTCCGTGCCGTTTCCATCTCGCCTCGGGCATCCGACGGAGTACGCCGCCCTGGCGACCCACATCTGCGAGAACATCATGCTGAACGGCGTATCGATCCGGCTCGATGGCGCTGTCCGCCTCGCACCCCGTTAGTTCGCTAAGGAACTTTCTGGTTTCACGAGAGGTTGATAGCGAAACATGTTGGAGCGACGTCGATTTGGCGTTAGGTGAGTGCCCGGACGAATTCGGGTTGTAGGTGGGCGTTAGTAGAGTTCGGCGTATCACGATGATGACTGATCGTCCTTGGTTGGACACCGTACGGCGCGTGGCTGCATACTCGCTTTGTGCCGCTGTCATCGTGCTCGGCACCGGTTGGGCGACCTATCGCGTCGGTGTTGCAGTCGCGGGCCTTCTCGACGCTACGATCCTCGACGGAAGCGGCCGGGCCGGGCCAGAGCCAGAGCTGGTTTGGACCCCTTCCCCACTTGTAGCCGCCCCCGAAGTCCAAGCATCGGTCGAATTGCCTAGTGCGACTTCTGTACTGACTGCAGGCGCATTT
>LNDR01000043.1 GCA_001464755.1 Rhizobiales bacterium Ga0077524
CTGAAAGATATCAATCTTAGTGTCGGCGAGGGCGAGAAAATCGTCATCTGCGGGCCTTCAGGATCGGGGAAATCGACCCTGATCCGGTGCATAAACCGGCTGGAGGAGCACCAGAAAGGGCGCATCGCTGTCGACGGGACGGAGCTGACCAGCGACTTGCGCAATATCGACAAGATCCGCGCCGAGGTCGGCATGGTGTTCCAGTCGTTCAATCTGTTTCCGCACCTGACCGTGCTCGACAATCTGTGCCTCGCGCCGACGTGGGTGAAAAAGATGCCCCGCGCCGAGGCCGAGAAGATCGCCATGCAGTACCTGACCCGGGTTCGTATTCCCGAGCAGGCGCTGAAATATCCCGGCCAGCTGTCTGGCGGCCAGCAGCAGCGCGTTGCGATAGCGCGATCACTGTGCATGAGCCCGCGCATCATGCTCTTCGATGAGCCGACCTCGGCGCTCGATCCCGAGATGATCAAGGAGGTGCTCGACGTCATGATCGAGCTGGCGCGCTCGGGGATGACCATGCTCGTCGTGACGCACGAGATGGGCTTTGCCCGCTCGGTTGCTGATCGGATCATTTTCATGGATCGCGGCGAGATCGTGGAGCAGGGGCCGCCCTCCACCTTCTTCAACAATCCGCGGGAGGAGCGTACCAAGCTGTTCCTGTCCCAGATCCTCAATCACTAGTCGTGGATCTGGGGAAGGGCGCTGGCTATACGTCGACGGAGAGAAACGTGTGCTATGCTCCAAGTGATCGTAATCCCCGGCGGATTCCCGTCGACGTCCCGTCGAGCGACACTTGAGATACGAGCCTAAACAGGGAGTAATCGTGATGAAGAAGCTAATCAGCGCAGCGCTCGCAGGCGCGCTGGGCATTGCAGGCCTCGCCAGCGCGGCGTTGGCACAGCAAAAAACCCTCGACATCGTCAAGGCACGTGGCAGCTTGACCTGTGGCGTCGGCACGGGCACTCCGGGTTTCGCCTTCCCCGACGACAAAGGCAACTGGTCGGGCCTCGACGTTGACTACTGCCGGGCTATGGCAGCAGCCATCTTCAACGATCCGAAGAAGGTCAACTTCAAGCCGACCACGGCCAAGGAGCGGTTTACGGCGCTGCAGTCGGGAGAAATCGACGTGCTCTCGCGCACGACGACGTGGACGATGAGCCGCGACAGTGCCATGGGCCTCGCGTTCACTGGCGTCACTTACTACGATGGCCAGGGCCTCATGGTTCCGACGAAGCTCGGCGTCAAATCGGCGAAGGAGTTGAACGGCGCCTCGGTGTGCGTCGCGACGGGCACCACGACCGAACTCAATCTCGCTGACTACTTCCGCCAGAACAATATGACTTACAAGCCGGTCGTCTTCGAGAAAGTCGACGAGGTCAACGCGGCCTACGAGGCCGGCCGTTGTGACGTCTACACAACCGATCAGTCGGGCCTCTACGCGCAGCGCCTCCGCCTGAAGAACCCGGCCGATCACGTCGTCCTGCCTGAGATCATTTCGAAGGAGCCGCTGGGCCCGTCCGTGCGTCAGGGCGACTTCCAGTGGTTCACGATCTCGAAGTGGGTGTACTTCGCGCTCCTCAATGCCGAGGAAGCCGGCATCACCTCGAAGAATGTCGACGAGATGCTGAAGTCCACAAATCCGGACGTGCGCCGCATCCTGGGTGTCGAGGGCGAGTTCGGCAAATCCATCGGCCTCGACAACGATTGGGTGGTCAAGATCATCAAGGGCGTCGGCAACTACGGCGAGATCTACGAGCGCAACGTCGGTCCCGACACGCCGCTGAAAATCGCCCGCGGGGTCAATAACCTGTGGAGCAAGGGCGGCCTGCAGTACGCACCACCCATCCGCTAAGTGAGACGCTTTGGAGCCGGCCGCCGCTGGCCGGCTCCACCCACCCTGCAGGAGCCGCTTGCATGGCAGCCTCGTCTGGCGCCTCTGAAGCCTCGCGTCCGCGGGTCTCAGCGTTCGATTGGCTCTATCGGCGCGAGGGCCGCCAGGTCGTCGGCCAGTTACTGATAGTGTTGCTGCTGGGCTCACTGTTCTGGATGCTCGTCAGCAATACGATACACAACCTGCGCAAGCAGAACATAGCCTCAGGCCTGGGCTTCTGGGACAACACGGCCGGCTTCGATATTTCTCAGGTCCTGATCAATTATAGCGCCACGTCGAGCTATGGCGATGCGTTCTGGGTCGGCCTTCTCAATACGTTGCTCGTGTCGGCCATCGGCATCGTGCTCGCCACGGTCGTCGGCTTTACGGTGGGCATTGCCCGGCTTTCGACCAATTGGCTCGTCGCCCGGCTCGCGACAGTCTACATCGAGGTTGCACGCAACGTACCTCTATTGCTGCAACTCTTCGTTTGGTACTTCGCCGTCCTGAAGCAACTTCCAGGCCCGCGGCAAAGTCTCTTTCTGCCGGGTGGCGCGGTGCTCAACGTGCGTGGGTTGTCGCTGCCGGCGCCGATCGCGCAGCCGGGAGCGTGGCTGGTGATCGCGGGTTTCGCCGGGGGGGTGATTGCCGCAATCCTGCTTTGGATCTGGGCTGGGCGCCGTCAAAAGCTGACGGGAGAACGCTTCCCCGTACTGTGGACGACGCTCGCGCTCGTCGTCGGGCTTCCGCTCGCTCTGGCGGTCGTGACTGGATTCCCGGTGGCGTTCGAGTACCCGGAGCTGAAGGGCTTCAATTTCCAAGGCGGCATCGTGGTGCTGCCAGAGCTGATCGCTCTGCTGCTCGGTCTCGTCTTCTATACCGGCCCCTTCATTGCCGAGATCGTCCGCGCCGGCATCCAGGGCG
>LNDR01000044.1 GCA_001464755.1 Rhizobiales bacterium Ga0077524
CCTCCGGATACGGTCTTTTGTGCTTCTCTGTTGCAGTTTTCGGACACAGGTGTTCGATTGCGTCCCTTGCGGCGAGACATGCCTCTGCTGCTCGCAGGCGGGAATGGGCCTGTTTGCTTTGCATCGAAGGAGAACTGCAGCCCGGAACCGCGCAACTTAGCTTTTTCGCTGTCTCCAATGCCGGGCACATCTTCTTCTTGAACTCGTCGGTGCACTCAGTCGGATTTTTTAGGCACCATTTTGCCGTAGTCAGCGCCAAGGTCACCAGAGTATTCTCACCGCTCGGATCGACATGGATTTGCGGGTTTAGCTTCGCATACCCATACACGCTCGGCCCATCGACGAACCCGAGCGGGTCGGGTTGGGTGTAGCGGCCGAGGGTCGGATCGTAGTGCCGATGCCAGTTGTAATGCAACCCGGATTCGAGCTGGAACCACTGCCCGGGGAACCGCGCATCGAGCACAGCCGCCCCCGTGATCGCATGCGGCGCACCCCCACGGCGTCCACGTCGCGGACCACATGACAGCCTTGGCCGCATTCGTCATGCGGATCGGGCGATGCAGATGATCCACCGCCACGTACCACGTCTGCGGCGTGGCCGTGTTGACGCCATCGACCACCGCCACCGGCCGGTCCGCATGCGCCCGCGACTCTTTAGTGGCGCTTCGGATGCCCACACAGCATCCGCGCGACGTCGCCGCGATCTCCGCCTCGGGCAGCCAGATGCCTGCCCTCGGGCTTGTCCCGAGGGTACTCCCGTGCCCCCTACGCCGGCGGCCGGCTCCCCGCCAGGGGAGTCGCCGGCGCCACGAAAGGCGCCCCGGCCGAAGTCGCCTCGGCGATGATGCCTGCCCCGGCGAAGGCCGGGGTTGCCCATCCGGTCGTGCACGTACTGGATGGTGCCGTTGGCCCTCCGTCTAACTCCCCTTGAACACCGGATCGCGCTTGGCGGCAAAGGCGGCCACGCCCTCCTTGTAGTCGTCGCTGGCGATGGCGGCGTCCATGACGCGATGAATGTCGTCGGCGCGTGCCTCGGTGGTGCTGCGGGCAATAGCCTGCAAGACGACTTTCGCGCCCTTGATCGTCAGGGGCGCGGACTTGCCCATGGCTCGCGCAAACGCCAGCCCCGCAGCGAGGGCCTCGCCATCCGATGCCATGTGTGTTGCGAGGCCGATACGATAGGCCTCGCTCGCGTCGTAGCGCCGGCCCGTGAAGAGCACCTCCTTGGCCGCGGCAAGACCAACCGCGTCGTAGAGCGCCCGCGTCTCGACGACCCCATAGACGTTGGAGAGCCGCGCGGCGGGTATGGCGAAGTAGGCCGTCGCGTCGGCCACGCGAAAATCGCAAGATAGGGCGAGCGCAACGCCGCCGCCGTAGCACGGCCCCGAGACGGTGGCGATGGTTGGCTTGGGACTGGCCTGGAGTGCGAGGTGGACGTTATCGACCGCCTCCTCGTAGGCACGGCCGTCCTCGACCGTGGCGCGCACGGCGGGAAACTCCGAGATGTCCGCCCCCGCACAGAAGGCTCCCCCGGCACCAGTCAGCACGATGGCGCGGACGTCGGGATCATCGCCGAGTTGCTCCACGATCCGCGTGAGTTCCCGCCACATGGCACGGGTGAGCGCGTTGCGCCGCTTCGCGCGGTTGATCGTGACAACGGCGATGGCGGCATCGCCCACGTCGACGAGGATGTCGCTCGGCTGCAACGCAATCGGCTGGGGCATGGTGGACGTGTCCTTTCTCTGTTCTGGCTCGGTGCTCGGTAACGCCGTCGGCAGGCTCAGAGCAACAAGCTCGCCAGGAAACGAACGACGACGAACGTCATGAACGTGCCGAAAGCAAGCTCGAGTCCGCGCTTCGAGAGGCCATGCGATAGCTTGGCCCCGAGCGGGGCTGCGATAAGCCCCGTCGGGATCGCCAGTGCGGCGCCGAGAAGGCTGACGTAGCCGATCGTCCCGGGCGGCACCCCGGTGGTGCCCCAGCCAGCCCACATGAAGCCGACCAGCCCAGGTATGGCGATCAGTGGACCAAAGCCGGAGGATGTCGCGACGGCCTGATGCAAGGTTCGACCGTAGAGCGTCATCAGGATCACGACATAGGCGCCCCCGCCGATGCTCATGAGCGTCGAGATGATGCCGATGCCGACTCCGTAAGCCTCGACGGCGCGACTTTTCGGAATGTCCGGGCCGAGGCGCCAGTCGTCGCGGCCCAGAAACATGCGCAGCGCGAGGAACGAGCCCATGATCACCCAGACCCATTTCAGAACGTCGCCGCCGGAACTCCGCGCGACGAGTGCGCCGAGCACGACGCCGGCGATCACGGGGATCGCCATGCGTTTGACGAACGCGAGGTCGGCGATGCCCCTCGCTCGATGCGCCGCAAACGAGCGCAGCGTCGTCGGTGCGATGATGGCGAGCGATGTGCCTGTGGCGAGGTGCATGCGCACAGCCTCGTCGACCCCCATCCAGCGGAACGCCTCGTAGAGTGTGATGACGACGACGGCACCGCCGCCGACGCCCAGGAGGCCGGCAAGGAAGCCGGAGAGGAACCCCGCAGCGGCCAGCCCGACCGCCATCAGCGCCAGGGACGACCAGTCCATCGCCATCATGCTTTGCTCGGTCCTGTCTGTGGCAGGCGGCCGCAAGGGCCGGTCAGCGGGTCGGGGAGATCGCGCGCCCTTCGTGGTGGGGCGATGCAGCGGGACGAAACGCATGAGAGCCAGACAGCGCAGTGAACGTCAACGCTGCCCCGATTGATCGGGCTCAATTCGTCATGGCTGCGAGACGGCCATGGTCGGCACGTCGTTTTCCACGGG
>LNDR01000045.1 GCA_001464755.1 Rhizobiales bacterium Ga0077524
AATCCCCGTTGCGCTCACGCGCCTTAGTCGACACGTCGGGGCGGGTCACCTCATCGGTCCCCCTATCCCCAGCTCTCAGCGGACATGATGGTCTAGAGACGGAAGCCAACGCCCAACAGCGGTGATTCAAATCGGCGACGAGCGGATCAAGGGTCGCTGGAACTGGTCGTTCTCGGCACGGTCGAGGAGGCACGAAACGCACCGCTCGATCAAGAAACCGACCGGCTATGCAATGCACCCAGCTACGAACGGATCGGGCGCGTCGCGACACCCTTGGCTACTACGAGCAGCAGGTTGAGACCAAGCGGGTAGGTCACAATAATCTCAGCGAAAGAGTGCCATGCCAGTGACAAAGCCGATCGCCGCCGATAGAGCACCGGCAACATAGGCAACCAACACGAGATCGAATAGGTTCTCTGCGGAACTCTGAGATTTCGCAAAGTGAGTATCGGATACCGCATTTGCCAGCGCGTTGCGAAGCTCTATTGAGCTAAGCTCTTCAATTGGGCGGCCTCGCCAGTGGATGGAGGTGATCATGTGACGGCGTGTCCTAACGCGACTCGGAGTGCCAAAAGGCCTAACGAGGCAACAGCAATTATCGTGCCAGGAGAAAAGTGTTTGTGAGCGGCCGCATCCGCTTCGAGGGGCGCAAGACTTGGTCTGACATGATCGAGGAAATGCAGGGTGTGCTCGACGACTATGTCGTCGGCTGCAACGAGCGCGACAGCATCAGGGACTCGGCATGAACGGCCACGCCCCGGCCTGCGCCTTCCTCGAAGCCCCCCCACGAGGAACAAGACCGCAACAGCAGCACGGGCCTAAAGCGACAGCCGAAACTCAGCCCTCGCAACCTGCAATATGGCGCTCGCGGGCACCGGCGAGCGGCAGGTGACCACCGTTCTTGGACACCCATAAAAAGTGTGTCGCGGCTATGCGCGCTGTGGTTGTCGCCATCGGCGCTCGACGGGCGCGCCGAAGACATGGGGTGTGAGAGGACCGTCACTTTATTACCACTCCTTAACCGCTGGCCAGTACTATGGGCGATGTTGGCAGATCGACACTGTGATCTGTAGGTATGACGCCCTCACAACATCGTCAGCTAGTCTGGCGTGATAGATCGCTATCGATTGCAGGCGTCAGCACATGCACCAAACATGCCCCTCTGGCTTCGAAGCCAATGTCCCCCTGCCATTCTGCGACCGCATCTTTGTTCGGCTCGTTATCGGTCGGGACGGGCACGGATCGCCCCAGATCGCAACGAAAGGACACATGTCGACAAAAAAGAAATTCGCACATTCTGTGATGCATTATATATTCGTAGTTAACGCGGCTTTCGGCGCATTTTGCGCCGCCTACCTGATAAAATCCCTGCTTGGGATAAATTTGCTATCTGGGCCGTCGCAATTCCACCCTTTGTATGTCGCTCTAATCAATGCATTAAAGTGAGATGTCGACTTCTGTGCGTGGGCCCGCGCAAGCACCCGGAGCAAAGCTGCCCCGCGCACGTGACGTCGCGACCCACGACTCGAAGTTCAATGTCGTCGACTATCGCGACCGCAATTTCACGAAGGCGAAATCGAGACCACCACCAGAAATCCTGATTACCCCGACATCTCCGCAGGGGTTCAACCGACGTTTCGATCTGGCGAAGAACGTGGAGAGGCTGGCCCGCGCCGGCGCCCGGCCAAGACCACGCCCCTACCGGGAGATGGCCGCCGTCCGAACCCCTGCGGAGATGTCGGGTAATCAGGCACGCCGATGACCGGGACCAGTTTGACGGCTCGCTCGACGAGGCGGCACTCATAAACCTGTCGACGCGATAAATGCTTACGCTTCTCTGCGAGCGCGAGATCGCGACAAAGGATCATCCGCGCATCGACATGGCAGTGAAGCTCGCCAACTTCCCGGCGGCCATGGAGCTCGCTGGCCTCGACTGGAGGCGATGAGCCGACTGGCGGACTGAAGCCGGAGGTCCTTCGCCCTTGGCGTGACATGCGGTTCGCAGCCAGACGCTCAAGGTAGGAGCCTGACGCGAGAATCCCGCTCGTCCGGATCTGTGCGAGGAGCGGCCAGCAACGGTCGTGCCCACCGCGATTATCTTTTCCGAAGGCAACTTCCTCTGAGTCGGTGCTTCGATGCTCCTCACGAGTCGGAGAAGTTCAGGCTCCAGTCGATAGCACGGATTCAAATCGTACCTGAAATGACACACGCAAGCTTTAGGCAAGGCTGCGACTCTATGGTGCTTCCGTACCAAACATCGGAGTGCATCATGTTCGCAATGCATCGGACTATCGAAATCCAACCCGCCGCGTTCGGTGAGGGCTTATTCTTCACCATCGGTCACGAGGACTACTGCGCTAGTACCGCCGATGAGGCACGCGCCATCATCGACTACGTTATTGACAACCAATCGCTGACGTATCGTGGTGTATTCGCTGCCCCGGTTTGGGACGGCGCATTGTCATTCGAGGTTGGCACTCGGCGCTTCACAGTTGATGGAGATAGTCAGAAGTCTCGCGTCTTCGCAGCGAAAGCGGTGATTGATGCGGTACTTGACAGACTACATTGAACGACGGCAGTCCGGGTCCTCTTTGGCCGCCCCGCCTAATCGACCTGGGCAACACGAGCGCCGCGTTAGCCTGCACTTCTCACAGCCGCGCTGACGCTGGTGTCGTTTGACGATTGAGAGGCAGCCGCCGGTACTGGGGCTCTAACGGCCGAGCCCGATGGTCGCCGCCGGTCGGGCAGCGTGGGCAGGCTCGACGATGATCCTCTTCTGTTGATCCCCACGGCTAAGGCTCGGCTTGGCAGTCGGCGCCTCATAGTCGTCGCGCCGCGAGCATGAAGA
>LNDR01000046.1 GCA_001464755.1 Rhizobiales bacterium Ga0077524
ATCTCAAGGAATGCCGGCAGACCAGCATCGCCCCGGGCGGCGGCGCATGGCTGTGCAATGGACTCGAGGACTATCCCGTCTACATCGGGGAAGGCGATCTCAGGACGTTCGTCAGTGTCGGCCGCCAGCCCGAGAAGCGGCGAGCGGCTAGACAATCTCTCAGCGCCTCCAACTCCCTGTTTCGAGGCAAATCCCAACGAGCGACACTCGAGTGGCGCTTCATCAAACGCGATGGAAAGATCCTGCCGTTCGCCACTATCCAGCGCTACTTCACGCGCAACGACCACGGCTCCGGTCAGGTTCTCATCGTCACCAAGGTGACACCGACCGAAGACTGCCATGTCGCCCACATCGATGCCTTGGCCAACCCGCAGGCAATCGTTCTCGCGCGCGCCATAGCCGATAACGAGGCGCGAGACTTCGATTGCCGGGCCGAGCCAAGACGCGTGGGCAATCAAGGCCGCAGCCCCATGTAAAGCGAGGTCAACTCGTCGGCGCGGCCGCTGATCGAGTTGGATCCTCGATCGCCCAGGGCGCGCCCCGTTCACAACCAGCCGTAGCCAATCTTCTCGAGCATCACGCCGCCGACCTTCTCCGTGGTCTTGCCGACCGGTCGACCGCCGCGGCGCCAATAGAAATCGGCCGCAATCTCGTTGCCCGACAATGCCCAAACAATCAAACCGTTGAGGCGGCGCTCATCGAGAGCATAGCGCGCGCCTTCGAACAAATGCTCGCCGAGACCCAGACCCTGGTAGCTCGGCAGCAAGTAAATCTCATAGATCTCGCCTTGGTGCTTACCTCGGCCACGCGCGCGACCGAAGGTGGCATAGCCCGCCACTTTGCCTGAAACCTCGAGCACCAGAAGACCGTCAGAGCCCCGCGCCGCATTCTGCCACCAAGCCTTGTCGCGGCGGCGGATCATGCTTTCGAGATGCAGCTGGGGGATGATCCCGCGATAGGCGACCAGCCAGGATTCGCGAAACACCGCAGCCAGGGCGGCAGCATCTCGCTGCATTCCCTTCCGCACCCTTACCTCTGTACGCGACTGAAGCATGACGGAACTATAGCGCGCAGAGTAGCCGCGCGGGAAGGGACTCAATGCTCGGTTCCGCACGAATTTCGATGCGAGGAGGTTCGGGCTTCCCCCTGGGCGTTCGAACCCACCGCGCTCGCCTCGGCCGACAGGCCTCATACGTGCGTCAGTAACCACCCAATAGGAGTTAGTTGTGATCCTCCGGCAGGACCGGAATCGGGAACACGTCGATGCCCTCGCTGGCAAGTTCCTTCACTTCGTCCGGGCTCGCCTCGCCGTATATTCCCCGCCCAGATGCTTCCTCGTGATGGATCTTCCGCGCCTCCTCGGCGAAGCGCGGTCCGACGTACTCGGCATCGGCCAAGATCTTGTCTCGCATCGCCTTGAGTTGCTGGAGCATTTCGCGCTGGGGAGCACTCAGCATGTGCGTCGAAACAGGCGGCACTGGAACCACCTCAGATGGTGCCGTCGTAGCCTCGGTCTCCATGACGCCCCGCCGCCGGCTCGGGCGCTTCGCCTTGCGCTCGCTCGTAACGACGCTTGGTGCCATCAGGGCTTTCGTGACCTTCGTCGAGCCGCAATTCGGGCACGCGACAAGCTTCTTCTTGACTTGCGTGTCACACGCCTCGCTAGACGGGAACCAAGCCTCGAACTCGTGCCGTTTCGGGCAAGCCAGTCTGTAGCGGATCATTGAACGCTCAGCCTCCGTCGCGAAGCCCGGTCGCAGGGCGGCAGCTTCGTCCGCGCACCACGGCTCGTTGCTTCGATAGCACGACCCGCCGCCACCAGTGTCGGATAATCGGCGGAAACAATCCGTGTATATGTCGCACACGCACCCTGATCGCCTAGGGGTGCGCGCACAAGATAATGAATTTCCGATGATTTTCTGGTCGTCGCTGTCTTCTGCCGGGCCCCGCCAAATGCTTTTAGACGGCCAGCATGGGATCGAGCCGACCCGCACTTTCCAGCGCGTAAAGGTCGTCGCATCCGCCCACGTGAACGTCGCCGATCCAGATCTGCGGCACGGTGTATCGACCACCAGCCTTGGCGGTCATCTCGGCCCGAACGCTACTACGCCCATCGACCGAAATTTCCTCGTAGCGGACACCCTTTCCATCGAGCAGCCTTTTGGCGCTAATGCAATAGGGGCAATACGACGAAGTGTAGATCGTTACCTTGGTCATGAAGGGGCTCGTGCATCAGTTGGCGGCAGCCACGTTATGTAGGTAAATGCCGCCGCTGCGCAATCCCTTGAGGGACATCGCGACTTAAGGTGACGCGAGGCCAGGCGTTGTCACGCGCGCCACGGCCAGCACATCCACCGTTGCTGCCCCTGCCCCGAGCAGTGCCTTTGTGGCAGCCTCGGCTGTCGCCCCGGTCGTGATGACATCGTCGACCAGCACCACCCTCTGCCCCGCGATCTCCGTCCTCCAACGCGCCGAGACGATCCGGAAAGGCTCACCTGCGGCTGCGTCTCCCGGATCTTTGCGAGTACGAGCGGGCTCCATGCGACGCCGCAAAGTTTCGAGATCTCTCGGGCCAGCAGGGCCGACTGGTTGAATTGGCGCTGGATGAGCCGCCGTCGCGTCAGCGGCACTGGCACAATCCGATCCGCGTCCGCCAGAAGCTCGCGCCCTGCCTCGACCAGCCATCGGGCGAGCATCCGCCGCCCATCGTGGCGATCCGCATACTTCATGGCATGGATGAGGCCGGCGATCACGCTGCCGCTTTCATAGACGGCAACCGCTCGAGCGCGGCCCCACGCCGGCGGATCGGCGGCCGCGGCGGCTGACACGAGCCCACCCTCTGCGGGCCCGAACGGCAATG
>LNDR01000047.1 GCA_001464755.1 Rhizobiales bacterium Ga0077524
ACTAGGCAATATGTTCGACCAAAAATTGGGATCGAAGCACTCATCCTTGCGGCCAAGGACACGCTCACGATTTCCACCGCGTGCGCCGTCGCCGGCATCGTGATCGGGGTCATCCTGCTGTCGGGTGTCGCGATCGAGTTCACGAGCTTCGTTGTCAATCTCTCCCAGAATAATCTGGTTCTTGCGCTGATCTTGACCGCCCTTGCCGGGATCATCCTCGGTATGGGCCTCCCAACCACGCCGGCTTACATCATCCAGGTCGCGTTGCTGGTTCCCGCAGTAATCAAGCTTGGCGTGACGCCGGAGGCTGCCCACCTCTTCGTCTTCTATTACTCGTGCCTCTCGACCATCACACCACCGGTCGCCCTCACTGTCTTCGCCGCGAAGGGCATTTCTGGCGGCAATCTCTGGGATACCGGCTGGGCCGCGGTGAAGCTCGGCGCGACAGGCTACATCGTCCCCTTCATGTGTGTGTTCGGGCCTGCGTTGATGCTGATCGGGCCTTGGCACGAGGTAGCTCTTGCTGCGGTGTCGGCAACCGCAGGCGTGATCTGTCTTGCCTCCGGCCTGCACGGCTATCTGCTTCGCCACAACACGTGGTGGGAGACGATCATGTTGCTGGCAGCATCCATGGTTCTGATCACGCCAGGCTTGGTGACCGATTTAATCGGAGCGAGTCTTGTGGTGGCGACCTTGCTCAGCCAGAAATTCATAGCGCGGCCCGAGCCGAAACTGGAGCCGCAGCCCGCAGCGTCCACAGAGCCGGCGGCTCCCTAGATCTGATCGCCCCTTTGCCTTGACGAGGGGCGGCGGTTCTGGAATGTTCGCGGCCAGTTGGTGAGCGGAAGTTGGTTCGCTGCGCATCCGAAGCGGGCCGACGCGCAAATCGCCGACAAGCAAGACCGCAAGACGCGCACCAAGCGTGCTCGCATCCAGGGAGATCACCATGCATTTTTGCCGCATCGCGCGGATGGCAGCCGTTTCCGTGGCCGCCCTGCTGGCGCTCGGACAGACGGCTTGGGCGCAGGCCCAACACAAGCTCGAGATCTCGCTCGAGACCGGCCCGAACCACATCCGCAACATCGGTATCGCCGAGTGGGCCGAGGAGCTGAGCAAGAAGTCGGACGGCAAGCTCGAAGTGAAAATCTTCCACGGCGCCGCCAAGTTCAAGGACACCGACGTTCCCAAGGCCCTGAACCAGGGTGCGCTCGACATGGGTCTGCCCGGCACCTGGCAGCTAGGCAAGTTCATCGAGGATTTTGACGCGGTGGACCTGCCGATCCTGTACGGAGTGTCCCAGGAAGACGCATACAAGATCTTCGACGGCAAGCCGGGCAAGATCCTCGCCGAGAAGTTCGAGAAGAAGCTCGGCGTGAAGGTGATCGGTCGCTGGCTCGATTTGGGCTTCCAGCACACGCACACGGTCGGCAAGCCGATCAAGGTGCACACCGACATGGCCAACATGAAGCTCCGGATTCCCGGTGGCGCGGCCAACATCTCGCGCTATGCGGATCTCGGCGCGAATCCCGTCAAGATCGCTTGGCCGGACGTTCCGCAGGCGCTTCAGCGCGGCACGATCGACGGCTTGTCTACTACGTTCGAATCGATCCGCAGTGCCAAGCTCTGGGATAGCGGCCTGAAGCACTCCTACATCACCAATCAGTCCTTCAGCCAGTATCTGCCTGCTGTCAGCTCAAAGTCCTGGGAGAAATACCCGAAGGAGATCCAGGATCTGATCATCTCGTCCTGGGAGTCGAAGATCGACAGCCTTCGGGAGCGCGCTCGCACGCGTCAGGCCGAAGCGCAGGAGGAGGCCAAGAAGCAAGGCGTCACCGTCGTTGTCCCAACCAAGGAGGATACGGCTGAGGCCAAGAAGAAGCTGATGGTCAAGCAGGACGAGCTGATCAAGGAACTCAAGATCGACCCCGAGCTCGTGAAAATGATCACCCAGGTCTTGGCGAAGAGCTGAGGCTCGACCGTAATGCCTTTCGGCGTTCCCGGATCCGGGAACGCCCCCCTTTGGTTCCAATTCGTAGCCTCTGTAGACGCGCCGACGGGATTACTCTCGTCGGCGGCGTTCGAACGTCACCCACGAGTCGAGATAGGCATTGGCAATGCTCGCCAGGATCGAGAATTGGTTAATGGCACTGCTGGCGGTGCTCGGGCTGACGCTCGTCACCATCGAGGTGTTCCTGCGCTATTTCTTCCCGCGCTACCTCACCGATTGGGGCATGGAGTTCACGATCTACTTCAGCGTCTGGTCGATCTTCATTGCAGGTGCCCCGCTGGTGCGTGAGGCCCGCCATGTGCGCGCAGACATCGTCTTGCATTTGTTGCCCGTCGGAGCTCAGCGCGTCCTCGAGATCGTAGCGCTGCTGGTCGGGCTGGCATTTGTGGTGACGCTGAGCTGGTACGGCTGGCAGATGGTGATCAGCTCTTACGGGTTGGGCGAGAAGAGCGAGAGTTCGGCCCGCTTTCCGCTCTATTGGTACTACATGGCGATGCCATTCGGTGCGACGCTGATGATCCCACCGTTTCTCTACCGCCTCTACCTCTACATCTTCCGCTTCGATCCCGACACGATGTTAGTCACGGAAGATCACGTCGCGCGCGACAAGTAGGCCGAAAGCTCTGGAACCCAGCATGACCTCTTTTGTCGCCATCGGCCTTCTGTTCCTGTTTCTCCTGATTGGTTTGCCGATCTACCTCTCGTTGGGATTCCTGGCGCTACTGCTGTTCTGGCATGAGGGCACCCCCCTCATCGCACTCCCGCAGCTTCTCGTCGATCACTTGAACTCGGAGACGCTCCTGGCGATCCCATTGTTCGTGATCGCCGCTACGTTCATGCAGAAAGGCGGCGTCGCC
>LNDR01000048.1 GCA_001464755.1 Rhizobiales bacterium Ga0077524
GGGCGTGTCCGCGTTCATCGAGAAGCGCAAACCCCGGTTTCGGGGTCGTTGAGAGCGAGTTGATCCAGTGAGCGCCAACCCTTTCAGTGCGGCGGGCCAGCTGTTCCGCATTCCCGACTATCGACGGCTGTGGGTCGCCGGCGCGCTCACCGGCATGACCCGCTGGCTCGAGTTCATCGCGCTCGGCATCTTCGCCTACGAGTTGACGCGGTCGCCGCCGCTCGTGGCGCTCCTCGCCGTCATCCGCATCGCACCCTATCTGCTGCTCGGCTTCTTCATCGGAGCACTTGCTGATCGCTTCGACCGGCGGCAACTGCTCGTTGTGACGAGCTTCTCGCTGGCGCTGGTGACGTTGACGATGACCGTGCTGACGGCCACCGGGCACGCGACTTACACCACCGTTGCCGTGGTGACGTTCCTTTCCGGGATCTCCTGGACGATCGACATGCCGGTGCGCCGCCGGCTCGTGGTGGACGCGGCGGGCGAGGCGAACATCGCGTCGGCGCTGGGCTTCGACAACGCGACGACATATGCGACGCGCGCGCTCGGGCCGCTGATGGGGGGCGCCACCTACCAGTTGCTTGGCATCGAGGGCATCTACGCGCTGATTGCGCTCTCGTACCTGATCTCGACGGAAATGGCGGTACGACTGACGCCGACGCCGCGGAGCATCCAGGCCGATGATGCGCCGAGGGGGATACTGGCGGCGCTGAGCATCCCGCGCGAGTTGATCTTCAATCGGCGCTTTGCCATCATCATGGGCATCACGCTGGTACACAATCTGTGCTCGTTTCCGTTCCTGACGATGGTGCCGGTCATTTCCCAGAAGGACTTCATGCTCGCGCCCTATCTGGTGGGCGCGATGTCGTCACTGGAAGGCATCGGCGGGACGCTCGGCGCCATCCTGGTCGGCGTAATGGCCAGTGAGCGCACCCTGTTCCGGTTCTATTTTCTTGGGCCGGTCGCGATGCTGACATTCGTTCTGCTGCTCTCGTTCAATCTGACCGTCCCGATGGCAATCCCATCGCTGATCCTGATGGGCGCGGCGGCGGCGTCGTTCTCGGCGACGCAGTATGCGCTCGTCCACGTCAGTGCGCCGCCGGAGCATCGAGGAAGGGCGACGGGCGTGCTCTCGATGTTCATCGGCTCGGCGATGCTCGGGCATTACATCGCCGGACAGTTGTTCGGCGCCTATCCCTCACCCATCGCGATGCGTATCATCGCAGGTGGCGGGCTGATCGCGATGGGCGTCCTCGGGCTACTCTGGATCACCTCGCCCGGCCGTGCACAGAAGGCCGCGACCGCGACAGGGTGAGGGACGTTAGCCCCTCGCCGCATCCTCCAGCAGCATCGCGGCGCATTTCTCGCCGATCATGATCGACGGCGCGTTGGTGTTGCCGCCGACGACTTGCGGCATGACGGAGGCGTCGGCGACGCGCAGACCCTTGATGCCGTGCACCTTCAACCGCGGATCGACGACCGCGTCAGTCCCGCGGCCCATGCGGCAGGTGCCGACCGGATGCAGGTTCGAGACGCCGCGATTGCGCAGATCGTCGATCAGCGCCTCGTCGGATGTGATGGCCGGCCCGGGCTGCACCTCCTCGGCGATGATGTGCCGGAGCGCCGGCTGGGCCGCGATCTTGCGTGCGAACCGCAGTCCGTAGAGCATCGCCTCGACGTCGTAGGCTGTGTCCAGGAAGCGGAACTCGATTTTCGGCGGTGCCACGGGGTCCGGAGTCTTTAGGCTCAGGCGCCCGCGGCCCTCGGGACGCAGGTGGACCGGAGAGATCGAGAAGCCCGGCCACTTGTGCGCGTAGATGCCCGTCGAGTCGCGCTTTTCGATCGACCAGAGGAAGATGTTCATCTGCAGGTCCGGCCGGTCGAAGCGCGGGTCGGAGCGCGTGAAGATGCCGCCGACAGTCGAGATGCCGGCGAGGGGCCCGGTGCGGGTCATCATGTACTCGAGGCCAGCCCGGACCTTCGCGACTGGAGAAATCGCGAGATCGTTGAGCGTGCCCTTCTTGGTCGAGCGCCAAGCGACGTAGGAGTTGAAGTGGTCATGCAGGTTGGCGCCGACCGGTGCCAGATCGCGCACGACCGGGATGCCCATCTCCTTCAGATGCGCGCCGGGGCCGATGCCAGAGAGCATCAGCAATTGGGGTGAGCCGTAGACGCCACCCGATACGACGATCTCGCCGCGGCATCGGGCCGTCTCGAGGCCCTTCGGCGTGCGGTACTCGACGCCGACCGCGCGACCGTCCTCGACGAGGATCCGAGTGGCGTGGGCCTCGGGCGTGACGATCAGGTTCTTGCGGGAGCGTGCCGGCTTCAGGTAGGCGGTCGCGGCGCTCCAGCGGCGGCCTTCGCCGACAGTGGTCTGGTAGTAGCCTGCGCCCTCCTGAGAGGGGCCGTTGAAGTCGGAATTTCGAGGTGCGCCGGCTTGGACTGCGGCCTCGATCACGGCATCGGCGATCTCGCTGCGGAAGCGGCCGTCGGTCACCTTGAGGGGGCCGCCGACGCCGTGGTGCTCGCTTTCGCCGCGCTGCTGGTCCTGTGCCTTGCGGAAGTAGGGCAGCACGCTTTGGAAGTCCCAGCCCTCGCAGCCCATCTGGCGCCAGCCATCGTAGTCGGCGGGCGTGCCGCGCATATAGACCATACCGTTGAGGGATGAGGTGCCCCCGAGCATCTTGCCGCGCGGCTGGTAGGACGTGCGACCGTTGAGCCCTGGGACCGGCTCGCTCTCGAATTTCCAGTTATAGGTCTCGTGCGTGTAGAGCTTGTGGTAGCCGACCGGAATGTGAATCCAAGGATAATCGTCGCGCTTGCCGGCCTCGAGCAGGAGCACCCGATAGCGCCCGGACTCGGATAG
>LNDR01000049.1 GCA_001464755.1 Rhizobiales bacterium Ga0077524
TTTGACTGAGCCCTGGACTTATGACCCGCTCGTGCCCGCCGCTAATCGGCGCACGCGCTCGACAAAGGCATGACGCGAGGTCGAAAACATCGTATCGCCCTTGTCCGGACATAGCGGCGCAATGCCAAGGCTGCCCAGAGGACGACGACGATGGCACGCAAGCGAGAGATGGCCCTGATCGGCTTCATGCAGGCGCAGAACTGCTCAAACTATATCGGCTCCTGGCGCCATCCCCATTCGGCGACCGATTTCCTCGGCCCGGAGTATTACCAGCGCATCGCCCAGACGCTGGAGTACGGCAAATTCCACTTGTGCTTCTTCGATGACCGGCTCGCCATGCCCGACATCCTTGGCAACGATCATCGGGAAGCAGTCCGAAACGGCGCCCGCGTGGTCAAGATGGACCCCGTATCGATCCTGGCGTGCATGGGTATGGTCACCAAGCACATCGGGCTCGGGTCCACCTATTCCACGACCTACTACCAGCCGTTCCACGTCGCCCGCGTGATGGCGACGCTGGACTTGATGACCGGTGGCCGGGCCGCCTGGAACGTCGTCACCTCGCTCAACGACAGCGAGGCGCACAACATGGGTCAGGTCAGCCACGTCGAGCATGACCTCAGGTACGACATGGCCGACGAGTTCATGGAAGTCGTGCTCGGCCACTGGGACACGTGGGAGGAGGACGCCATCGTCGTCGACAAGGAGCAGGGCCTCTTTGCGCACCCCGAGAAGGTTCACCGTCTCGACCACAAGGGCAAGTGGTACAATTCCAAGGGCCCGTTCACGGTGCCGCGCTCGGCCCAGGGCCGCCCGGTCGTCATTCAGGCCGGCCAGTCGGGGCGAGGCCAGGCGTTCTCTGCGCGCTGGGGCGAGTTGGTCTTCTGGGTGCTCCCGAACCTCGAGATCGGCAAGAAGACCTATGACAACTTCAAGGCGTTGGTCGCCAAGGAAGGGCGCGACCCAGCGAGCGTCTCCGTGGCGCCAGCCGTCTACGTTGTGCCGGGCGAGTCGAAGGCCATGGCCGAGGACAAGATGGGCGTCATCGATCAGCTCGCTAAGCCGGTCGATGGCTTGGCGTTGCTCTCGGAAGCCTTGAATTTCGATTTCTACTCCAAGCCCATGGACTCGAGCTTCACCGACGACGAGCTGGCAGGCGTCAGCGGGCTGCGCGCGATCATCGACCGGGTGACGACGCTCTCAGGCAAGAAGAACCCCACCATCCGCGATTTCGTCCAGTTCTCGAGCCGGGGCACTGTGCGGGAGTTCCCGCGCTTCGTCGGCACGCCCAAGGAGATCGCCGACGGCCTCGAGGAATGGTTCCATACGTGCTGCGATGGGTTTGTCGTGGCTGCAACCCACATTCCGGGCGCCTACGAGGATTTCGTCCGTCTCGTCGTGCCAGAGCTTCAGCGCCGGGGCCTCTATCACAAGGACTACAAGGGCAAAACGCTTCGCGAAAACCTTGGGCTCCCGAAGTCCACCATCGGCGACTGGAAGCCGCAGGCGTGAGAGCAGAAGCCATTGCGGCCAGACGGTGTCTGGCTTTAGCTTGACACCGCTCTGACGAGGCAGCCGTCGTCAGCACAATGAAGGCTCTGCCTGCGGTATCAGGCCAAAGCCGGACACCGATACCGGGCAGCAGGAGCACGCAGAGATGGACAGCGCCAAGTTCAAAAGCCTCATGCGCCACCAGGCCGGCGCGGTCACGATCATCACTGTCGGCACCCCGGGTAGCCGCACGGGCCTAACAGCGACCGCCATGTGCTCGCTCACCGACACGCCGCCGACCGTGCTCATCTGCGTCAATCGCACAGCAAGCGCGCATGCCCCGATCCGCGCCGCCAAGTGCTTCGGTGTCAATATCCTGGCGCAGGACCATTTCGATCTGGCCAAGCGCTTCTCGACCAAGATCGTCGAGGGCGAGGCGCGCTTCGATGCCGACGCCTGGGAGACCCTCGCCACGGGTGCGCCCGCGCTGAAGGGCGCTCTGGCGACCCTCGATTGTGAACTCGCCGACGAGCACGAGTTCCAGACCCACTCGATCTTCATCGGCCGTGTCCGCGAGGGGCGGTTCCGTGAGGATGCCCAGCCGCTCCTCTATTTCCGCGGTGATTTCTGGGACGTGAAGGGGCGGTGACGACGGCTCCCCTGACCGGGGGCAGCCAAGTGGTCTTTGCTCGTTGACCCACTCTGTGAGTTCAACTGCCGCTCTCGGCCATGTTCCAGTAAGGCGCCGCGTGGACGCCTCGACGTGATGGATCGGCCGGCTTGGCAAGAGGCCGGCCGTTCGTTTGGTGTGAGGCGGCTTGCAGTGACAGTGAAGGATCGAAATACTGCATATGCCGGTGGCTCGCACGTTTAGAAGGCGGGGCTATCTTTCGGAGGAAACAATGTCTGAATTCGACTTCAATCGCCGCGCCGCATTGTTCGGGGCGGGAGCTCTGGCGGTGACGGCCGCGTCGGGCTTTGGAATTCCGGGCGCCATGGCGAAGGCGCCACAGCTGAAGACGCAGGTGCCCTACTGGTACCGCTTCCAGCATGGCAGCATGCAAGTCACGATGGTGTCCGATGGGCCGCTACCTCTCGGGGAGCCCGGTGGTGCCTTCCTTGGCGCATCGAAGGAGGAGATTGGCAAGCTACTGACCGACAACTACTTGCCGCCCAACAACATCGTGCTCGAGCAGAACTCGCCGGTCGTCAACACGGGCAAGAATCTCGTCCTTTTCGATACCGGCATGGGCTCGCAGAAGATGTTCGGGCCAACGACAGGGAGGCTGATGACGAGCCTTCGCGAGGCTGGTATCCGGCCCGGCCAGATCGACTCGCTCGTCATCACGCACGGTCACATCGACCACATCGGTGGCATGGTCGATGCGAAGGGAAAGAAGCTCTTCCCGAATGCG
>LNDR01000050.1 GCA_001464755.1 Rhizobiales bacterium Ga0077524
TGGCGGGCGGGGCGCCGGCGCTCTCCATCGATGTGCCGTTGCATGCAGCCATGGCGCGGTTAACGGGGGGCGTATCGCCGTCCGCTGTGGCGCAGGCTTATGCCGATTGGGCGCAACATCTGCTCGCCTCTCCTGACAAGCAGTTGGCGTTGATGGGTCATGCTTGGAAAAACAGCGTGCGATTTCTCGAGTACTGCTCGAGAGCGTGTCTCAGGCTTCCGTGCGAGGCGTGTGTCGTGCCGGCTCCGCAGGATAAGCGCTTTGCAGGTGACGCCTGGAGGCAATGGCCCTTCAACATGGTTTCGCAAGGGTTCTTGCTGACCGAGGATTGGTGGCGCGGCGCCACGACGGGACTGCACGGAGTCTCCACGCATCACGAGCACGTCGTTTCGTTCCTGGCACAACAGGGCTTGGACGTGCTTTCACCCACGAATTTCCTGAGCACGAGCCCCGAACTGCTTGATATCACCGTCCGGCACGCGGGAGCCAATCTGGTTCGCGGCGCAGTCAACTTCTGGGACGATTGGCGCCGCACGGTGAGCGGGGACAAGCCTGTCGGTGCAGACCGGTACGTTGTCGGCCGCGACGTCGCCGTCACGCCCGGCAAGGTCGTCGCACGCAATCGTCTGATGGAGCTGATCCAATACGAGGCGACGACGACGGATGTCCATGCCGAGCCGATCCTCATCATGCCTGCGTGGATCATGAAGTACTACATCCTCGATCTGTCGCCGGAGAACTCACTGGTCAAATTCCTTGTCGAGCACGGTCATACCGTTTTTGTCGTTTCATGGTGGAACCCAACCACTGCAGGTGGAGAGCTGGGGCTTGAGGATTACCGTCGGCTCGGGATGATGGCGGCCCTGGATGCCGTGTCCGCGATTGTGCCGGACCGCAAGATCCACGCCGTAGGCTACTGCCTCGGCGGAACGCTTGCGGCCATTGCCGCGGCCACGATGGCGCGGGATGGCGATGATCGGCTGGCATCGCTGACGGTGCTGGCGGCGCAGGCGGACTTCACCGAGGCCGGCGAGCTGATGCTGTTCATCGACGAGGCGCAAGTGAGCTTCCTCGAGGACATGATGGCGGAGCGCGGCTTCCTCGACACCCGGCAGATGGCGGGCGCCTTCCAGGTGCTGCGCTCCAACGACCTGATCTGGTCGGCGATGGTGCAGAGCTACCTTAAGGGCGAGCGCGCGCCGATGATCGACCTGATGGCGTGGAATGCCGATGCGACGCGCATGCCGGCTCGCATGCACTCGGAATACCTGCGCCGGTTGTTCCTCAATAATGCGCTGGCGGCCGGGCACTACGAGGTCGATGGCCGGCCGATCTCGCTGCGCGATATCCGCGTGCCGGTCTTCGCCGTGAGCACATTGACCGATCACGTCGCCCCCTGGCGCTCTGTCTACAAGATCCAGTGGCTGACCGATGCCGATGTCACGTTCGTGCTGTCCAACGGCGGTCACAACGCGGGCATCGTCAATCCGCCCGGACGCCCCAACCGGCGTCACCAGATTGCGACCCATGCCGAGAGCGCGAACTACATCGATCCCGACGCCTGGCAACGGAGTGCCGTGCATCACGACGGCTCCTGGTGGCCATGCTGGCAGGGGTGGCTCGTCACGCACGGCTCACAGCAGCGCGACTCGGTGCCAGGCTCGGGCGCGTCAAGCAAAGGTTATGTGCCGCTGTGTGACGCGCCCGGCAGTTATGTCCTGGAACCGTAGATCGAAACTCGAAACCGCAACAAAGGCACTCGGAAACATGGAAATCATCGATCTGAAAGGCCGCCGGGGACTGATTGTCGGTATTGCCAATGCGCAAAGTCTCGCCTGGTCGGCGGCGCAGCATTTCCGCAATGCCGGCGCCGAGCTGGCGATCACCTTTCTCAACGACAAGGCGAAGCCACATGTCGTTCCGCTTGCCGAGCAGGTTCAGGCCAAGCTGATCCTGCCCTGCAACGTGTCGGCTCCAGGCGCAATCGAAACCGTATTCGAGGCAATCCAGCGCGAGTGGGGTACGCTCGATTTTCTTTTTCACTCGATTGCGTCTGCACGAAAAGAGGATCTGCACGGTCGGCTGCTCGATTGCTCGGCGGAGGGGTTCGCGGATGCGATGCTGGTGTCGTGTCATTCGTTCATTCGCATGGGCAAGATGGCCGAGCCGCTAATGCGAGAGGGCAGCAGCCTGCTGACGCTCAGCTATTACGGTGCCGAGAAAGTGGTCGACCATTATAACGTGATGGGGCCGGTAAAAGCGGCCCTCGAAGCGTCGGTGCGCTATCTGGCGCACGAGCTCGGCCCCAAGGGCATCCGTGTGAATGCCATCTCGGCTGGGGCCGTGGCGACACGCGCGGCTTCCGGCATCACGCATTTCGACGAGCTGCTCGATGAGACGCGTCGGAAATCGGCGCTGCGACGCACGGTCGATGGCTGCGAGGTCGGACGCACTGCTCTGCTCCTGGTCAGCGACTACGCCTCGGCCATCACCGGTGAGATTGTTCATGTCGATGCCGGCTTTCATATCGAAGGCATGGTGTTCCATTGAGGAGAGACGTGATGGGCGACGCTACAGCGCGTTCGACACAACGCGAGAAGCTCAAGCAGGCCGATCTGCTCTGCGGGGTCGGGGCGCTCGTGCTTGGCATCGGCATCGGCGCCATCGCAGCCCCGGCACTCGGCTGGGTTGCGGTGCCGTTGTTTCTGATCGGCTGCCTAAGTCACGGCTGGGGAAGGATCCAGAAACATCGCATCGAGCAACTGGATGCCAGTGGGTCTGCAGCTTGGCAAACGGCGCTCTATTGGGGTTGCTGGGCGGCCATCGCCATCGTTCTCGCGATCGCATCGTGGAAGGCATTGATCCATGCCTGAACGGGACAAGAAGAAAGCAACTGAAGGGACAGAGCGATAAG
>LNDR01000051.1 GCA_001464755.1 Rhizobiales bacterium Ga0077524
GTGTAGGCAAGGCAAGGAGCGCCGCCCGCCTCGATCTCGTCACGGGTGCGCTCCATCTCGGGCTGAAGCACATCGACGAGGACGATGGCGTGACCGCGGGCGGCAAGTGCCCGCGCACAGGCCCGGCCAATGCCCCGGGCACTGCCTGTGACGAGGGATACCCTCTTCGCGATGCTCACGCATTCCTCCCCGGCGAAGCTCATGCACGCTTGCGACTGTGACGATCGCTTCGATGGTGTGCAAGAGTGCCTGAGATGTATGAGCGACACGATCCCTGGGTCCAACCATCACCGATCAGGCGAAACCGGTCGCGCCTAGGCAAGGGCGCGAGACGGCGGCAAATCGACAGTATTGGCGAGGTATTGGGGTCCCATCGAGCTGACGACGTCACCCAGACAAGTGGTGAGTCGACGCTCCTGAGGAGGTAATGGCGCGAGCGACGGGACTTGAACCCGCGGCCTCCGGCGTGACAGGCCGGCGCTCTAACCAACTGAGCTACGCCCGCGCATTGCGGCGGGCGCGAAGCCCGTCGAGACCCTTCTGCTACGGGCTCGAGGGGCCGGTGTCAAGAAGGACAATGCGGGATCGGGACCATTCCGGAACGTCGCTCCTCCCCCCAGGCGCCTATTGCATCTCGCAGCCGGCTCAACCGCACCAAGCCTCGAAGACGAGACCGGACAGCTCGGGCCCGCGACCACTGGCGAGATGCAGCGCCAGCGTGGCGACATCGGCCGTGCCGCTCAGCACCTGACCGAAGCCGGTCGCGGCGGCGGCAGGGACGATGGCATTGATCCGGATGGCATCGCCGGCAGCAGCTTCGGCCTCTGTGCGCGTGAACGAGGCAAGCGCATGACGCGCAATGACGGCCAGCATATCGCCGGCGGGAGACGCGTTTCGCGGCGCTGTGACGATGTTGATGATCGAGCCGGCACATAGCATCGTTCGCATGCGATTCACGGCGACGCGGGTGGCGAGGACCGGCATGGCAAGGCTGTCGGCCACCATGCTCTCGATCTCACCATCGTCGGCCTCAGGCGACGGCTCGGCGGTCTGCGCCAGATTGACGACGACATCGAGCCCGCCGAACTTCTGGGATGCCTCGCGGGCGAAGCGCAGCATCGCATCCGCGCCTTCGAGCGCACCAGGGAACAGGCGCACGTCCATGGCATGGGGTGCTATGATCTCGGCAAGCGCCAGCGTCTCGGGACTATCCTCGGTCGCCTGCACGACGAGGCGCGCACGCGCTTCGGCGAACGCACGAACCACGTCGACGCCGAGCGGACCGGCGACGCCCGTCACGAGCACACGCTTACCGACAAGCTCGGGGTACTCGTGCGCGAACTCGACCTCGTCGAGCGTGCCAATCAACATGGGCGTCTCCTCCACGCGTGATGCGCGGCGCAGATCACTTCCGACGCGCCGCCGACAAGACTGACAAGACGCGATTCACTCCTAACGAGTGCTGAACTCGACCCCCGCCCGAACTCATTTCGGGGTCGACCCGATCACGCTTGCAGCACTTGACTAAGTCGCCTTCGATTCGGGTGCCGGCGGGACGGGAATCGGGCAGGTCCGTGACGATGCGAGGCCGATTGCGGCGCTGGCGCGCACTGGTCCACCAAGATGGCTGGCCACTCAGGCTCACTAGACTTCAACCCCCAGATGACATCGCCCGCCATGCAATCGAGTTCGCGGCGATAATGTGTCAAAAATAGCACATAACTCGGATATCCGCCGGGGATATCCTGGCACAGGCTTTGACAAGCCCTCAGGCACCTGTTTGTTGATTCGCTGAGTAAGGCGTTGCCGCAAATGGCATCAGGAAACGTTGCAAGCGTATTCTTGTATTGTGGGGAGTCGAGGCGATGACATGGTTCAAGAGTGTTGGGTGCGCGTTGGCGGTCGGGGGCGTGGCACTTCTCGCCCCAACCAGCAAGGCAGAGGCCCAGAGCTATAATTGGACTGGCCTCTATTTCGGCGCCCATCTCGGCGGCGCCTGGAGCGAGGCCACGGCTACGGACGTGCTGCCGCCCCTCGGCGGCTTCTTCACGCCGACCGGCAATTCCTTCAGCTTCGAATCGACTGGCGTTGCCGGCGGCGGGCAGCTCGGCTACCAGCATCAGTTCGGCAACTGGGTTCTGGGTGCCGAAGTCGCCGGCACATGGGCGGACCTCTACGAGAAGCAGGTGAGCCCCTATTTCCCAGCTTCTGATACGGTATCACTGCGGATCAATCCGATCCTCACGGCAACCGCACGCCTTGGCTATGCCTGGGATCGCTGGCTGGTCTACGCCAAAGGCGGATATGCCGGGGCCAACGTCGAACTCGGTGCCTTTGACAGCTTCGCCAACGTGGCGTTGCGCAATAACGACCACTGGGTCAGTGGCTATACCGTCGGCGTTGGTCTCGAATACGCCTTGTTCGAGGGAATTCGCATCGGCCTCGACTACGGCTATGTCGATCTGCAGTCGGAGACTCTGATCGCGTCCAACACACTGGGCGGCGACGAGCGGTACAAGACTGATGGCGAGATCCACAGCGTGACCGCGCGGATCAACTTCCAACTGAGCCGCCCCGCTCCGGTCTATGAGCCGCTGAAATAGTGACGTGGCCCGCCGCGGCCACGGTTGAAACCTTTTCAAGGGCCAGCAATCGACTTGCTGGCTCTTTTTCGTGCCTGGAATGATGTCGCCGATGGCAGCGATACGATTGCCTCGAAGTGCCAATAGCTCGTAAGGTCGGGCGGACCAAAACTTGAAGAGTCGAGGAGAGATAGATGGCGCCGCTCGATATGAAGCCCAACGAGCTCGAGCCTTACTGGCTGCCGTTCACACCGAACCGCGCTTTCAAGAAGCGCCCACGCTTGTTCTCCGGCGCCAAGGACATGCATTATCTGACCCCCGACGGCCGCAAGGTCATCGATGCCACCTCGGGGCTCTTTTGCGTCAACGCTGGCCATGGCCGCGA
>LNDR01000052.1 GCA_001464755.1 Rhizobiales bacterium Ga0077524
AGTCGCCATACGATGGATTAGACCAAGTCAGTGCGAGGTAGTCGTCTCCACGTCCGCCTTCGAAGATCGTTATGATACCGCCGGTATAGCCCGAATAAAGAAAATCATTGCCGTCGAGGCCGTAGATCCATTCATAAAAGCTCAGATCCCCGGGACTGTCGTTGCCGGCCGTGCCAATATAGATGCCCATCGAATACTCTCCTTGCTCGCCGCCGGTCGAAGCAGCATTAAGCGCGAAAACCTGGTAGCTCGCCTCAGCACGCGCGACGGTTTTATCATCAGCGATTTGTGGGATAGTAGGTGATCCCGCGCATGACCGCAAGACGTCGCTCCGCACACGAGACGTAGCCGTCATAAAGTTGCGACGACGCCACCAGCTGTAGCCCACTTGCCGGCCGGCAAGTGGGCTACAGCGGCCACAGATGACAGCACCGCGCGAGCCAGATCCAAGGTTTGACGGCGGACGCCGAGCAGTGACGAACCAAATCCTGCACCGCGCCGAGCACGCATCGGAAGCTCCAGCATCGCGCCGGGCACCCCCTGTGTGGCGAGCCAGTTCGTTAGAATGCCCGGATCGTCCTCGCCGGCTCCCGGCGGCCTCGGCCGGGCGCCGAGCGCCGGGACCCTTTGGCCCAGAGCATCTGCGAAGCCTGCGACATAAGCCGCTATCCCGCGTGGAGCGGGTGTCGGTCCAACGAGATACGGCCGCAGCGCGAATTCATCCCCGTGCACGTCGAGCACGAACGCCGCCCGCGCGAGCTTGTCGCGTAGCGCCGCAAGGTCGCGAAGTCTCGACGGATCGTGCCAGCTTCGGTTGGGGTCGCGACCATCTCGCGTCTCACGTGTGAAGCCGCAATCCCAGCCGCAGCGGTTGACGAGTGGCACGACGAGGAGACGTCCTGCCCCGCGCGGCCACGCATCTACCGCCAAGCGAGCGACCTCCAGCGCGAGAGCGATCGCTGTCCCCTCGCCCGGATGCTGCCCCGCGATCACGACACTGAGCTGCTGGCAACCTGGTGCGCCCTCGATCTCGATGTGATCTGGCATCTCCCGACCGAGCGGGCGGGGACCGGTCGCGACGGCAACCACGCGCGGCTTAAGCTCGATACAAAAGTGCCGGCCCTTGTTCCATTGCCGCGGCACCTCCCAGCATATCCCTGCCTCGGTAGCGCGGGCCGTCCAAAGCGGCCCTGTCGGCAACGGCCCGGGTAACACGAGGTCGAGCATCCGCCGCCGTTCGTTCCAGCCTCTGGCGCACCAACCGTAGCAGGCACGGCTCACCGGATCGCCGCGCACGATCAAGTTCGCGGGGAATGGCCGACGGTCACTCGGCTGGCGTCGCATGCCGTGCCTCCACGCACCGCCGCCGAACCCCCTCGATGAAGTCCGCCATGTCGCCTGAGCCAGCGAAGAGATCACCATGCTCGGCCATAATCACGAACCCGTCCGGCACCTGCGCCAAGGCAGCGACCAGCGCATCGCCCAACTCCGGCTCACCATAGGCCATGGGAGGCACGAGCGCGCGAACTCTAAACGCCGGATTGCGCGTGAAGAGCCGGCTGGCGTGCGTGTGCAGGAGGTAGTCGTAGTCGGTGCGCTGAGCCAACAGGATCGCAGCTTCGACGGCATCCGAAGATGGCAGATAGCGGCCACTGTATTGAAGCGTCCCCGATGCACGCTCATAGCCGTGCACAAGCGAGATGCGGGCTGGATCGAGCTGGATCTTGTCGGTGAAAGTGGCCGTGATGAAAAAACCGCCTCCCCAGCGCATCGCGAAGTAGCCGTCGGTCGGCGCGCGAAGATAGAGCCCCTCTTCGGCGTAGAGCCGGCTCGCACGCTCGAAGTACGCAAGCACCGGCACGGGCAGTTCGACATCGCGCGCGTTCTGGACCGGCTGATACTTTACACGCACTGTATCGCAGACGGCATTGTCGATGATCTTCTGGACCGAGACCGTCCAGCGGCCATCGTCGGCGACGACATCGGGGAACAGAAAGTTCAGCCGCGGACCGGCTTTCACCTTCCAGGCCTCAACCCGTGGCTCGGCGGCCAACATCGCAGCACGAGTGCCGTAGGCGAACGCGATGCTTGCGGACGTCCAGCTGTCCAGCCGCTCCGCCACGGCGTCGACCAGCCGCTCGTCGAAAGCCGTACCCGCGACGACGATCAGATGCGCCATCTCGGACCCGACCGGAACGGACGGCCACACCGGAGCTCGATCGGGCTGGGGCAGATAAGATGTCTGGAAACCATACGCCCGCCCGCACGACGAAAGTTGGGCCGCCAAGTTGTGGCCGTTGCCATGGCGATAGGTAGCGCCGAACTCGACACAAACCACGTGCACCCGACCCGACGCGGGCTTGCTCGCATAATCGCGCTTAGGCAACATCGAACGGACACCATTGAGCCAGGAGTACGATTGTTCGTTAGCCGACGACCTCAAGTCAAGTCTTGACTCCTACACGTCGAATTGCGAATTTATCTTAGCTGATCATTGGCGTGTCGAGTAACCTACGCTGTGACGAGATTGAGCCTACGATCAGATCGAGCAAGTGATAGCCTGTTCAGACGCGATAATTGGATGGAGATTTTCTAGTGGGCACCACTGAACAGCACAATGCCACGCCGCGCCCCGCGCCGCAAAATCCGGTAGATGTCCGAAAGCTGTTCGTTGATTTGGTCGTCGGTCCCTGATCGTCTTGAGTGGGCTTCCGGTGAGACACACAGAAGCCAAGGGATAACGATCCGAGGCGCGGCAAATGAATAAGCTCGCCTTGGTTCGCGCCCCTTTTACTTATCGCTACAACGGTATCGACGTCCGGGAGGAGGCAATCCTCTCGCAACTCGCAAACTATCTGGACGGGATCGATACGACGTACGACATCTTCGATTTTCATCTCACGCGCCATCTGTCCGCTAATACCATCGTGGACAGCGCGCCCTCCTCGGTCGTCATCGCTGTTCGTGAGACCGGAGACAACGTTCACTATGCTCTGCGGCTCGCCGGCACACTGGCACGACGGCTATCCGTGCCGATCGTGCTCTACGGCCAGACCGCGCGCCTCGTTG
>LNDR01000053.1 GCA_001464755.1 Rhizobiales bacterium Ga0077524
TCCTCCGTACCACTACTCAGATAGGCTTCATAGATCTTGCAGCGTGAACTAGGCAGGAAAGGCACTACTCTCAGCTTGGGATAGATTTTATATATCTTCAAGAAATCTACGAAACGTTCGAATGCGGCTGAGTTCAATTGGCGTCTTGGTCCCAATTTCCTTCGAGGCATTTCTGCGCCATTCTCATGTTGACCATCTTCGCCTTCGCAGCATCCAGGCAAAGCCGAATATCCTGTCTTCCTAGGACGGAGAGATGAGACCAGTTGTTCCGAATGAAATCCCAATTCTCCGCGGCGAAGCACCGGCCTGTCGATTTGCCGACGATTTCTAAGAGCTTCTCTGGGTCCATACCATAAGAGCGAGCCATCTCTCTGGCTTCTTGCACAGCAGCGGCTGCCACATAAGCAATTGAATTGTTGGCAAGTTTCGCCACCTGACCCATTCCAATTTCACCACAATGATGAACGACGCCGAGCGTAGTAAGCGCGCTCCTGGCGCGGTCTAGCGGTTCTGGCTTTCCGCCCACGATCAGCGCTAAGGTTCCCTTCTCGGCCCCTATATTGCCTCCACTCACGGGGCAGTCGAGGACCTCGATACCTTTGCTCCATGCTTCTCTTGCAATATCCTGGCAGTAAGTCGGGGAGAGGGTGCTCATTAGAATAACGATTGACCCGGGCTTCATACTTGACAGTGCGCCTGTAGGACCCCGCAGGACGGCATCAGTTTGCCGATCACCCACTACAATAGTCATCAGGATGTCCACTTGCGCGCCAACTGCGCCCGGTCCATCCGCCTCTATCAGGCCGTCCTTCTTGAGCGCATCGATGGGTTCTCGCCTCCGATTCGCGCAGCTGACTACAGTGAACCCGTGTCGAAGGAGGCGACGAGCCATGGGAAAACCCATATCGCCGAGTCCGATAAAGCCAATCCGATCCTTGGCCATGGCGAGGATCCTCAAGTAAGACGCATAATATTTAGCGGTACAAGACTGCGCTTTCGTACAAGGAAGAGTCAAGACGCTGGTTATTCAGTCGACGGTCGACATTTGATGATGGCCGCTGAAGGCGACCCGTTATATCCTGGCGCGTTGGCATCCGATATCCGAGCATGCTGCAGCCGTGTCTACGGGCGGCCTGCATTCCAGGCAGAGTTCCTGCATTGTGTTTGGCATCTGGGGCCGTTGCGCGTGTCACGAGTGCCTTCTTCGCCGCACTCGCGAGTAATGGTGTGGCAGCGCGGGCTCCGCCGACTTCGGCGTCTGCGATGCCCATGGCGTCGCCGCACTGGGCAACGGGACCGTGCTGAATTTGGACGCCCTCTTCATGTGCGGACGAGGCCGTTTCGCTCGCGTGTTGTACTGGCCCTTGATGAACCGGGCCACTCTGACGACGTGCTCGCGCTGGGGCGAGTTCATCATGAGCATGGCGCGACGCTCAATCTCTGACCAGAGTTCGACCCGCTCCCTCTCTCTGCGATGGCGCTCTCGAACAGCGCCAAATCGTTCACCTTGGGCGCCACGCCACGAGAGCCCGCCGATCACGACAGCGATCATCGTATCGATGAACCGGCGACTGGACAGCCGCGCGCGAGGGTCATCGGGCAGGAGATCGGCGATCAGGTTCCATTCGTAGTCGTCGAGACTGCGGTAAGGCGCGGGATCGGGCGGCTCTGGACGTGGTTGGCTCGCGGCGATCTCGGCTACCTGTGTCACTGGCGCCGGATGGGGGCGCGATGCTGTCTCGGCAGCGAGGACAAGGTCAGCGTCAATGCCGGCGCTGAGGAGAGCTTGCCGGCGTCGGTCGAGTTCGCACTCAGGATTGATTAGCACGGCGCAATTTATCCATTGGGCTCTCGCGCGCCGGTTCATCCCGGCGCCAGCACGGCTGTTGCTCGGCCTTACGCATGAATGCCTCGATGTCGTGTTCGGCAACGTGCCAGCCTCGAGGTCCCATTCGTACGGTCACGATGCGCTCTGCCGCCGTGAGGATGTCGGCGTGCTTGTCAGGGTTGATCCCGCTGTGCTGCATCAGGCGTGGCCGAAGAGCGCTACATATCAATTTACCGCGATCCGGCCCGGTGTTGTTGCTCAAGACGGTCATGGCAGGAGCCTCGCCGTCACGAAGATCTTCTGGCCATCGCATTCCACGAGCGCCTCGGCGTGGGTCCAAGACGAACCAGTGAACCGAATCGTCCGGCAAGGGCTGGCGCCTTCGAGTTGATGGAAGAGGTCCACGATGGGCCGCGACTTCGAGCGCAACTCCGCGTCTTCTTTCTGATAATCCTCATAGCTCTGCATGTTCGATCTCCTTGGTGTTATGACGCGCGCGGCCGACCCGGTGGAACTTAGTGCCGTATGCGGTCGCGAGCTTTTCAGCCTGCGTCGTGTCGAGGTTCATGCGAGGCCGACGGTCGCCGGCAAAGCGATAGGCGATCCTCTCGGCGACGCAATATTTCAGCAGCCGATGTCGCACGCGGCGCCTTGACGCCAGGGCGAGGCAAACAGCGGCACGCGAAAAACCCTGCGGGTTGTCGCCGTCCATCGCAGAAACGAGAAATGCGCGCTCGCCGATGGTCTTAATCAATTGTCGAGTCCAGGCGTGTGGCTCGAAGAAAACCCATACGAGAGGACCGCGCCGCGCTGTTACACAGTCCTCTCGTTCAGTTACTCCCTCAAGGGGAATGCCCTCTGCAAATGCTGCCGTCGCAACGAGCGCGGCCGCGTCGATCAATCTCGTGTCTTTCATTCGTGCTCCCCTTCATATGTCCGGACATATGAGATATAAGAAGTCAGCGGAGTTATTCAAGAGGCCGGATACTGCGGATGGCGGTGCCTATTCCGCGCGTAGGTACTGTCGCAATCGACGTGCCACGGCGACCCGGCCGGTAGGGGCCCACGGCAGCCTATTCGCGGGGAAAACGCTGGGAGATAGCCGTTTTGTATCCTGGCACGATGCAACTTTCGCACGATGGCAGTCTGTTATCAGGCCAGCATATCGAACTGGAGAGCGGCAGAGATCCAGATTGTTGCCCTGACAGGTTGGCGAATGGCAGGATATCAAGGTGCTGCCGAGGTAATGCGCCACACGGACGAGCGGGAAATATTGAGCCGCTCTGCAATTTCGACC
>LNDR01000054.1 GCA_001464755.1 Rhizobiales bacterium Ga0077524
CCCGTCGCAGAACCGAGACGATGTGGTCGAGGCGCTCGTTCTGCGCGGTGAGCCGGTCGACCTCGGCGGCGAGAACTTTACCTTCGTGCGCGAGGCGTACGCGCTCGGCGTCGATCCGTTCCTTGTCGGCGCGCAGCGCCGCGGTCTCGGCCCGCGCCGCCAGGATCATCGCCTTCAGCGTCTCGGTGTCGTCGGGCAGGTCGTCGGATGTCAGCGTCATGGCCACGAGAATCGCCGATTTGCGGGCACTTCGGCGAGGCCGCACGCGAACGCGGATGTGGATTACTGGGTCGCTGTGGGCCGCGCGACACGACGCGCGTGAACCCGGGACCAATCGAGCCCCTCCAATAGCGCCGACAACTGCGCGGGCGACAGACGCATCACGCCATCGTCGATCTTGGGCCAGTGGAACTGGCCGCCTTCGAGGCGCTTGGTGACGAGCACCAGACCGCTGCCGTCCCACACGAGGAGTTTGATCCGGTCGGCGCGTTTGGCGCGGAAGACAAAGATGGTGCCGGCGTAGGGATCGAGCCGCAGCCGCTCCTGGACAAGGGCGGCGAGCCCGTCGATGCCTTTCCGGAAGTCGACCGGCTTCGTCGCCACGAGCACGCGCACGCCAGTGGGCGCGACGATCATCGGAGCACCTTCAGCGCCTTGAGCACCGCGGCAAGCGACCTCGCATCAACAGGACCCATCAGGCGGATCGTTGCCGACGGCAGCTCGATCTCGATGGTCGCCGGCGATGCGGTTTGGGCCGGTGTCTCAGTCATTGCCATCACGCCCTGGATCGGCGCCGCTCTCGCGACGGCGATCGGCACGAACTCTGCGGCAACTTGGCGCTCGGGTCCGACGTCGCCGAGCACCTGCTCGCGGATCTCGCGGCGCCAACCGAAAAGCTGCTGCGGTGAAAGGCCATGACGGTGCGCCACGTGGCTGACAACGGCACCCTCCTCGCGAGCTTCTCCACCGTAGACCAGCGTCGCCGCCGTTCAGGGCCGGCGAGCACATTTCCCCGCCGCGACGGCACGGGCTTCGTGTCATCACTATTCACATTACTAAGGTCGTCACGATCCGAGCGCATGGCGCCCAAGCATCAGGGATCAAGGCCAGAGACGGAAGGTGGGGGCGGGCGATCGCTTACCCAGGAAGCGTCACCTGTCCAATATTACGATCACACGCGCCAACCCGAATCCGCTGCTTCGCAGCAATGATCAGCATCCATGTTGCGCAAAGAGCGCTGTATGGCTGATCATATCTCATCGGATTGGACCGCTTGTGGCCGACCTCCAGCATTGGTTGGCCGGTTCGCTCGGTCCGTTGCTGAGACCATCGCGTCGGCGTTCTCGATTCGCGCCTCGGACCGTCGGTAACGGGTGTCCGTTTGAGCTTCAGCCGCGATCCCGGACAACGAAAGCAGTGTGGCCAAAAGCAGGAACGGCGCTGGAGCGCGTTATGCTAATCTCCTCTGGAGCCCCACTCCGGAAGTGTTGAACCATGCAGCGAATCACCATCAGCGTCGATGACGACATCTTGCAGTTTATCGATCAGCTTTGCCAACGCAGGGGCTATGAAAGCCGGTCCGAGGCGCTGCGGGATATTGTCCGAGACACCGCAAAGCGAGAGCATGAGGTGACAGGTTCCGCCGAGCCCTGCATTGCGACCTTAAGCTACGTCTTCGAACACAATACGCGCGATCTCGCGCGACGCCTGACACATGCTCAGCATAATCACCACGAAATTTCCGTTTCCACCCTGCACATTCATCTCAATCACGATGACTGTCTGGAGGTGATGATCCTTCGAGGGGGGATGGCCAAGGTTCGGAGCTTCGCTGACGCCGTGATCAGTCAGCGCGGCGTGCGCCACGGCTACCTGCATGTGGTGCCTCTAGTGATCGAGAGCGAGTGCTCGCAATAGAGCAGGCTTCACACGATTACTCGCTGTCGCTATCCACTGCGGTTAGGCGTGCCCGACCAGCAGCGCCACGCCAGCGAGTGCAGCGGCCGCACCCGTGGAGCGAAGCGCAATCTGACCGTACCGCTCTTCGACCTTACCGATCACCAGTCCGATGCTGATGCCGACAAAGTGGAGGGACCCCGTTGCGATCATGAAGCCCGCCGCATACGCGAGGCCTCCTGCATCCTCTGGCATTTCCACACCATGGGCATGGCCATGGAAGATAGCAAAGAGGCCGACGGTCCCCATCGCCACTGCTGTCGGTGCCTTCACCCCGAGTGCTACTATGGCGCCAAGCACTAAAACAGACAGCGCAATGCCAACTTCGACGTATGGTACGCTGATGCCCACGATGCCTAGCGTGCCTCCGAGAGCCATGACAAGAACGAAGGTCGTCGGCACGAGCCACAATGCCCGACTGCCGAGTTGATAAGCGAACACGCCGACCATCACCATTGCGAGAACGTGATCGAGCCCGGAGACAGGATGCGCGAAGCCGTGCAGGAAGCCGCTCGTCTCGCCGACTCCGGTATGCGCCAAAGCGACACTCGGGAAGAGTGCCACGAAGAGCGCTGCGTTTCGCACAGTTGATGCTGATTTCATGAACACCCTCCCCACGATCTATACTTGGCGAACCCTATCACCGAAATGCGACAGTGTAAGAGGAAAGCTTCAAGTCTTCATACCGACGCTTGATCCGCGCACAGAGACCGCTAAGGATGGGAGAGCAGACAAGGGCCGATCGGGGATGTGAGAACAGCGATGAAATCGTCAGCAGCCGTTGCGGCGTCGATGTTCGCATTCACAGCCGAAGCCACCGCGCAGGCATTCGATGTCAAGATTCCCGATGCGGAGCGCGGGGCTCTTGGCTTCGGTGTGCTTCAGAGCTTTCAGTCTGGCCTACCGGCCCAGCTAGGGTCTGATGTCAACCGCCGCACGCACCAGTTTGAGTTAGAGTACGGGCTTTTCGACTGGTGGAAGGTCACGGGCGTGCTGCCGGTCGAAAAGCCCAACGGTGAGCCGTACGTGGTGGCAAATTTAGCGATCGAGAACACGTTTGTGCTGAAGGGCCTCGACGATAAGCGCGAGCACGACGTAGCACTCGGCTGGTTCACCGGCTTCGATCTCTCGGTGCGGAGCGATTCAACAAACGCCGTCGTATTCGGACCGC
>LNDR01000055.1 GCA_001464755.1 Rhizobiales bacterium Ga0077524
CGCTTTCATCCGTCATTCCCTTGTGCACAAAGCACAGGGAGATCATCGCCCTACATCAAGTCCGAACTGAGCCGATTACACCGGCCCAATCGAAGGCGGGTTCGAGACCTTCGGTGGCAAGTGGGGCAGCTCTGCCACCTTCGGGACCGCCGGCGGCGTTGTCACCTGGAGCATCGCCGGCGCAGGGCTCGGCAATCAAACGGGCTTCTCGACGTTCTTCTCGGGCTCGACCGTAGAGATGGGCACGGTCTTTTCTTTCAACTACGTGCAAGCGCTGACCGAGGCTTTCGCGGCTTGGTCGGCGGTGTCGAACATCACCTTCGTCCAGGTCGCTGATGGCGGCGGCGATATCGGCATCGGTTCAACCGCGAATATCCGGATCGGTGCAGCGTTCAAGGACGGCCCGTCGAACGTGCTCGCCTCGGCCTTCAGCCCGCCGTTCGGCAACGGCAGCGCTGTCCCTACGCATGGCGACATGATTTTCGACAGCGGCGAGACGACGTTCTGGAACTTCAACAGCTTCAAGATTGTCGCGATGCACGAGATCGGTCATTCGATCGGGCTCGCACACACGACGGTTCCCGGCTCTCTCATGGAGCCCTTCTACAACCCGGCGATCACCGCACCTCAGGCCGACGATATCGCTGGCGCCGTGGCGCTTTACGGCCCATCGTCGTCCAGTCCGGCAGGCTCGGTCTCGATAAGCGACGCCACGATCACGGAAGGCAACAGCGGGACCCGCGTTCTGACGTTCACCGTCACGCGGACAGGCGGAACATCAGCCTTCAACGTCAACTTCGCGACAGCCAACAGCACGGCGACGAGCCCGTCCGACTACGTCGCGCAGTCCAGCACTCTGTCGTTCGGCGCGAACGTGACCTCGCGGACGATCTCGATCACCGTCAATGGCGATACGCTTGCCGAGCAGCACGAGTCGTTCTTCGTGAACCTCTCCGGCGCGACCAATGGTGCGACGATTGCCGACAGCCAGGGTCTAGGCACGATCCTCGACGACGACTCGGTGGGCGTCTTTCTGGTCGGCACGCCCGGGCCGGACTTCTTGCCCGGCACCGCGGGACCGGATCGCATTTTTGGGCGGGCGAGTAACGACGCACTGCTCGGTGGGCTTCACGACGACCTTCTGGTCGGCGAGGAGGGCGACGATTCGATCTACGGCGAGGCGGGCCTCGACTACATCCTCGCTGGCCCCGGCAACGATGTCGCGGCCGGCGGCGCCGATCGGGATCTGATCTATGGCGAGGCTGGCCTCGACGTTCTGTTCGGCGACGGCGGCGACGACTTCATGGCCGGTGGCGACGATCGCGACTGGCTTTATGGCGGTACGGGTCTCGACGTGCTCTTCGGGGGCAACGGCGACGATCTTCTTGCCGGCGATGCCGACCGCGATTGGCTCTACGGCGAGGCCGGCAACGATGTCCTTCTGGGGGGCGCGGGAGATGACGTCATCGGCGGCGGCCTCGGTAGCGATACCTTCTTGGGCGGCGCCGGTGCTGACGCGATCTTTGGCGAGGCCGGCGACGACTTCATCTATGGCGAGGCCGGCAACGACTACGTTGTTGGCGCCGGTGGATACAACCAGATCTCGCTCGGGACTGGTGTCGACATCGTCCAGAGCACGAGTTCGGATGGCGGCACCCAGTACGTCACCGATTTCTCGGCGAGCGAGGATCAGATCTGGCTGATCGGCTCGCCGTACACCAGCTCGTTCGCGGCCTTGGCGGCGGCAACTGCTGTGAGCGGTGGCACGCTGATCGCGAACGGTGGCGATGCGGTATTCCTTGCCGGCATTCAACCGGGCCAGCTGTCGACGGGCAATTTCACGATCTTCTGATTCGCCCGAGTCGTCACCGTCTGGACAGACCCAGGCTGGACTCCCAGCCCGGGCCGATACCTTTTTCTTCCGGGCAGCCCCCGCCTCAGCGGCACCGCCGCCTTTCGGCGCCCACTCCTGCAACGTCCCATCGCTCGTTTACCGAGGCGGCCACTCGGAGGCCGACCGGCCGAGTGTCCGGCCTCTGCGGCCTATGCATCGCCGACGGTTGATCCGTCCGCGATGCCAAGTTGCGCGCCCGCTGCAGGGCTGACGTGCAACAGAGGACGTCATGTCCCAGCCCATCATTGACAAAGATCAACGACCCCAACTGCGCCCGGTGTGAAGAGCAAAGCGGGGCTGCCGTGCGAGCGCGTGGCACCGCGATCATCCATCGAACCTTTTTGGGGGCGGCATCCATGACGGATACGACGCCGGAGCGACACGCCATTGCCGACGGCCTAGCCGTATTGGCAGCGGCGCTCGTCGCGCTTCTCGGCTTGGCACTGGTATTCGGCTCGAGGGAGCCGGCCATCATATTTCATGGTGTGCTGCTCACTGCTGGCGCCGTTCTCGGCGGTATGGCGGTGATGGGCATGCTCGGCCAAAGCAAACCTGCCGACCAGGACGAATACCAGGACGGACCGATCAAGGTGGCGACCATCGCGGCCGTCGTGTGGGGCATCGCCGGCTTCCTCGTCGGCGACCTGCTCGCCTGGCAGATGGCCTTTCCGGCACTTAATTTCGATCTGCCCTGGCTGAGCTTCGGTCGACTGCGGCCGCTGCATACGTCAGCGGTGATCTTCGCTTTCGGCGGCAACGTCCTGATCGGAACATCGCTCTACGTCGTGCAGCGCACCTCGCACGCGCGCCTCGCCGGGCGCTGGGCGCCGTGGTTCGTGGTCTGGGGCTATCAGTTGTTCATTGCCATCGCGGGCACTGGCTACCTGCTCGGCGTCCGGAGTGGTACGCCGACCTCTTCCTGACCGTGATCTGGGTGGTCTACCTACTGGTCTTCCTCGCCACCCTGGCCAAGCGCAAAGAGCCACACATCTACGTGGCGAACTGGTTCTATCTCGCGTTCATCGTGACCGTGGCTCTGCTGCACGTCGTCAACAATGCGACGATCCCCGTCAGCTTCCTCGGCGGCAAAAGCTACATCGTCTATGCCGGCGTGCAGGACGCGATGACCCAGTGGTGGTACGGCCATAATGCGGTGGGCTTCTTCCTCACGGCCGGCTTCCTTGGCATCATGTACTATTTCATTCCGAAGCGCGTCGAGCGGCCGGTCTACTCCTACCGCCTGTCGATCGTGCACTTCTGGACGCTGATCTTCATCTACATCTGGGCCGGCCCGCATCATCTCCACTAC
>LNDR01000056.1 GCA_001464755.1 Rhizobiales bacterium Ga0077524
ACCACGGGCAAGCCCGGCGGCGGGGAGACCGGCACGCGCGTGTCGCACTACTTCATCCCCGGCGGCGGCTTCGAGCGCACGGCAGCGCAGCATCCGATCCTCAAGAAGGAGCGGCTGGCATTCTACGAGTAACGTGCCCACGACATGGACTGCGGGAGCGATCCCGCAGTCGCCTCACGCGCTGCACACGCCGATGGCCGGAGGCGCACGAGGAGCTGCGACTGACTCGAAGTCGCCCACGCCGGTTGCGCCGGGTCACGCGACCCATGCTATGTCTCGACCCAGGACATGCAGAGGAGGCGGATATGCCGGGGTTTCAGGTCGCCCATGACATCATCGTGACCGGGAGCAGCGCCGAGCTCGGCGCGGGCTACATCGCAGTCTCCAATTGTACACTGGTGCATACGGCCGAGGGGCCGATGCTCTTCGACGTGGGCGGTACGGTCGCGCAGTGTAACCGGTAATCCTTGCGCGCCATACCCCCGTATTGCTTGCGGCGCTCCCGATCTGTACACTGCCCACCCATGAGGTGTCATAGCGAGAGTTTAGTCTATGAACAGCGTAGATCTATTTGTAGGAAAACAGATTACTACGCGACGAAGTGTGCTGGCCCTGACCCGAGAACAGCTGGCAGAGCGTGCGGGTATTCCACGGCACGTGATGGCGGAACTGGAGACCGGTGGTCTCAGAGCCCCCTCGCAGGTCTTGGTGAGCGTGGCAGAAGCACTCAACGTGGATGTGATGTTCTTTTTCCGGGGACTGCCAACACCCGAGCCGGCGAGGACGCCGATAAGCTCGTCCGGAACGATCATCCCGTTTGAGAAAAGATAATATCCACGGCAAACGGTGGAAAAGAGTATTCCTGGCTTTACGCAACCGACCTCTGGCAAGGACCCTTATAGGCGTAGCGAATCGCTCATAGGGGACGCAGATGTCGAAGCAAGCCAAGGTGTTGGACGGCCGCATCGCGGTGGAATTCATTCCGAGTTTGTATGTGCAGCATGGCCCCCGAGACTTACTCGGGCGCTATTTCCTGCAAACAAACAAGGCTCTGGCCGACCGAGGGATTACACTGGAAATCGCGTCATTCGATGACCTGCTTCGCGTCAACGAAATGAACCGAGACAGTTGGCTTCCCTTGTTTCCAGCCCTGAATCCCAAGTGCGGAAAGCTTGATGAGAGCAACTCGTTCTGTCTCATGGGGCGAAATGCCCAGGGAGAGATCGTGGCTACCCAGGCTGGCCGCCTGTTTGATTGGCGGGCGAGTTCCTTCGCCGAAGCCGTGCGAGCCATGACCCTCCTCTACGACGACGCGGAGCATTCCGCCAATCCTGGTGAATCCTGGAGCGTCACGGCACCCGCTGCACATGACCTGCGGGGCATGATCGCCTTCACAGGCGCGGTCTGGTACCATCCGATGGTCCGTGGACGCGGCCTCGCGTCCCTGATGCCACGGTTGGCTCGGGCTTATGCGTTGTCGCAATGGAATGTCGATGCCACCGTGGTGCTGATGTCCAAGAACACCCATGCGCAAGGCCTCTACAAGAAGACCGGCCACGTCAATTTCCAGGACGGCGTGCACGCGAAGGCCTCGACGCATGGCGACGTCGACTACCTTCTCTTCTGGATGACCCAATCCGACATCGTCCGCGAGCTCGGAGATGCCCTAGCCGCTCAATGGAATGGGATCGCGGTTCCGGACAGTGACGCCCAAAAGAGTTCCATTGCGTAGCGGAACAATCATGCGCCGATAACTCAAGGCGCTGGAGGTTCCAGCGCCGGTCCGCACGATCGCGTCGATGTCATCGAGGGTAGGAGTGCCGGCTCTGGCAGTCGCCTGAAAGGCCTCCGCCACAAACATCCAATAGTTCCTGTCGGGGAGTTGATCGATGGGTTTTCCGATCGACTCCCTGAGCCATTTGCTTGACAGTCCTGTGTAGCCGTTGCCGGCATCCGCAAGCAGCAGTCGTCCGGCCTCTGGGTCCGACTTGAGAATGACAAACCTCCCGGCAAAGTTCTGTCGCAGGTAGGCTTTGAAAAACTCGCTCCCTTCGGGTGTCGCAAACCGGTACAGCACGCTGAGCAGGTTCCTGAACTGATCGGTGAGCGTGGTGGCATCGACTGGCAATCGCGTGCGGTAGAACCGTTCAGAACCGAACTTGCCGTAGCTCTCCACCAAGTGGATCACAAACTGCAGGGCTGATCTGGCGTCTGCGACCGCATGCTGTTGTGCGGGCTTCGGCCCAAGACTCCGAATCTTGAAGGACTTATCATCCGCGTCAGCCAGCCAATACAGTAGTGCGGCCAAGGTGGGCGCCGGAACAATCTGCGGATTGAAGCAAATGGTGTTTTCGCGCGGCCGGGCGGTGATGCCCGCATAGCCCATATTTCGGCACAGGTATTCAAGGAGCGCCGCGTCGTCCAGGCCCGACAGTTGGCGCAGATCTGCGAGGCGCCATCCCTCCTCCACCACATTGCCGTCAGGATCAAACAACCACATGTTCACGGGAGTGACCTCTGACAGGGGCCCATGTTTTCGTCTGACAGTCTGACTCAACGCCGGCTCGATGTGAACAGCGATTTTAGGATCGCTGCTTCCACTTTTGCGCAGAGGTGTGGCGATGCGGTCCGTTCGACAAGAAGATGATTGCCCGATGCGCGCGCTTGCTGCATCAATTTCGCGAAGGGAGGACGACATAGACGTTCACGTGGTCACCGGTTGCCGCGGCCACTCGTCAACGGGCGGCGCGTCATCCATCGGCGGCTCGTGCGGCAGCAAGAGGTGGTCGGGAGACTCAGAGGGTAGGCGTCACGGAGTGGGGAAAGTGTCCAAGAAGCCAACAGCCGTCGATTCCCATATCGGTCGACGCATACGAGAGCGTCGTTTCACCATGAAACTTCGGCAGGACGAGCTGGCCGATCGTCTAGGGATCTCCTTCCAGCAACTGCAGAAATATGAGATCGGGGAGAACAGGCTCGCAGCTGCTCGCTTGTTTGAAATAGCAACCGCCTTGCAAGTGGATGTGTCTTGGTTCTTTGATGGTTTCGCACCTCAGCCAACCATTGGCGATCCACATGTCGGGTCTCAAGAGCCTGCAGTTGCGGCACGCACAATCCGGACGAGGCGGACTGCGAACTGAACTGGCGTCGACCGTCAGGGCCGCTCAAGTAGCGGGCTAAGAGCTGTCCAGGTGTGAGGGCGCGTTGCGTCGTTCAGCGCAGCGGCCGCACCGCGGC
>LNDR01000057.1 GCA_001464755.1 Rhizobiales bacterium Ga0077524
GCGCGAGGCTACCGAAACCGCGAAACCTTGAAGGCCGTCACCTACATGGTCGCCGGCAAACTCGACCTCAAGCTACCCACTTGAAACGTCGGGGAGCCTGATATTGCCGCGCTGCTCCCAAGCTCGAATTTCATGCCCCCTGCCAGCCCGCAGCCGCCGGAGGCGCCTCGCGACTGGCATGTGGTCGGGGAGAGTAGTTATGTCGTTCGAGCAGCGCTGTTCGGCGAGGCGGAGCACGAACTGACAGGCTTCGTCGACCAAAGCGATGCACCAGACAACGTTCTAGTGGCACGTCTAACATTCCTCACGCGACAAGAGCGTGGGTCGTCACCGAACATCAAAGGCTTCTCTTGGTCCGAGCAAGCGGGCTGTTATTTCTATCCCACCCGCGTGGCAAAAGGCGGCTTTTTCAGGATTGCATTCGATCCGCCTCGCCACATTGCGACGGTCGTGATCACATTCGAACGATGGCGGCGAGGCTTCCCGGCTACATTTCGTGTGGCCGACATCCAGCTCACCGCGACGGAAAACGGCCGTGCCAAGGCCATCGCCAACCAGAAGCAGGCTGCGGAACGCGATGCGCAGCGCCTCGATCAATTCGCGAAGATCGATGAACAGGTACGCCTCGTTGCAGAGCAGAATGCGCACGGCTTCCTCCAGACGTGGAAAAAGCCGCTCTACCCCGACGATGTTCCATATTTGCAGGCGCTGATCCGCCAGAGTGCCGCATTATCGACGGACGCACGCCTCCGAGAACAGTTGTCCCAAAGATTTCTTTGGGCCGGACGCTTTGCAGACGAGCCCGAACTCCAGTTTAACTGGCCTCCAGCGGGAACGGGGACGCTTGGCCTTGCAGAGATTTTCCCGCCAGCTCCAGCCTTCAGATAAGCGTCTTGAGCTGCGGCACCAGGGCATTCTGTATCTTCTGCACAATAGCTTTCCATACCACTCAGGTGGCTACGCCGCGCGCGCTCATGGCTTGCTGAGGGGGTTCTCCCGTGCCGGTTGGCGGGTTCAAGCGTTTGCGCGGCCTGGATATCCTTCCGACCGCGGCAAACCCTATGCTGGCCGTTCTAAGGAAACCATCGACGGCATCGACTATAATTTCTTGCCTGAGGGCGTACCTTTCGAAGGTGAGCGTCTGGTGGAGTACGTAGAGCAATATGCTGAGCATGTGATCGCGGCTGTAGATCCTGCCGAAATCGGCTATGTGCAGGCAGCTTCTTTCTATACCAATGGATTTGCAGGCCGCCGCATCGCTGATGCTCTGGGTGTGCCGCTCGTCTACGAGATGCGTGGCCTTGAGTGGTTGACTGCGGGCTCGAAGGACAGTCGCTGGCAGCAATCCGAGCAAGCTCTCATTTTGAGGGACCTGGAGATACAGGCGGCGAAGGCAGCAGACCATGTCTTTGCAATTACTGGAGCCTTGCGACGCTGGCTGATCGAGCAAGGTGTTGATGCGGCCAGGATCTCACTATTGCCGAACGGTTGCCTGACCGACGCCTTCAAGCCTGCCACGCGCGATGCGGAGTTGGCCGCGCGGCTCGGCCTCGATAACGCATTCGTCGTCGGTTACATCGGCTCGGTGGTTTTCTACGAGGGTATCGAACTCGTCGCGGCTGCGATCAAGAAGGCTCGTGCTCAGACTGGGCTCGATATTCGCCTATTAGTTGTTGGCGACGGCCCCTACTATGCGCAGCTCAAGGACGAGCTAGAACGGATTGATGCCTATAAGTTCACGACGCTTACGGGGCGCGTACCTCACGACGAGGTGCCGCGATACTATTCGGTGGTCGACACGTTCACTCTGGCGCGACGCGACCTAATGGTGTGTCAATATATCTCACCGCTGAAGCCCTTCGAATGCATGGCGATGGGAAAGTCGATCATCGCGTCCGATGTCGCGGCGATCGACGAGATTCTAACTGAGTCGGGCGGTGGCGTGACGTTCCGTGCCGATGATGTGGACCACTGCAGCGAACGCATCATGGAGTTGGCGGCCGCGCCCAATCTGCGCGCGGAGTTAGAAAGGAAAGGTCGCGACTGGGTGATCGAGCAGCGCGATTGGAGTATCCTCGCGATGAATGCGCTAAATGAGTTGTCAGGCAAGTATCCTAGAAGCAGGGGGTTAAAGTGACACTAGCAGCAAAGATCGCCCATCTGGCCGAAGTCGAAATTCATCCGATCGCCAGCAGATTGCGGGCGCGTCGAATTGAACAGCTGGGTCTTGAGCGCGCACAGAAGGCATTTCCGGACTACGATTGGAATCGACTGAGCTACGTGTTCAGGCGACTGAACCGGGGCGCGGCGATGCTTGATGTAGGTCCCGGTGCAGGCTATCTGCTCAGAATCGTTGAGCGCATGAAAAAATTCGACACGCTTTGTGCGATAGATATTGTGGAACGGAAAGCGCTACCTAAATCGGTCAAGTTTGAAGTCAAAGACATTGCCAACATCGATTACCCTGACAACTCGTTCGACACGATAACCTGCTTGGAGGTGCTCGAGCATTTGGAGGACGATGCTCTGCCGAAGGCGATCGCCAACCTCCGCCGAATGTGTCGCGGACAGCTGATCATGAGCGTCCCGTTCGCCGAGCCTCTTCCGCTTGCGCACTACCACAAGCAGCGCTTCACGGAGTCTCGGATTGGGGAACTCTTCCCGGACGCAAAGCTCACCCTGCTCCTCAAAGAACCCGTGAACCGAGTACCGTGGATGCTTATCGAGGAGCAAGTGGCTCCGAGAGTTAGTAAGCAGGTGAACGTCTCACCCGTCGCGGCACTTGCGTCGTAAAGCAGAGTAATCGCCCGGGGCACGCCGTAAGTGGCAAGCCCCGGGGTTAGCCCCACGCCGACGGCACGGTACCGCATGCGAAACACCAAACATGGCGGCAGATCCGGGACGTCTTGGGCCGAGCGACCCTTCTATGTGCAGTGTTTTTTCTGGGCACTAGTCGTAATCTTGCAGCTCAGTTCGCCGGCACTCGGCCGTAGCCCTGCCACAGCACCGGTGCAAGATGACAAGGCCCCCACACTCGATGCTTTCGAAACAAGCGTCCGAGATCGCATTCTGAGCCACGTAAATATGAAAACTGGTTCAATCGCCTACTACCCGATTGGCACCAGGAGAAACATCGTCCATCCCTGGTTTGCATTCTCCGCTGCCGTCGCACTGCTCGAATCAGGGCCGAGTTATCACGTCGGCTCAGTTGCGACTTGATGTAGGGTTTCATCCGAGGGCTTGAGCGACTACGGCGCGGGGCGTCAGGCGATCGCCGTCGCGCTCGATCATGCGCCGCCATCCGAGGTA
>LNDR01000058.1 GCA_001464755.1 Rhizobiales bacterium Ga0077524
CTGAACTTCAGTCGCACGCGACCGTGACGGTGACACCGACTGCAGAGATGAACTTGCGGCAATTGGCCGGCGTGGTCGAGGCGGCAAGCTGAAGCTCGACCCAGAGCGTCATACCTGTCATTGGGACCAGAAGGCGGTGACGTTGACGGTCACTGAATTTCTTATCCTGCAGGCCCTCGCACAACGACCCGGTGTGGTGAAGACGCGTGACGCTCTGATGGACGCAGCCTACGACGACCAAGTGTATGTCGACGACCGCACAATCGACAGCCACATCAAGCGACTGCGCAAGAAGTTCAAGGTCGTGGATGACGATTTCGATGTGATCGAAACGCTGTACGGGGTCGGCTATCGCTTCAAGGAGGCCTGATCGGGAGCGCCGGCCGATGGCTATCGACTGGAATCACGTATCGACCCTCCGCGAGAAGGCAGGCGAACGCTTGATCGGTGCCAGGACTGCGCACGCCATGGCTGTGCTCGGTCAAGGCTACCGGTGGTTGTCAGCCCAGTTTGCCCGGACCCGCGTCGTGCGGTTCTTCGGGCAGTCGCTCGCCCGGCGGATTTTCTTCTCCAACGTCGTCGGTCTGGTGGTTCTTCTTTTCGGAATCTTCTGGGTTTCGCAGCAGCACGCCCTGCTGGTTACAGCGAAACGAGAAAGCTTACGCGTTCAAGCCGAGATCATTGCGGCCGCGATTGCCGCCAATGCCTCCGTGTCCACCAATGACATCACGTTCGATCCAGGTCGGCAACCTGAGGTCGAGGCCGTCAAGGCACCGTTCCGCGACGACGCATTCGCGGCACTCGACGACCTCGAACTGTCGATCCGACCCGATCAGGTGGGGCCGGTCATGCGCAAGCTGATCCAGCCCGCTCACAACACCCGCGCTCGCATCTACGACCGAGAGGGCGAGTTGGTCGTCGATACCCATCGGGTGGAGGCCAAGACACCACCTCCTAAACTCGACGCGAACGGCGAGCCGATCCGCGAGAAGCTGCGCGTCAAGACCAATTGGCTCCGATTGCTATCCTGGTTTGATGCAACCGACCTGCCGATCTACTATGAGATCGGTGCGGCCAACGGCACTTATTATCCGGAGGTGCGTCAAGCGCTCCGCGGCGCCAAGCCGCTCCCGATGCTGCTGGTCAACGAGGACGACCACCAGATCGTTTCCCTGGCCGTACCGATCCAGCGGCGCAACGCCACCCTCGGCGCTCTGCTCCTGTCGACGCGCCCTGGCGAGATCGACCACATCCTGACACGCGAGCGCTGGATTTTCCTTTCGGTCGCGACCATGGCGCTGCTGACGACGCTCGCCGCCTCGTTCCAGCTCAACCGGTCGATTGCAGAGCCCGTGCGGCGCCTGTCGGCTGCCGCCGATCACGTGAGCAAAAGCATCAGCGCCCGCGCCGAGCTGCCCGACTACTCGCTGCGCCAGGACGAAGTAGGCAAGATGGCCAGCGCCTTCCGCCAGATGACGAGCGCGCTCTATCGCCGGATCGAGGCAAGCGAGAAGTTTGCAGCCGACGTGGCGCACGAGTTGAAGAACCCGCTCACGGCCGCGCGCTCGACGGCTGAGTCGATGACCTACGCCCGCACTCCCGAGCAGCGCGAGGAATTGGCCCAACAAATCCAGGAGGAGCTGAAGCGGCTCAACCGGCTGATCACCGATGTCGCCAATGCGTCGCGGCTCGATGCCGAGCTCGCACGCCAGGAGACCGAGATCCTCGATCTCGGCGAGGCGCTGAAGGGGCTGGTCGAGGTGCTCGGCGACATACACGGCCAGGACGGCCGGACGGTGTCCCTAGAGATCGTGCCCAAGGCGAACGGCGACAGGCGCCATCTGGTCAAGGGTCACGAAGGACGCCTCGGGCGGGTCGCAACCAATCTGATCGACAATGCGGCGTCGTTTTCTCCACCCGGGGGCAAGGTCGTGGCGCGACTGCGCTCCATCGGCAACGAAGTGGAGCTATCGGTCGAGGACGAAGGCCCTGGCATGCCCGAGGATAAGCTTGAGGCCGTTTTCGACCGCTTCTACTCTGATCGGCCGCAGAGCGACGGCACGATCGGCAAGAACTCGGGGCTCGGCCTCAGCATCTCGCGCGAGATCGTCCACGCGCACGGCGGGCGCATCTGGGCCGAGAACCTGCGCGGACCGCCGACTGGGGCCGGTGAATCCGGGCCGGTGCGCGGCGCCCGTTTCGTCGTTCGGTTGCCGAGCGTTGTCGGCGCTGGACAGAACCGGCCGGAGGTCTAGTGTGAAGGGGACGGCGATGGGCACGATCGTGCACGCAACGGCCGTTACCGTGTCTGATTGCGGCGTGCTGATCTTGGGGCCTTCGGGGTCCGGAAAATCCAGCCTGGCGCTCGGGGTGATCACCACGCCCTTCATCGAAGATGGTCAGTTGTTGCACGCCCGCCTCGTCTCCGACGATCAGGTTGTGCTCGAGCGTATTGATGGGCGCCTTCATGCCTCGCCGCCGGCAACCATCGCGGGCAAACTCGAGGTCCGGGGCCTCGGCATCGTCTCGTTTCCCCACGCAGCAACGGCTGTGATCTCACTTGCCGTCGAGCTGAAACCGTTTCGCGAAATCGAGCGCGTCCCCGATCCCTGCGTGCAACACACACTACTGGGGGTGAATATCCCGCTGGTTGCCATCGATGCTTCGTCTCCGGGTGCAGCGGCGAGGCTCTACCTCGCCGCACTTCGGCATCTCCGGGAAGAAACGTCTGTCAAAAAGTTGCTCATGCGCCCCGCTTCTGCGCAGACTGGAGCCAGCGGAAAAAGTGAGCCCGATTGATGGTAGCCAAGAACCGCGATTCGGCTAAAAAGCGTCGTGAAGATGGAAGGCGCGTTTCGCTGGTGCGTATCACCTGCCAACCGCGTCCGATCGCACCCTTCCGCGCAATGCGGATCGGCATGTGCTCTCAACGAAAGGCGGATTGATGATCGGCATCGTGATCATCACACACGGGGGTCTCGCAACCGAGTTCCGCGCCGCGCTCGAGCATGTCGTCGGCTTTCAGGATGGCCTCGAAACCCTTTCGATAGGCCCCGAAGACGACATCGAGACCCGGCGAACCGAACTCATTGCGGCCGTTCGACGCTCGGACACAGGCCGAGGCGTGGTCATTCTGACCGACATGTTTGGCGGCACCCCCTCGAACCTCGCCATTTCCGTTATGGACGATACCGGGGCCGAGGTATTGGCGGGCGTTAATCTGCCTATGCTCGTTCGTCTAGCCAGCGTGCGGCGCGACAAGACGCTGGCTGAGGCCGTGGATCTCGCCAAGGAAGCCGGCCGCAAATATATCTCCGTTGCGAGTCAGGTCCTCTCCGGCGAGAGTTGAGCCGTTCACGTCT
>LNDR01000059.1 GCA_001464755.1 Rhizobiales bacterium Ga0077524
GGCCCCTGGACCCAAATCAATGCGCAAGAACGGCCGGCCGTTCTCGTCCCCTCTCCCCATTCCTGCACTCGATGGGGAGAGGGTCAGGGTGAGGGGCGGGGCTGGATTCCGAGCGGCAGACGCCTTGTCCAGAGTTCAGATACTCGCCCTCCGGGCGAGTTACGAAGGGCCGCCGGCCCTTCGAGCATCCCTGGCCAGGGGCGGGGCCCCTGGACCCAAATCAATGCGCAAGAACGGCCGGCCGTTCTCGTCCCCTCTCCCCCTGGGGAGAGGGTTAGGGTGAGGGGGCTTGCCCCACGACGAGCCTAGACAATCACCCGCCCCACGAGCAGACCATGCGCTCGCAGAAACGCGCCTCGCCGATCGTGCAGCGCGCACGAACCGTCCGGCACACCCGGCACGTATAAGATGAGAGGCAGCCGCGCACCGCACCCGTTCGCGAGAAGTTGCAGGTGCGCACCGTCTGACAGTCGCGACCCGGATCGGGCGTCGGCACGATCTGGGCTTGGGCCGGGCCGAGTTGCACGAGCAGCCCCGCCGTCAGCGCCGCGAGGCCAACGAGAAGCCTCGCCACACCACTGCACCGAGCCACCCCCGCCGCCGTCAGCGCGGACCGCCCACGGGTCGCGCCCGAGCTTGCTGCTCCAAGGCGCTCGACCCAACTGCCCGTGATCACACTCGCCGCGGTCGCCATGCCACGCCCTCGCCACGCCGGCGCCCCACGAGCGCCAAGCCCACTGTTCCCCGCCCGAGCGCAACCATCAACCCGAGACGGTCCATTGGGTTATCGCGACGGCCGAGCTGTGGTGCGAGGGCAACGGGTGGCAGGGGGACCGGGGCTGCCTCTCACGGCCGTGTCCCCGGACGGAGCGCACCGCAGGGGCGCGCAGATCCGGGGCCTTTGCACTGTGGGGAGGGGCACGAAGATCCCGGTACGTCCTACTCGCCGAGCTTGGCCTTGATCGCGAGCAGCTCACGGCTGATGGCCGGCGTCAGCTTGCCGGATGCGGCCAGCTCACGCTCGACGCGGTCGATGTGGGCGCACATCTCGGCCCGGTCGTAGCCGCGCTCGACGGCCGCCGCGATCTTGCCGGCCAGCTCGGCCAGATGCAGCGTCGTCTGCCACGCGTTCTGGCGGATAGTCTTGGCCAGCTCGCGCAGCCGGTCGGCGACGTCCTTGCGGCACGTCTTCGAGCGGACGCACATCACCACCGGCCGGATCAGGCTCGCTGTCTCCACCGCGGCCGCCCGGCTCTGTGCCAGAGCCGGCTGGGCGAGGGGCGCGAGGGCGAGGAAGGTGGCAAGGCTGGTGGTGCGGAAGAGGGTTTTCGAGGGCATCGTCGTGTCGCCTTCTGATGTCGTTGGACGACACGGACAGGCAACCCCGACAGGGGCTGGCATCAATACCAGCCGATGACAGCGGTTCTTTCTCAGCAGTGACAGGCTCTCTGACAGTCGGAGTGTCAGACGGCTGTCATTGACTGAGGGTCTCGACCAAGCACTATGGAGGTAGGTCTCCCTCATCAGGCAGGAGCGACATGTCTCGCAATGAGATACCCGAGCTTCATGGCGAGAACAGCAAGTTCCACTACCTGTTCAACGACCCGCTTCCCCAGGCGGTTGCGCAGTCAATGTTACGGGAGTCCCGCGCTCGTCGGAAGATTTGGGGTGAGCAGAACAGACTTCAGAACTGGGATGTCACGACTGTGACTTCCACCCCGACCCTGGCGAGGGCGCTTTGCCAGAAGAGCCATGCGGACTTCACAGGTCACGTCGGACGACCAAGTGAGCCCAATCTCGAGCGCATTGCCGAACTCTACCGCATCCCGCGGTACAGCGAATGCTGGGGTGAGTTCACGGCCGGAAGCTGCAAGGAATTCATCGGCGAATACATTGAGCTGCATCGCGGATTTCACTTCGCCGCAAGCGAATCTGCGTCGACAATTGGTCATGCGGCCCTGACGCAGAACCCGCCTCGCCCCGATCTTCCCCGGCTCACCGCCAAGCCGATCCTGGCGCGCATCACATCCATCGATGAGGGAAATCAGACGATCTACATCGAGTTGACGATGCGGCGGCAAGGAGCCGACGCCCAAGGCCAGCCGTTCGACGGCGAGTTGGTGTGCCAGACATTCCGCCACCAAGGCGTGCCCCTCAACGTCCGCAGCGGCACGCTGCGGATCAACGCTTCTCGCAGGGAGATCGTCCCTGGAATGGACCGCCGTCGCGCCTCCGCCGATGGCGGCGAGGAGCGGCACGAGCGCAAAGCGAATACGATTACGCTGCGGCCGAGCGGACGAGACTTCATGCAATGGGTTATCGAAGCCGACAAGGCTCCTATTGGTATCGTCTCACAGGAACTGGTCGACCTTTTTAAGCTCAGCGGCCATCGGCCGGGCGACATTATCGAGGCCGAGTTTTTCGCTGAGGACCCAGGCCTCGTCGCCGCCATTGACGAACGGTCATCGGGAGACACCTTGCAAGTCGCAATAGCCGAAGAAGAAGACGCCAATCCAGCTATCGTTCTGGCGTCAGGTAAGATGAGTCATGAGTCGAAGCAGCGTGTCCTCGCGCACATCGCCAAGCTCTCGCTGGGCGCGTTTGGGGATGGACGAGGAAACGGCTCGGCCACCTTGGCTCGATACGCCCTCGAAATTGTCGAGGAGTCCGACGATAGCGCGGAGCCGAAGTGATGGCGCGTCAACGCAGTCAAGCCGAATACGCAGCGATGATCGAGCGGGTCCGCGAGGTCGACAGCGATCGTTTTTTTGAGTTCATCGAGGCCTCCGGTCTCGACCCGGCTGTCGATCTGGCGGGGGGCGATTTCCGCAATTCCGACATGGGCCACTCGAACCTCGCTGGGTGGGACTTGTCCCAGTGCGAGCTGGATGGCTGCAATTTTCGTCGGTCGCAACTCTTCGAGCGCGAGCGAGGCGATTCTATGCTGGGGTTTGGTGCCTTTGGAGGCGGGGCAATCAAACTGATGCACTACGAACAAGCCATCCTAGGCCGCGTCCTGTACGACCGAAATCGTGAACCCACACGCCCTGCCTTGATTACTCCGATCGCCAACCCGAGTTCTGCATCAAACTGGCATGAATACTGCCTCTATTGGCACAAACGAGAAAGGCGGTCCAACGATCACCGATTGCCCACCGGAGCAATTTTTCAAGACGCCCCAATCGCGCCAGAAATGATCGTCGTATCACCAGGTCGGTTCATCATCGGAACAGGTCCTGCTGAACTCGGCGCTCTGGCACGGGCTGGCGGTCCGGAGTTACAAAGCATCCTAGACCATCATGTCCGCTGAGAGCTGGGGATAGGGGGACCGATGAGGTGACCCGCCCCGACGTGTCGACTAAGGCGCGTGAGCGCAACGGGGATTG
>LNDR01000060.1 GCA_001464755.1 Rhizobiales bacterium Ga0077524
GAGCACGCAGCGCCGAGCTTGTGTGTCCGACCCCTCGCGACCCAATCACCTTCGCAAGCGCCCTCCGCACACGCCCGCCCACCACTACCTCTCCCCCCGCCGCAGCACCTCCAGCAGCTCGGCCACCTTCTTCCGCTGCTCCTCGGCGTCGCCGGACATGATGGCGTGCTCGACGCAATGCCGGACGTGATCCTCGAGAACCTGCTCCTCGACACGCTTCAACGCGGCACGAACCGCCGCCACCTGCGTTAAGACATCGATGCAGTAGCGGTCCTCCTCGAGCATGCGCGCGAGGCCGCGCACTTGCCCCTCGATCCGGGAGAGGCGCTTCAGGCATTGGGCTTTGGTCTCGTCCTGCATCATTGACGAATACCCAGGAGGGGTATATGCGTCAAGCCGATATATACCCCTCACCCGTATGCGGCGACGACGGATCGGTCGCCGGGGAGCAGTCCGATGGCGCAAGCACACGCCCACGACCATCACCACGACAACGCGGCCCACGCGTCCGGCACCGCCATCGATCCCGTCTGCGGCATGACCGTCGAAATCGCCACGGCGAAGCACACGCACGAGCACGAGGGCGCCACCTACTACTTCTGCAATCCGCGCTGCAAAACCCGCTTCGAGGCCGACCCCGTCCGCTTTATCGATCCCGAGGCGAAGGCCCACGCCGCCGCCGAGGAGGCCAAGGCCCGGCCCAAAGGCACCCTCTACACGTGCCCGATGGACCCCGAAATCGTGCAGGAAGGCCCCGGCACCTGCCCCAAGTGCGGCATGGCGCTGGAGCCCATGGGCATCCCCCCGGCGGACGCCGGGCCCAACCCCGAACTCGTCGATTTCCGCCGCCGCTTCCTGTTCGGCGCCGTGCTCACCGTCCCCGTGGTCCTCATCGCCATGGCGCCCCATGTCGGCGTGCCGCTGCACGATTGGGTCTCGCCGCGCATCACGCAATGGCTCGAGCTGATGCTCGCCACGCCCGTGGTGCTCTGGTCGGGATTGCCGATCCTGGAGCGCGGCATCGCCTCCATCCGCAACCGCAGCCCAAACATGTGGACGCTGATCGCCATCGGCGTCACCACCGCCTTCCTCTATAGCCTGGCGGCGGTGCTGGCGCCGGGCATCTTCCCCGAGACCGTGCACGGCCACGGCGGCACCGTCGGCGTCTATTTCGAGGCGGCGGCCGTCATCATAGTGCTGGTTCTGCTCGGCCAGATCCTCGAGCTGCGCGCCCGCGAGCGCACCGGCGCGGCCATCCGAGCCCTCATGGATCTCGCCCCCAAGACCGCGCTCCGCATCGCCGATGACGGAGCCGAGACCGAGGTCCCCGTCGAGCAGTTGGTGCCGGGCGACAAAGTCCGCGTGCGCCCCGGTGAGGCCATCCCCGTCGACGGCAGCGTTCTCGACGGCCGCTCCGGCGTGGATGAGCAACTCGTCACCGGCGAGCCGCTCCCCGTTGATAAGGCGCCCGGCGACAAGCTGACCGGCGGCACGCTCAATCGTACCGGCAGCCTCGTCATGAAGGTCGAGCGCGTCGGCGCCGACACCATGCTCGCCCAGATCGTCGAGATGGTCGCGGCCGCGCAGCGCACCCGCGCGCCCATCCAGGGCCTGGCCGACAAGGTGGCGGCCTACTTCGTGCCCGCCGTTGTGGGAATTGCCGTGCTGGCCTTCCTGGCATGGCTCCTCGTCGGCCCGCCGCCCGCACTCGCCCACGCCGTCATCGCGGCCGTTTCGGTCCTCATCATCGCCTGCCCGTGCGCCCTGGGCCTAGCTACACCCATCTCGATCATGATGGCGACTGGTCGCGGGGCCCGCTCCGGCATCCTCATTCGCAACGCCGAGGCGCTCGAGCGCCTCGCCTCCGTCGATACCCTGGTCGTCGACAAGACCGGCACACTCACCGTCGGCCGCCCCGTCCTTACCGATATCGTGCCGCTTTCCGGAACCACGGAGCGGATGCTGATGCGTCTCGCCGGCAGCCTGGAGCGCGGCAGCGAGCATCCTTTGGCCGAGGCAATCGTCGCGGGCGCGAAAGCCCGGCGCTATACGCTGGTCGAGCCGGATACCTTCGATTCCGTTCCCGGCAAGGGCGCCAAGGGCGTCGTCGGCGGCCAGGACGTGGCGCTCGGCAATGCCGCGCTGATGCAGGATCTCGGACTCTCGGTCGCCGAGCACGACGAAGCGGTGGCAGCACTCCGCCGCGAAGGCAAAACGGCACTGTATGTCGCCACTGGCGGGCGCCTTGCGGGCATCCTCGCATTGGCCGATGAGATAAAGCCGACGACCCCCGCCGCCCTCGCCGCCCTGAAGGCCAAGGGCCTGCGCATCATCATGGCGACCGGCGATCACGGCGCCACGGCTGAGGCCGTAGCGCGTCGCCTCGGAATCACCGAGGTTCACGCCGGGGTTCTGCCGGACGAGAAGGCCGCCCTCGTTGCCCGCCTCAAATCGGAAGGCCGCCGCGTCGCAGTCGCGGGCGACGGCGTCAATGATGCACCGGCCCTCGCGGCAGCCGACGTCGGCATCGCCATGGGCACTGGCGCCGACGTCGCGAAAGAGAGCGCCGGCATTACCTTGCCGGAGGGCGACCTGATGGGCATCGCGCGTGCCCGCAAGCTCGCCGAGGCCACGCTCGCCAATATTCGCCAGAACCTCGCCTTCGCCTTCGGCTACAACGCCCTCGGCGTGCCGATCGCGGCTGGCATTCTCTACCCCGTGCTCGGTTGGCTGCTGTCGCCCATGATCGCCGCCGCTGCCATGAGTCTGTCGTCGGTTTCCGTCATCGCAAACGCATTGCGCCTCGGCCGCGCCGATATCGACGTCACCCCGCGCTGACGGGCGTCAGTTGTGCCCGTAATAGCCCTTGAACCACGCAACGAACCGCTCGACGCCGACCTCGATCGGTGTCGACGGCCTGAACCCGACATCGGTCGCCAAGGCCTCGATGTCGGCATACGTATCCGGCACATCGCCGGGCTGCATCGGCAGGAATCGCTTCTGCGCCGTCCGTCCGAGCGACCTCTCGAGGCAGGCGATGAAATGCATCAGCTCGACCGGCTGATTGTTGCCGATATTGTAGACCCGGTATGGTGCGCTGGAGCTCGCCGGGTCGGGCTTCGCACCATTCCAGCAAGGGTCTGGCTCGGCAGTCCGATCGAGCACGCGCACGACGCCTTCGATGATATCGTCGATGTACGTGAAGTCTCGCCGGTGCCGACCGTGGTTGAACACGTCGATGGGTTGGCCCGCGGCGATCCGTGACGCAAAGAGTATCGGCGACATGTCGGGACGCCCCCAGGGGCCATAAACCGTGAAGAAGCGCAGCCCCGTCACCGGCAGGCGGTAGAGATGCGCATAGGAGTGGGCCATCAGCTCGTTGGCCTTCTTGGTGGCGGCATAGAGG
>LNDR01000061.1 GCA_001464755.1 Rhizobiales bacterium Ga0077524
ATGACCCGCGTCGTGGCATCGGCCAGCCGATCGATCGGGAACGCTACGGCAAAGATCAGAATCAAGACAACGACCAAGGCTGTTGCCAGGAGCGGCGTGCGCGTCCGCTTATCGATGCGGCCAAGGACGGCTGGCAGCGCTCCACGACGCGCTAGGCCATAGACGACGCGGGACGCCATGAGCATCTGCACGATCACGCCGTTGATCGTGGCGACGATGGCGATCAGCGAGATGGCGAGTGGCGATGCACCCGTTAGGCGCTGGTAGGCGAGGCTCAACGGTGCCGTCGTGGTGGCGAGTTCTGCCGGGGAAACGGAGCGGATCACGACCCAGACCACGGCGATATAGAGAACGGTGCTGACGACAAAGGTGATGGCGATGGCGAGCGGCAATGTGCGCTCGGGCCGCTTTACCTCCTCTGCAACGTTGACCATGCCCTCGAACCCGATGAACGCAAAAAAGGCGATCAGACTGGCGCCGAGCACGCCGGGCCAGACGCCGGCCGCATCGAGGTTTCCAAAGGCCAGCGGAAGGTCCGACAGGATGGCGGGGTCGCGCCACAGGCCAGCTCCGACAATGGCGAGGAGGCCCCCGATCTCGATCAGGGTCATGACGGCTGCGATCGACACTGCTTCCTTGATACCCCAGGCGGCGACCAGCCCCATCGCCAGCACCACTCCTGTCACGAGAACCGCCGCGGGTGCCGGCACAAGCACCGCAATGTAGCCGGCTGCACCCTGGCTGATGGCCGCAGCTGAGACAACGCCGGCGACAACGACGAGCAAGCCTGTCACGAGAGCCAACGCCTTGGAGCGAAAGCCTGCCTCCACGTAAGCCGCCTCGCCCGCACTCACCGGGAAGCGGACGGCCAGTTCGGCGAAGCTCGCGGCAGAGAACGCCATGACGGTGGCGGCGACAAGAAATGCCAGCGGCGCATGAACGCCAGCCCGTCCGGCCGCTGTACCAACCAGCACATAGATGCCCGCGCCGACCGTGACACCCAGTCCGTAGAGAACGAGGAGGCCTAGTCCGAGGGTCCGGCTCAGCTCGGGACTGGCCTGGATATCGAGGTCGAGCACGGCTCCCGGGCCCTCCCTTTCGCCATCACTTGCCATTTCCCCTCCCCAAGCCGGTTGCTCGTATCACCACCACTGCTGCACGTATGCGGGCGCAGGCGGGTTGATGTCCATCAACGCTAGACTGGTCTCAAGCAAGCACATCATGGGCCACGGCGAAACGAGCGACGCGCTGAAAGCGCCCTGAACCTGCGGCAAGAGGATCGACATGACGACCCAACCGATGACCAAGGCGAATGCCGAGAAGTTGCTGCGACACGTCCATCTCGAGCTCGCACGCGACCACGACCATCCATCCGGCAGCAACCGGCACCGGTACGAGTTCATCGCCCCGCTCGATGCCGATGGGCACATCGTCGCTGAAGCGTGGCGTCAAACCCGCGAGCGCTGCAGGGTCAAGCGCGTCTGGGGCGATGACCCCGCCGAGGTCGGCCACCTCGTGCACAAGCCCGGCGGAGCATGGGCGTTTCACTACGACATTCATGGCGATGCCTCGCAGGACGAGACTGGTTATCGCTTCAACGCACACACGTTCGCCCCCGGCGAGTACGTCTCGATCAAAGAGCAGGACGGCGTGCTGCGCACGTTCCTGGTCAAAGCCGTCATCGATCTGGACTAAGGGTCATTGCGCACGTCGGCGGATCAGAGCTTCAACTCGTGGATTGCATCGTCCTCTCCCTCGCCGAGTTCCTCCGGTCGAACCGCCTCGACCGAACGGAGTGGCCCCAGCAGCTTGTCGCCGAGATCCACCGACGAGTGCTTTCCGATCGCTGGCTTGGCTCGAGCCAGCCATCGGCGGGCCTCCTCCCGACCCGCATTGTGGAGGTAGGAGAGAAGCGCGCGCTCGGGCCGCATCTTTGATTCCGGCGGCAGCGCATTGGTATGGCGGCCAGCCTCGATCAGATGAAAGCGGTGAGCGGCGATGCGCTCCGAGCGGGTCCGCGGACCGCGCCAGCGCGGTCGCCGGACGTCGGCCTGATGAGCAGCAATCTCGGTGACGTCGCGGATCAGTGGCTGGCTGAAGGTGACGCGACTGACGTCAGCGGCGATTTCACGGGCCGACCGGGGCGCACCCGCCTTCTCGATCGGATTGAGCAGGACGAGCAACGTATCACCCACTGGGCTCTCTGCGGCGATTGTGACAAGGTCGGGATTGGCCGAGAAGCCGCCGTCCCAATAGGCGCGTCCGTCGATCTCGACGGCATGATGGACCTGCGGCAGGCAGGCCGATGCCAGTACAGCCTCTACCGACATCTCGCGGCGGCGAAACAGGCGTGGACGAGCGGTCGCGACGTCCGTTGCAGCGATCAGGAGATCGATCCCGTCGAAGCTGCGCAATCGCTCGAAATCGATCTGCGCAGCAAGAAGCTTGCGCAAGGGGTCAAAGCCGAGAGGATTGAAATCGTAGGGGGAGAACAGCGAGGCCACTTGGCCCATGGTCGGCGAGCGGCTCATCCCATAGAGGAACGGATTGAGGCGCAGCAGGTCTGGCACGCCAGCCTCGATGACGGCCTCCCAGACCGCACGCAACCGGTCGCGCGCTCCCGGACGACCGCCCTCGGCGAAGCCGTCGGCGAAGGCCACGGCATTCACCGCGCCGGCGCTGGTGCCGCTGATCCAGCCATAGTCGATGTCGCTTTCGTCGAGCAGGCGATCGAGCACGCCCCAGGTGAACGCACCGTGCGCGCCGCCGCCCTGCAGCGCCAGATTGAGCCTCAACCCTCGTCTTCTGAACCCCCGCACAGCCCTATGCCCCCGCCGTCTCCGACCGCCATTGTCCCCCGCGCGTCGGCTCTGGTCACCCGAGACCACCGTCGTGAGAACCTACATTCCGTGCAACCGGAGACAGCGGAACCACTGCCGGCACGCCGCCGAGAACTCCAACCGCCATATGCGCGCCGAACACGTCCGCGAGCCGGGCCTCGGTCAATGCCTCCGCTGGTGGCCCAGTTGCCACGACGCGGCCCGAAGCCATCATCACGACTATCGTGCAAGGCGACGACAATGGTGCGACCCTCAGCCGCGAGCTTTTGGAGAACCTCGAAGAGGCCCAGGGCATGGGCAGGATCGAGGCCGGCGGTCGGTTCGTCTGCAAGGATGACGGTCGCTTCCTGCGCGAGTGTGCGAGCGAAAAGAACGCGGGCCAACCCCCCACCGGAGAGGTCGGCGACGGGCCGTTCGGCCAAGTGGGCAACGTCCATGGCTTCCATGGCGCCCTCGATCAGCCGAGCCTCGTCGGAATCACTGGCGGGTGAGCGTGCCGTTCGATGCGGCAGCCGGCCCAATGCCACGATGCGGTGGACGGCGAGCGGCCAATGAACAATCCGATCCTGTGGCAGGTA
>LNDR01000062.1 GCA_001464755.1 Rhizobiales bacterium Ga0077524
CGCTCTGAGACGACCGCCGTTACCTCAAACATTACGTCCTCGATCGCAGAAGTAAACTTGAGTTTGGAGTTCTAGGTCATGCAAAGGGCCGCACTCGTTCTGGGCGCCGGTGGCTTCATCGGATCGCATCTCGTCAAGCGTCTGAAGCAGGAAAAATTCTGGGTCCGCGGTGTCGATCTCAAGTACCCTGAGTTTTCCCAAACCGAGGCCGATGACTTCGTGATCGCCGACTTGCGCGATCCGGTCATGTGCCGTGAGGTGATCGACCGCAAGTTCGACGAGATCTACCAGCTCGCCGCGGACATGGGCGGTGCCGGCTATATCTTCACGGGTGAGAACGACGCCGACATCATGCACAACTCGGCGACGATCAACCTCAACGTCCTCGACAGCGCCCGCCGCCGCAACAGCCGCAAGCTCTTCTACTCGAGCTCGGCCTGCATGTACCCTGCCTACAATCAAGAAGATGCTGACAATCCGATGACGGCAGAGGCTTCGGCCTATCCGGCAGCGCCCGACAGCGAATACGGATGGGAGAAGCTCTTCAGCGAGCGCCTGTTCCTAGCCTACGCCCGCAATTACGGCTTCGACGTCTCGGTTGCCCGCTTTCACAACATCTTCGGTCCCGAGGGCACGTGGACGGGCGGCAAGGAAAAGGCGCCGGCTGCGATCTGCCGCAAGGTCGCTGCCGCGACCAACCACATCGAGATCTGGGGCGATGGCCAACAGACACGCTCGTTCCTCTACATCGACGAGTGCGTCGAGGGCATACTGCGCCTGATGCGGTCGGACTTTGCGGGTCCGGTCAACATTGGTTCCGACGAGATGGTGACGATCCGCAAGCTCGCCGAGATGATTATCGCTATCTCCGGCAAGAAGCTCGAGATCCGCCATATTCCGGGCCCGACCGGCGTCCGCGGGCGTAACTCGGACAATACGCTAATCCAGGAGAAACTCGGCTGGCAGCCCATGCGGCCGCTCTCGGAGGGGCTACGGTCGACCTTCGCCTGGGTCTCGAACCAGGTGCATCACAACGCTCCGACAAAGGTCCCTGTGCTCGAACCGATCCGCCCCGTCCATCCCGAGCGCAAACGGGCATGAACCGAAACCATCTAGCGTTTGTCGGCCCGCCCTGGGCCATCGCTACGCTTCGTTTCATGATGGCCGGCACCAACTACTCCCGGCCATCGCGAGGGTGGGCGCCTGCGGGCCGGGCTCACAGGCGCGGCCCTTGAGCGAACATCGAAAAGTAGAGCTGCACCCCATGGTCCAGGCCTTTTCCACAGCACTTAAGGGGGAGCGAAGCGATTACGGTGTCGGCCGATGGCTCATGGCATACCGGCGGACATTTGTCGTGTCGAGTCTCGTCCTGATGGACGGGTTCGTGACCTTTTCGTCGGTGCGGCTCGCCGAGTTTGCAGCCGACGTAGTGGGCGCACCGGTCCGCCATATCTCCGGGCTGGCCACAATCTTAATGCTTTTGGCCTGCTTGCGGTTTCTGGGGCTCTATAGCGGCGCCGGCCCCACTCCGTTTGAGCGGTTCCGCCTTAGGACCATCGGCTCGCTCGTCACTACCGGTACGGTCGCGATCGCACTGCTTCCGACGAACAACGTGATGGGCGTCACGGTTGCGGTTGCCGCGTTCGCAATCTTGATGATCGTACTCGGCTTCTACATCGAGTTTGTCGTCCGTCACGCACTGATGTGGTTCGGGATTTGGGGGGCGCCGACCGTGATTGTCGGCGATCGCGTTGATGTCGAGCGGCTGTGCGACAAGCTTTTGTGTGACCAAAGCTATGGCCTGTGGCCGGTCGGTGTCGTGACACCTGATGGCGGTGTCACACTGACCGAATGGCACGAGGGTGTCTCCGTGATGGGCGACACCGCTGCGATTAACGCGCCCACGACTGAAATTGTCGTCTGCACGTCGGAAGACGTCTGGCGCCGCGCGCAACCGACGCTCATGCGGCTGCCCGGCCGATTCAAGACCCTCGTGCTCAAGCCTGACCTCGAGGACGGTGGCGTGTGGACGTCGACGCGCGATCTCGGACTCGGCTTGAGCCGCGAGATCAATCAGCAGCATGCGCTGATGCACAATCGCACGCTCAAGCGCTGCCTCGACATCGCGATAGCATTACCGGCACTCTTCCTCGTGTCGCCGATCATCCTGATTTCGGCGTTGCTCATCAAATGGATCGATCCAGGTCCTGCGATTTACGTGCAGCCGCGGCTTGGTCTCAACAACCGAACCGTCCGCATCTTCAAGCTGCGCTCGATGTATCAGGACGCTGAGAAGCGCCTGGACCGACTCCTTGCGCGCGATACCGATGCACGCACTGAATGGGAGCGGTTCTTCAAACTGCGCAACGACCCGCGCATTCTTCCGGTCATCGGGCGCTTCCTACGCTCTTCCTCCATTGATGAGCTGCCGCAACTTTTGAACGTCGTGCGGGGTGACATCAGCCTTGTCGGGCCGCGCCCGCTTCCCGCCTATCACCTGGAGAGCTTCGACCCTGAATTCCAGAAGATGCGAGCAACCGTGCCGCCGGGACTGACTGGGCTGTGGCAGGTCTCCTCCCGCAGCGACGGCGACCTTGCCGTGCTGAAGGAGAAGGACAGCAATTATATCCAAAAGTGGTCGATCTGGCTCGACGTATTCCTGATCTTCAAGACCGTGCTCACGGTGCTTGTCGGTCGAGGTGCGCGCTGAGGGTCGTAACCAGCATTCTCTGTTGTTGTGCAGCGAAGGGAGTTAAGCCGTGCGTTTGGCAGTGATCGGTTCGGGCTACGTCGGACTCGTATCGGGAACGTGCTTCGCCGATTTCGGACACGAAGTGACGTGCGTCGATGTGGACAGCCGCAAGATAGCTGCCTTGAATGACGGCATGATCCCGATCTTCGAGCCGGGCCTCGAGGACATGGTCCGCCGTAACGTTGCCGCCAAGCGGCTGAAGTTCACCACCCTTATGGAAGAGGGCCTCGAAGATACCCAAGTGGCCTTCATCGCGGTCGGCACGCCTGCGCGCCGTGGCGATGGCCATGCTGACCTGCGCTACATTTTTACGGCGGCCCGGGACATCGCGAAAGTTGCGACGGGCCACACGGTCGTCGTTACGAAGTCGACGGTCCCGGTCGGCACGGGCGATGAGGTCGAGCGGGTGATCCGCGAGATGCGGTCGAACGCGGAATTCTCGGTCGTTTCCAATCCCGAGTTCCTCCGCGAGGGATCGGCCATCGACGATTTCAAGCGTCCGAACCGCATCGTTGTCGGCATCAAGGACGAAAAGGCCCGCGAGGTGATGCAGGAGGTATACCGCCCGCTGTGCCTCAATCAGTCACCGCTCATGTTCACGGACCGGCGCACGGCTGAGCTAACAAAGTACGCTGCCAATGCGTTCCTCGCGACCAAGATCACGTTCATCAACGAGATTGCCGACCTGTGCGAGCGG
>LNDR01000063.1 GCA_001464755.1 Rhizobiales bacterium Ga0077524
AATCCCCGTTGCGCTCACGCGCCTTAGTCGACACGTCGGGGCGGGTCACCTCATCGGTCCCCCTATCCCCAGCTCTCAGCGGACATGATGGTCTAGAGCCTCGCTGTCGGGCGTGAGAGCCTTCGGGCGCAGTCGTGGTCTTCGCCTCGGGTTTGGCCGCTTCTTCCAGCGCGGGCACGCTTGGTCCCTAGCCTGATGCCTGCCTTTTGCCGCTCCAGGCAAGCAATCAGGGATTAAACGTCTCGATTGGCAACGGCGCGTTAGATATTTGTCAATACTTGAATGATTAAGGTACTAGTACTGTGCGATGAAACGCAGCCGTGCGTGTTTTCCTTCATACATCACCGGATCCCACCTCATGCGCTTTCCGATGGCCGTAAAAACAAATATGCGCGCGACGCGGCCGCTCCAGTCCGCACTGGGTCCTTCTGAGGCAAGGCGGGCGTTTTGTACGGCGCTCGAAAGATATGCTGAGGCCGATGGAACGAATGGACAGGCCTGGCTCCTCGAAGCAATCATTCGCACATCTAGGGGGGTAGCCGAAGATCATGGCGCGGTCAGTCGAGATGAAAGGTCAACCTTGCATCAAATCCTTGATCGATATCGAGGGTTCTATCCTGGGCACCTTGACCAAGACGTCATAACGTACTCCGACGCACACAACGCACTGAGGGTGCTGTTCTTTTGACTCTACGCTGCCCACGAGGAGACTCCAATGCATCATCTTAGCTCGTTTAGGAGGGAAGTTCCTTCTCTGCGGCGATTCGGTCGGGCGATGACTGCCGAGCAAAGAGGAGCGGACGTCTCGGTCCTAGAATTAATTAGTGAAATGGTCGCGGCTGATGCGCCTAACGTCGAAGGCAAATCCCGCGAAATGATCTATAGAGACTATCTAAAAATCTTGCACAAAAATATCGATGCGTGCGATGTCTCTTTTGGCGCGAAATGCAGCCCATTGAGTTGGCAATGTGCCTGGTTGAAAGTCGTCGAAGGATTCGCTAACTCAGAGGTCGCGACCGTCGTCGATAAAAGTGTCGTTGAAGTTGAAAATCTGCTCGCTCGTCACCAATCCGAAGCTGCACGGCAGTCGCCTGCTAGGGTGCTCATCATTGAAGATGAAGCGTTAATAGCGTACGATTTGAAGCGTATCGTTGCGCAGATCGGTCACGCTGTTGTCAGCGTGGCTCGGACAAAGCGAGCAGCGATTGAGCAATTCCACAAGGCCCAGCCGGAGCTTGTCCTGTCAGACGTGCAACTCGAAGATGGTGAGACAGCCGGCATCGAAGCAGCAGCGGAGATCGGATTGCACGCAAGTGTCCCCGGGATCTTCATTACGGCATTCCCCGAACTCTTGCTTAAGGGCGTGCAAGGCGAACCAGCTTACCTCATCGCGAAGCCCTTTGATCCGCGAATTGTTCAAGCCACTATTCGACAGGCCCTGTTCCTCGCAGGAGGGGCGGTGTCACGCACACCGAGCATGGCGTGACACCGAGCGGCGCTTCAGATCGCGTCCGGCGAATGAACTTTGATAGATGGCGCCTCCTTTCGTCTAGGACCCGGAGCCGGTTAACGCAATGAGGCCTGCCTGGAAACACCTCTCGTCGGCCACTCTGTTCCCCCTCGTAGGCGTGCGGCATGTGCGTCCGCGTGATGTGAAGACGCGCATATCCGTGGAAGCTCGGCTCGTCGAGGTAGAGGAGCGCTTACGCTATTCGATGAATAAACCGAGGCGGGACAGCCGGCAGGTTCGGTACTATGCGCGCGAAGCCGTTCGGTTGCGTGCGATTGTGGAAGTGCGTAAGGTGCGTCAGGGTTAATAGAAAAAGAACGACTGGGGCATTCACAGGTTTAAGATTGATAGCGTCTCGGCTGGCCCAGGCGCGCACATTCAGCCCCGGTATCCGTGGGAGTCAACGGGTGTGAAGCTAAGCGGAAATATTCGTGAATGCGTACCGCATCCTACCTATTGAGAATTGCGTCTGCGTCCCCGATCCCTGTGTTTCATGCTTTGATGCAAGGCGCAAGGTGCGATAATAATTGAATGCTCCGAATTGTAAAGTGATTATTATCACTTTTGCGCGTAAGGTACTAGTACCACCACTCAGTAAACCCAGAAAGTCGAAGGAAGCCGAAGAAGTGAGAATCCGATCACGCGTGACGGTCGCAATTGAGGGAACTCGTCAGCGAGACATCGATCGCGTCTGCGGATGCCTGCTTTGACGTGCGCCCGCGTCGCTTGCTATGCGATTGGCACCTAAAGTCTTGGACCTGGCTATGATGTATCCTCCTCAAATCGAACCCACTCGCTCTTCGCGGTCCTTTGCTACGCTCAGCAATGTGGGACTGGGTTGGCGCGAAACCGTTTTAGCACTTCCAGCCGCGGAGTTCTGGAATGATCGCTCAGCCGCAATACAGTTTCTTGAGGCGATCGAGCGCGATATGATCTCTTGCTCGCCCAGTTACTGCCAGAAGATTCTATCGATTCCTGCGCCCTCCCCAGAGGGGTTCGGTATTAGCCTTTATGTCGATCGCAAGGGCGTTTTCGGGTGGTTTGGAGGCTTGTCTTGCGAATTTTATGAAATCGAGCGAGCACTTGAATGGACGCGGCGCGCACTTTCCTGCGAATATCGGTTGCATATTGTATGCGTAAGGGGGTATCCGTGCGAATGGATGCTGGAGTCTGTGGTGGGTGCAGTGGTGGTAATGGCCTCCAGAGTCGGTATTCCGCTGCGCAGGTGGTTTACGCCCACGCACATATACAAGACTAACGGCTTACTGGCGGTAGGAGCAGGAAGCGGCCCAACGATTGGCCAAGCCTGGTTCAACTAGTTGTCAACAGAGCTTATCTATGTCAATCCAAGTTCGCGTTGATCTTACGACGGCTGCAGGCGATGTGTTGCGAGGCTTTATTGTTGTTGGTGCGGGAGATACACTGTATGGCATCCTCAGCCAAGGTTCCGATCACATAGATTGGATTTCGTTGAATGGCGGTCACAGGCGGCTATCGAAAGCTGCGATTAGGAACCTGAGGTTGATTTCGTCTGGGGACGAAGGCATCAGGACCGTAGGTCCGACAGCGGAGATCTTCCATCATCCTGAATATGGATGAGTTCTCGCTTGCCCGTTAGCGTTCTCCTCTCGGGTTACAGCTCGGGCGTTTTTTGATTATCAGAAGTGGCTCCACAATTGTGGACGTTGCGGTAGGTGGAATCTCTGCCTGACAGCGCGCACGGTTGTGCGTGCGAATCAGGAGCGACGATGACGAAGCGAACACGCTGGAACCGCTCACCGGATTTCAAGGCAAAGGTAGCGCTTGCCGCCATCCGGGGCGACCGAACGGTTGCGCAGCTGGCGGAGCAGCATGGCGTCCACCCGAGCGTATGCGCCTCACGAAGCTTTCAATTACCCACATTCCTCTGCACCGATTTCGACGCCAATCTGGATGTCGGTCAATCGGGCGAGGCCGCGCCACATGACGATGTTTCCGGGCGGCGGATCGCTGGCTCTCGCGAGGTATCCACCGAGGCGAGC
>LNDR01000064.1 GCA_001464755.1 Rhizobiales bacterium Ga0077524
TTGCCGCTACACTTCCTGGCTCAGATCGATCTTGCGACTCTGCCGCCGACCCCTCTCGACAATGCGGTCGACGATGCCCGTTTGCCGGCTCAAGGGCTGCTCCTATTCTTCGCCGATCTCGAGGAAGAGATGTTGTGGGACGAGGACGACCGTGGCGGCCATCATGGCTCAACGCGAGTGATCTACGCACCCCAGCGCAGCCCGGACCGCGCTCCGCCCGCCGACATCCCCAAAATCGGGCACACCTTCGGTGAGGTTGCCAACGGTCGTACCGAAGGCCTCAAGATTTTTCCTTCGCGGGGGCTCACTCCTCATGTCATCGACACGTTCGTCGGCGCCGAGTTGTACTTCCAGGGCCCCGACAGCCGGCGTGCCGATGCGTTGACGATGGCGTCGATCGAGCGGGCAACAGGGCGGGCTGTTCCCGTGTTCGATCGGCGCGAAAGACGAAACCCCTACGAGCATGCCGCCGTCTGGCTGGAAGCGCACGACGCGCAAGGCCGACTGAAGCGGGACGCCCATATCGCGCGCCATCAGATGCTCGGTGCCGCGATCAATGTGCAGGGCAGCGCGCGGGAGGCACGTCATCACGACTGGGTTTTGCTGCTGCAGCTCGACAGCGACTCTGGAGTCGATGAGCGTTTCACTTTCTGCGACATGGGCATGGCTCAGTTCTGGATCAATCGAGAAGATTTGACGGCGCTTCGGTTCGATCGCGCCTGGGCATCGACGGAAGGCGGCTAAGCCCGCGCTGTTCGCAGTGAAGACCCAAACAGAGGCCCACAGGGAGGCCCCGACGCGGATGAACGGCACCGTCTTCAGCTTCACCACGTCGGGCTTCGTCGATACGGACGACGCCCAAACGATGCGTCCGAACGAGAATGTCGGCGGCGACGCGCTGGCCCAGTGGTTATCCGGTGTCCTGAAGGAAGCCGGGTTCAAGGTGACCGAGACCTGGCTCGAGGATCACGGCTCGGTCTTCACCGTCACGAACGACGGGCGCACCTATCTCTGCGCCTGCTCGATCGAGGAAGACGGTAGCGACCCGCGCGAGGGCCACGTGGCGCTGGAGCTGAAGCAAGGCTTTCTGGATCGGCTTCGCGGCCGAAACATCTTCGACGCCACGGACGCCCTTGCCGCCGCCATCCACAAGGCCCTCGATCACTCCCCCGCCATCACCGGTCTCGAGCGCGCCTGACCTTGTCCGACTTGCCCTTCCCCGAAAAAGACGGGGCGGTCTGGCGGGGTGTCCCCGCCAGCGGGGCGCGGGACCGGACCCGCTGCGAGCACAGCTCGAAACCTCGTGCGCGCCCGACGCGAAGAAAACCGTCACGCGCGACTTCAATCTGTGTCACTGCGATGCCATATCCCAGCGCTTCCGGCGTCGTGCCGGTTTGCTCCGTGCGCACGAGGCCGTTGCCATGCTGTCACCCAATCTTCCCGCCGACATCGCCACCCCCGCCTACGTCCTCGACGTGGCGGCGTTGAAGCGGAACCTTGGCGTCGTCCGGCGTATCCGTCAGGAAGCCGGCTGCAAGGTGCTGCTCGCGACCAAGGCGTGGGCCATGCCGGCGGCGTTCCCGCTGATGCGCGACAGTCTCGACGGCACGACGGCGTCCGGCGAGTACGAGGCGCGCATGGGGGCCGAGGAGTTCGGCAAGGAGGTGCACGTCTACGCCCCAGCCTATGCGCCAGGCGAGGTCGAACGGCTGACGCGGATCGCCGACCACATCTACTTCAACTCGCCCGAGCAGATCGCCCGCCTCGGCCCCATCGCGCGGGCGGCGGGCAAAAAGATCGGCATCCGCATCAACCCCGGCTACTCGAACGCCACCCTCGGCGGCGCCCTCTACGACCCGTGCGCCCCGTGCTCACGTTTCGGCACCACGCGCGAGCAAATCGACCAGCTGCCCTGGGGTGAGATCGACATCCTGCATACGCACGCCCTCTGCGAATCGATGGCATACGGCTCCAAGGGCTTGATCGAGCACGTCGGCCGCGAACTCGCGCCCTATGTCCGCCGCGTGAAGGCCGTGAATTTCGGCGGCGGCCATTTCATCAACAAGGAGGGCTACGAGGTTGATGTGCTGATCGCGGCCATCAGGGCGTTCCGCGCCGAGTTCGGCGTCGAGGTCATCCTGGAGCCTGGCGCTGGCATCGTCGTCGACACGGGCTATCTCCTGGCGAGCGTCATCGGCCTGCACCATAACGTGAAGGACATCGCCATCCTCGACACGTCGGCCTCGACCCACATGCCCGACGTTCTCGAGGTGCCCTACACACCAACCATCATCGGCGCGGGTAGCATCGGTGTGCACGCTCACGACTATATTCTGGGTGGCAAGACCTGCATGACCGGCGACGTCATCGGCGAGTATTCCTTCGAACGGCCTTTGGCTGTCGGTGACCGACTGATCTTCACCGACATGATGCAATACTCCTTCGTGAAGAACACGACCTTCAACGGCACACCGAAGCCGGACATCGCCATGCTCGATGAGGACGGCAGCTATCGTGTCGTGCGCTCCTTCGGCTACGAGGATTTCCGCAAGACGCTCGGCTGAGCACCGTCGCGCAGCGCTGCAGCCCTCGCAGCAATCGCGTGCGTGAACGAGCTGTGCCGTTAACTCTGAGCACGGCTTGCTCCGCCCCAGCGCGCGTCATTGCCGATCCCGGTGAAGCGTGCTAGCGATCGATCAACAACAAACAAGCAAGCATCGGTGGGAGGTTTCCGGAGTGAAACGCGGCTGGATCGTCGCGAGCGTGGCCTTTCTCGCACTGTTCTTATTTGCGATCTGGCAATCGCGGTCGCTGCCCTTCTTGGATGACCTCGGACCCGGGCCTGGCTTCTTCCCGGTATGGTTGGCGGGCCTGGGCGCAATTCTGAGCGTGCTACTGGTGATCGAATCCGTTCGCACCATACCTGACACTCCGGGCGAGAGCCTGTGGCCTGATCGCCCGGCCATGTTTCGCATCCTCTCGGTCATCATCGTGCTGTGCGCGGCCGCCGCGCTGCTCGATATCCTGGGATGGCGTCTCACGGCATTCGGCGTGGCGGTGCTGCTGCTGCCGGCGCTCGGCGTGCGGTCCCCACTGACCATCGTGCCGTTCGCCCTCGCTGCGGGTTTTGGCGTGTTCCACGTCTTCTACTATTGGCTCAAGGTGCCGTTGCCCGTCGGCACGTTCGGCATCTGAGAGAGCACGCCTGACATGGAAACCCTGGATCATCTGCTCGCAGGCCTCGCGGCCGCCATGAGCCTGCAGAACCTCGCCTTCGCGTTTGCCGGCTGCGTCCTTGGAACGCTCGTTGGCGTGCTGCCAGGGGTCGGGCCGGCGGCAGGAACGGCCATCCTTATACCGCTCACCTTCAATCTGGACCCGGCCGGCGCCATAATCATGCTGTCGGCCATCTACTACGGTGCGATGTACGGGGGCACCATCACTTCCGTGCTGCTCAACGTGCCCGGCGAGGCCGCGTCCGTCATCACGTGTATCGACGGCTATCAGATGGCGCGGCAAGGCCGGGGAGGCCTCGCGTTGGGCATTGCGGCCATC
>LNDR01000065.1 GCA_001464755.1 Rhizobiales bacterium Ga0077524
CAGGAGTGAGAGCACGCCGAGGCCAAGAATTGCGAGCGGTCGAGGGGAGGGCACTGTCCGGCGCCAGACTGCGCCGTCTTTCGCGATCGACCAGCCCCGCTCGGATGCGAGACGTTGCGCCTCATCCTGCGTGTAGACGGGGCCGATCGGCTTCGTGGGTTTTCCGAATGCAGGATCCTTTGGATCGACGACAAGTTGGGAGAGGACGGACGCCACCTCTTTCTCCGATGGCAATGCATTCCTGAGCTCCTGCTCGATCAAGTAGCCCAGCATGCCTTCCGTTTCGGCGCTCAAGACGTCGAGCGGTTGCTCGCCACCCTCGGGACCTGCTGCGCTTTGCAGCGCCAGGAGGCCGACTTGCGGCCCATTGCCGTGCGTGATGAAGACCTCGTTGCTGTCGGAGCAGAGTGGCGCCAGCGCTACCGCAGCGCGCCGGACATTGGCACGCTGATTGGCCACGGTCAGCGGCTCACCGCGTTTGAGGAGCGCATTGCCTCCGAGTGCCGCGACGATGCGCATGGTCTCATGATCCTATGGTCGCAACGAGTAATGCCTTGATCGTGTGCATGCGGTTCTCCGCCTGGTCGAACACGATCGATGCCGCCCCTTCGAACACGCCCTCGGTCACCTCCATGCATTCGACGCCGAACTTCTGGGCGATTTCCTCCCCGACGATCGTCTCCGTGTTGTGAAAAGCGGGCAGGCAATGCATGAACTTGGTGTGTACGTTGCCGGTCATGCACATGACGTCCGCGGTCACACGGTAGGGCGTCAGCAACGAGATGCGCTCGGCCCACTTCTCCTTCGGCTCCCCCATCGAGAGCCAGACGTCCGTGTAGACGAAGTCGGCGCCTGGCAGGGCTTTACCAAGGTCGGTCCCGATCGAGATCTTGCCGCGAGCCTCACGTGCCATTTGCTCAAGCTGGTCGAGGAATGGGCGCTCGGGCCAAAGCTCCTTTGGCCCGCAGAGCCGCATATCCATCCCGAGCTTTACGGCACCAAGCGCCAAGCTTCGCGCCACGTTGTTGCCGACGTCGCCCATGAACACGACCGTCATATCGGACAGGTGCTTGTGGGTGAACTCGCGCATCGTCATGAAATCGGCGAGCGCCTGGGTCGGATGGGACTCATCCGTCAGACCATTGTAGACGGGCACCCCGGAAAACTCGGCAAGGTCGCGCGCAGACCGCTGGCTGTAGCCGCGAAACTCGATGGCGTCGTACATGCGCCCGAGCACCCGCGCCGTGTCCTTCATCGATTCCTTGTACCCGATCTGACTCCCACTCGGTCCAAGGTAGGTCACGTGCGCGCCCTGATCGTAGGCTGCCACCTCGAACCCGGTCCGTGTCCGGGTTGAATCCTTCTCGAAGATCAGCGCGATGTTTCGTCCCTTCAACCGCTGCTGCTCGCTGCCGGACAGCTTGGCGGACTTCAGCTCCGCGGCAAGGCGCAACAGAAGCCGGATCTCCGATGCCGATACGTCGTCGAGGCTCAATAAGCTACGGCCCTTGAGATTGATCGGCACAGGAAACCCTCCAGGCTTGGAACTCCAATTGTAAGCTATGCCGTCGCTTAGGATAGCGCTGTCAGCCGCTCCTTCAGAAACGTGTCCAGGCGTTGTGCTAGGCGGGGCGTGTCGATCTCGCCGAACTCGTATCGGGCACGAACCAAAGGCTTATCGATCGTGATGAGGCGGGCGAGGTCACTCGGTGTTCCGCTGACTACGACGTCGGCTCGGGAGCCATTGATCGTTGCTCTCAGATCGTCGAGCTGGGACTGCGAATAACCGAGGGCGGGCAGCACATTGCCGATATGAGGATACTGTTTGAACGCCGCTGCGATGTGCCCGACCGCC
>LNDR01000066.1 GCA_001464755.1 Rhizobiales bacterium Ga0077524
AAGTATCCCGCACCATAGGCCATGCCGCCGTGTGTGAGCGTCGGTCCGTCGTCGATGACGATGACCCGCTTGCCTCGCACTGCAGCGGGTGCATCCAACGTAATGATCGACGCCCCGCGGATGATCTCGGCTCTGGGAGCGATGGAACGGGCGGTTTCTATGACCTGTTGAATAGCGGCCGTCGATGCCGAATTGCACTTAGCGACGATGACGACGTCGGCCATGCGCAGGACGGCCTCGCCGGGATGATGCGTGGTCTCGTGTCCGGGCCGCAGCGGATCGACGAGAACGACATGGAGGCTTGGTCTCACGAATGGAAAGTCGTTATTGCCGCCGTCCCACAGGATGATATCCGCCTCCTTCGCGGCAGCCTCGAAAATGCGGGCATAATCGGCACCGGCAAAGACAAGGTTGCCGATGGCAAGATGCGGCTCGTACTCCTCCCGCTCTTCGACCGTGCACTGCGCGGCATCCAGATCCCCGAGGCGTTCGAATCGCTGCACAGCCTGGCGCTCGAGATGGCCATAGGGCATGGGGTGGCGGACGGCGACCACACGAAGACCACGCTCTTTGAGTCGCCGCGAGAGCCAGCGAGAAACCTGGGATTTTCCAACACCCGTTCGCACTGCCGAGACCGCAACGACGGGGACGCGCGCCTCCAGCATGGTGCGCTTCGGCCCGAGCAACGTGAAATCGGCTCCAGCCGCCAGCGCGATCGAAGCCTTGTGCATGACGTGGGCGTGCTCGACGTCGCTGTAGGCAAAGACCACTTCGTCGATGGCCTCTCTCATGCAGATCTCGGCCAGGTCGTGCTCATCGAGTATCGGAATGCCGTCGGGATAGCGAGGCCCGGCCAACGAGACAGGATAGCGCCGATCGGCGATCCCCGGGATCTGCGCCGCCGTGAACGCCAAGACTTCGCTCGCCGGATCGTCACGATAGACCACGTTGAAATTGTGGAAGTCGCGGCCGGCCGCACCCATGATGACGATGCGACGAGGCCCTCCTGATGTCGTCATCGATGCTCGTCCTTCTGCCGCTGCCCCTCTGGCTCGTTCTGCTGCTCATGGCTCCGAGATGTCTCGTCCATTACGCTGGCTTGCGCGTTGGTCTCGGCATGATAGGCGATACAATCATCTTCCCTGCCCCGGACAATTCGTTTTGGATCGCGTGTCTCGGTGACGATCGTGCATGCGCTTCTCGAGACCTCCGTCGTGGGCGGCCTGTTCCAGTTGCTGCAGCGTATCCGCATTGAGCTCGTCGGGGATGCGTGCGGCAAGCTGCGGCCCGATGCCCGGAACTGATCCTTGCGACCACGGCTGGCTTCTTGAGATCTGTCCCTTGGCTAGGCATGTGGCACCAGCACCGCCGCTCCCGTGAGGTCACCCTCTCGCATTCTCTGCAGAACGGAGTTGGCGTCAGCGAGTGGATGCGGCTCAACCTTGATGTCGAATGGGATACGAGCAGCCAGATCCATGAACTCTTCGCCATCTCGACGCGTCAGATTGGCGACGGACCGAATGACCCTCTCACCCCAAAGAATATCGTAGGGCATGGAAGGGATCGGGCTCATATGGATCCCGCCGAGGACGAGCGTGCCGCCCTTGACGAGCTGCCTGAGAGCGATCGGAACCAGTTCCCCGACCGGCGCAAAGATGATCGCGGCATCAGACGGCTCGGGCGGGGTCTCTTCCGAGCCGCCGGCCCATTCGCAGCC
>LNDR01000067.1 GCA_001464755.1 Rhizobiales bacterium Ga0077524
GAACTCGATTGCCGCTGTCGCACCCATCGACAGGCCGACCACGTGGGCCTTCTCGAGGCCCATGCCTTTCATCACGTCGGCGATGTCATCGGCTGCGCGGGCTTGCGAATAGCTCTCGAAGGTCGGTGGCACGTCCGAGGGCGGCCAGCCGCGGGCTTGATACGTGATGCAGCGATAGCGTCGCGAGAAGTAGCGCACCTGGGTCTCCCAAGACAGATGGTGCCCTGCGAACTCGTGGACGAAGACGATCGGATCGCCTGCGCCCGTGTCCTCCGTGTAGAGCCGCACACCGTCACTGGCTTTCACGTGGGAGCGCTTCGTCGACGTGCTCATTGGGTTGGTCCTCCGCTTTGGTGACATGTGCCGCGCCGAACTCAGGCGGGCGGCTTCCTTGCGACGATCACCTTGGCGAGGAAGGATGTCCAGCTGGCATGCAGCACGAGGCCGGCTGCTCCGAGGAGGCCCTCGAGATCGTCGATGGCATAGCTCGCGAAATAGGGCTCGTGGAATCTCACGGGAAAACCCTCGAGCAGCCCGTCCCAATCCGGCCTGTCACCCATTTGCAGGCTGTCGACCAGAACCATCAGCCCACCCGGCTTGAGCGCGCGGACCATCTCTTCTGTTACCGCTCGGCGTGCCTCGGGTGGCAACTCGTGGAACAGAAAGATGGTCGTCACAATGTCCTGGCTGGCATTCGCGACCGGCATAGCTTCAGCATTGGCGCGCAGCAGGGCGGCGGGCCGCAAGGCCGACAGATGCCGCCGCGCCTCGGCGAGATAGCTATCTGACAGGTCGATGCCGGTTAGTTTTATCGCCGGATATGTCAGCCGGACGTCGCGCAGGAAACGGCCCGTACCGCAGGCGACGTCGAGCAACGACATCCGGCGCTGATCCTGCCCGCGCAGATAGTCGCCGATCGGTCGCAGGGCTTCGCGCCGCATCGCGGCCGCGCCACCGAGGAACAGCGTTTCGACTTGAACATCGTAGAGCCGCGCGGATTGCTCCGAAAGATAGCCGCCCGTCTGATAGTGGAAGTCCTGGGTGTAATAGTCCGGCAATCCATGGTCCGCCGCCGCCTCGCGCACCGTTCCCGCATCGGCATCGGCACGACGTCTCAGCGTCTCGGGCAGGTCGGCGAGCATGGCTCGCGCCCGGTCGAAGGCGTCGAGCGGCCCCAGCCCGTCCGACAGTGGCGGAAACAGGCCGTCGCGCACCGCTTCCGCGTCACGGCGGAACAGGCGGGCGAGATCAGTCAGGATCGCCCGTTCCGTGGGCGCGGGCAGTGCCGGCTTGTAGCGTGGCCTCAAGCCCAAGCGATCCGATTGCCAGCCGACCATCCGGTTGAGCGACAGGTACCACCCGAAGCGTACCGCTTGTGTCGCGCCTTGCAGGCCCATGCCGATCGTGTCAGCCATCCCGCGTCTCCATTCCGGTGTCGTGCCTACGGTTTCCTTTCCATAAGTCGGCATTGCGGACATTCCGTGCAACCGCCAGCGTTTGTCGCATCGGGTAAGCAACCCTAGGCCTTGATCTCCTGCCGAAGCCCGTGGACGTCGAGTGGGGGTTCCTCCGGGAATGTTCGCGCTTTACCCGCGACAATGCGTCTAGCTGTCCATGCGCAGGCGCACGCGTCGAGGAAGTCGTCCGGGCCTGCGGCGGAAGAACGAAATAGCGTGGCCTCCAGGAACTCGGGAGGGAATCCGGCCGCGGCTAGCAGGCGGCGGCGCAGCGCGAGACCCGGCTCGTAAGGCCGCGACTTGACCTTCTTCGGCTCGGCGACGTGCTGCTCGCCATTCATGGCCCAGAACGCCACCTCGGGATGGCACTCGTAGACGCGCTGCTGCAAGCCCGGCGTCATGACGGCGTCGATCTCGCGGATTCGCGGAAAGAGATGCCAAGCCTGCTTGGAGATCTTGCGCGGGGGTTCCGAGGTCTCGAGCGCCGTAGCGCAAGCGGTCGCGTAGTCCGCGGCCATCACCGCGCGCCGTGACGGCACGGCAAAAACCGAGGATTGTCGCGGTCCGAGCACGGCCCGGGCTGCGACATCGGGCTCGCGCCCACCGATTCCAGTGCGTTCCGGCAGCCCGATCGGCATGTCGATCGCGATAACGTGCGGGGCTTCGGGCAGCGCCAGAATGTCGGCGAATGAGGCGACGATGCGGGCCTGGGGCGTCGCCGCGCTTAACGTTTCCCAGAGCACCACCAGCCATCCCGCGGGGCACCCGTCGACGCCTGCGACCCACGCGCTCATCGGTCGAGTTGGCGCAGACATTCGACGAGTTGCAACTCGTCGGCGGTGCCGCTTCGCGCCACCACCAGTTCGACCCCATTCACGGCACGCTCGAAGGCCATGAAGTTGGTCGTCCCCTCCCAGAGCCGATATCCGAGCCAGAGCGCACCCATCAGGTCTCCCGTCCCATTCGGTGCACGATGCCGACGGGGCACATCGATCTGGACAGCGGGTGCGTGACCGTCGTGGAGCACGTTGCCGAGCGCGTCTGCTTGCGCCGCGCACACTGACGTTACGATCGCTATAGGCCAGCAATTCGCAGATGCAATCCGGCCCACGTCGTCGGCAGTTGCCACATCCTCGCCGGCAAGCCAGCCACATTCGAAGCGGTTCATCTTGACGACCTCGGCGATCGGCACGAGCCGATCACGGATAGCCTCGGCAGCCTCGCGCGCGATGTAGAGGCCTTTCGGTTCATCCCCGAGCACCGGATCGCACACGTAGATCGCCCGAGGCCGCGTCGACTTCACTTGCTCCACCGCTTTGCGCGCCACGGCCACATGCGCAGCACTCGGAAGATAACCTGTCAGCACCGCGTCGATCTCGCTGAGCCAGCCGTTGGCTGCGAGGGCATCGAGCATGCGCCCCAGCAATTCCGGCGAGACCTGCTCGCCGGCGAACCGGGCGTGTCCTGGATGGTTCGACAGGAGGATGGTGGGCAGCGCAATCACCTCGTGACCGAGCGCTTGCAGGGCGGGGACCGCGGCCGAAAGGCCAATGGCGCCGCGCGCAACCTGCGATGAGATGGCGAGTACGTGGGCCATGGATCAGGTCTCAATAGACATTGGCTTCGCGCAGCGGTGTGGCGCGGACGACCCTCTCGAAGCCGAGGCGACTGACGTCGATCGTCCGGTAGCGGCCGTGGATCGCGAGTTCGGCGATCGCCCGCCCGACACCCGGCGAATGCTGCAGTCCATGACCCGAGAACCCGCAGGCCATCACGAATGAAGGAAGCTCTGGATGGCACCCGAGCAACGCATTGTGGTCGAGGGTGTTGACGTCGTAGTGGCAGCACCACGAATTGCGAACCTTGAGTGTTTCCATGGCGGGGACCCGCGCCGCCAGCCGCGGCCATACCTCGCTCTCGAACTGGCCGTGGTCGATGTCGAAGTCCTCGGCGTCCGGGTCGTCCTCCTCGGGCGGCGCGATGCCGGTCAGGAATGTCGACCCTTCTGGCCTGAAGTAGAGCCCAGACGCGTCGATCATCAGTCCGGCTCCTGGCAACGGGATCGGACAATCGACAACGAATACGTAGCGTTTCCGGGGCCTGACCGGCAGCTCGAGCCCGGCGAGCCGCGCGACCTTGGCGGAATGCCAGCCGGCTGCGCAGATCACCGTGCCCGTGGAGATACGACCGCCCCCCGCA
>LNDR01000068.1 GCA_001464755.1 Rhizobiales bacterium Ga0077524
CAGTACTTCCTGCGCTTTATGGGTTGGGACGGGTTTGTTCTGTCGTCGGATGTGGTGCTCTGCCTCCGCAATGCCGGATGCGACATCGCCGTGGCGCCGACGTCGAAGAAGGATCTGCGCAAGGCGCAGGAGCAGATGAACGCGTGGGCCAGGGAAAGCGGTTTGTCCATGCTCCACGTCTCGCGCATCTGCGCTCTATCGATCGGTGATAACCACGCGGCCGAGAAGCTGGCGGATATGGGGAGCGAGGAGCAAGACGCCTAACTCGTATTCGCCTGCTTGTATTCGAGGAGAGTTTGCATGACGGCTTCTTCTACTTTTCTTGCCGCCAACGGCGACGGCTATGAACTCCAGATGGGTCGGTGGAGCCGCCGGCTTGCGCCTCAATTCGTCAGCTTCGCCGGCGTCGACGGCGGACACGTTCTGGACGTCGGATGTGGTACGGGAAGCCTGACGTCCGAACTCGCACGCCGGCCCAACATTGCCAGTGTCAAAGGCATGGACTTCTCAGCCGCCTATGTTGTGCATGCGAGAAGCCGCGTTGACGATGCCCGCATCGAATTCCTGGTTGGGGACGCCTGTGCGATGCCGTTTCCGGATGGGAGCTTCGATGCCGCTCTCTCCCAACTCGTACTGCATTTCATTCCACAACCCGACCAAGCCATCAAAGAGATGCGCCGCGTGACGCGGCCCGGCGGGACGGTTGCCGCTGCCGTGTGGGACTCTCGCGGAGGTTTTGTAGCTTTTCGGATCTTCTGGGATACAGCGGCGATGCTGGACCCCGCCGCAGATGCTCGACGGGCCAAGGCGTGTGGGCGCGCTATCACCCATCCCGAAGGACTTGCCAATGCGTGGCACGCGGCCGGTCTCACGAACGTGGCGCAGGACATGATCACCATCCGCATGGACTTTGCGTCGTTTGCGGATTTCTGGAAGCCGGTCGAGGGGCGGGACGGCCCCTTCGCCGAGTATGCCAGCACTCTCGCTCCCGAGGCGAAGGCGCGGCTCCGCGAGGCCCTCGAGAGGGCCTACCTCGACGGAGCTGCCGATGGGGAGCGGTCCTATGCGGCGACCGCCTGGGCCGTCAAAGGCACGGTTCCCGGATAGAGCGAGTCGGGTGACGTTCGAGCCGTCGTGGGGCTCCTGCAAGCGGCTGTGCCGCGTCAGCCCCCGACCACCTCCGCCTTCTCGAGCACGGCTTCGAGCAGCACGTTGGTGCCGGCGGTGGCCCATTCGGGCTTCATGTCCTCCGCCTCGTTGTGGCTAATGCCGTCGACGCACGGCACGAAGACCATGGCGGTCGGCGCGACGCGGGCCATGTAGACGGCATCGTGGCCGGCACCGGACGAGATCTCGCGGGCCGATAGTCCGAGACGGGCCGCCGCCTTGCGAACGGCGTCGACGCAGCTTGGCTCGAACGGCTGAGGGGGGAAGTCGGCGACCAGCTTGTAGTCGCAGGTCAGGCCCGTCGCCGCCGCGATCTCCGGAATTGCGGCCTCGATCGCTTTCGACATGGAGATCAGCTTGTCGCCGTCGGGGTGGCGCAAGTCGATCGTCAGGAACACCGAGCCGGGGATCACGTTGCGGGAATTGGGATAAACCTGGATCATGCCGCAGGTGGCGCAGGCCCGGGGCTCGTGGGCGTGGCCGATGGCGTTGACGCGCTCGACGATGCGGGCCGCGCCGAGGAGCGCGTCCTTGCGCCGCGACATGGGTGTCGGTCCGGCGTGGCTTTCGACGCCGGTCAACGTGACCTCGTACCATTTCTGGCCGTTGGCGATGGTCACGATCCCGATGTCGGTGCCTTCCTCCTCGAGGATCGGGCCCTGCTCGATGTGCAACTCGAAGAAGGCGTGGACGGGCCGACCACCGACGGGTAATGGCCCCGCGAACCCGATCCGCTCGAGTTCGCCGCCGATGGTGAGGCCCTGAGGGTCGGTCGTCGCCAGTGCATCCTCGAGCTTGAAGACGCCAGCGAACACGCCCGACGCGACGCAGGCCGGCGCGAAGCGGGAGCCCTCCTCGTTGGTCCAGTTGACCACCTCGATCGGATGGCGTGTGCGGATACCGAGATCGGCGATGGTGCGCACCACCTCCAGCGCCGCCATTACGCCGAGAGCGCCGTCGAATTTGCCGCCCGTCGGCTGCGTATCGAGGTGGCTGCCGATCATGACCGGCGGCAACGACGGGTCCGTGCCTTCGCGCCGGGCAAACATGGTGCCCATGCGGTCCACCGAGACCGTGCACCCAGCCGCCTCGACCCAACGCCGGAAGAGGTGGCGACTCTCGCGATCGAGGTCGGTCAGGGTGAGCCGGTTGACGCCGCCTTTCGGCGTTGCGCCGATCCTCGCCATCTCCATCAGGCTCGCCCACAGGCGCGCGCCATCGATGCGTCGGTTGGTGTCTGCTCTGACCATCTCGTTTGCCCTTCCCGGCCTGACTGGCTCTTGGTGCAGCGCAGCAGCATCCTTGCTGCAGGCCGTCTCGACCGTTATAAACCGCGCCGCGCCCGGCGGAATAGCTCGCCAGGCTTCACCCCATTCCGTTGCAGGAGCCCCCGATGGCCATCGAGCGCACGTTCTCCATCATCAAGCCGGACGCCACGCGGCGCAATCTTACGGGCGCGATCAACGCGGTCATCGAGAAGGCAGGCTTGCGGATCGTGGCGCAGAAGCGGGTTCTGTGGACGCGGGCGCAGGCCGAGAAGTTCTACGAGGAGCACAAGGCGCGCCCGTTCTACGGTGAGCTGTGCAGCTTCATGACCTCGGGTCCCGTCGTGCTGCAGGTGCTCGAGGGCGAGGGCGCTATCGCCAAGTATCGCGATGTGATGGGCGCGACCGATCCGGCCGAGGCCAAGGAGGGCACGATCCGCAAATTGTTCGCCGTGTCGAAGGGCGAGAACTCGACGCATGGCTCGGACAGCGCCGCCGCGGCCGACCGGGAGATCGGGCTCAACTTCCGCCTCGACGAGATCGTCGGCTGATCAGAGTGTGGGTGACGTCGAGCTTTGCCGAGCTTTGCGGCGATAGGCGGGATCGGGAACTCGTATCCTGATTGAGCTTCGTGCACAGGCGTCGTAGCAAGCGTCCCCACATCGACTTGCACTGAGGCGAAGGCGCGCTATAGTCCGCGCCCTTGCCCTTCCGGAGAGATGGCCGAGTGGTTTAAGGCGCACGCCTGGAACGCGTGTGTGCGTGAAAGCGTACCGTGGGTTCGAATCCCACTCTCTCCGCCAAAATTCCTCTAAAAGTACAATTATTTCAATGTCTTATGTAGTCTCTCACTTGTGGCCTACCACAATTTCTACCTCATTTGAATCGAGGCACTAGCCTCTTTACGGCGTCGGATCGCCCTCATGATGGGGAGTGGGCCCTTGGGCCTGAATCGAGCCCAACCTCCCTACAATGTCTTGTGCCTCTCGTTCAGATTGCCAGACGCCGATCTAGGAAGAGCGAAGCCTTATCTGTTGGTGCCCGCCGGTCAATCATCCACAGCCTCAGCAACACGGTTGGCACCTGATGAGGATGCGTTAGAATCATCGTCGGGGGTGGCGATGCGTGTATTTCGAATCGAACCGAGTAAAATTGCGCAACCGGGCGGGGACGGCCGTCCGTCCGTTTCCAGATGGTTGGCTGTAGCTGGCCATAGATGATGCAGTGCTTCAGGGTCATTT
>LNDR01000069.1 GCA_001464755.1 Rhizobiales bacterium Ga0077524
GCCTTGTCGATGATGTCGATGTGGACGGTATCGCCCTTGCTTTCGCCCATTTTGCCGACGGTTGGCTCGCCGGCTCCGGCGAAGGCCCCCTTGGGCGCCTCCTTGACGATGACCTTGCCGCCAAAGCCCTCGATCACCCCCGGGCGCTGCTCCATGTTGGCCCATTGCGTGATCTGCCGGCGCCGGTCGTTGTTGTAGCGCTCGGAGAGCAGCGTATCCATGGGCACCTCGGCGAACTTGGGGTCGCCATAGAAGGACTCGCGGTCGGCATAGGCGAGCTTGGCCGCTTCGATCCACAGATGCACGAAGTCGGGGTCCGTGGCCGAAAGGCGCTCAAGCTCGAAGCCCTTGAGGATTGCGAGGATTTGCAGCATCGCCGGCGCCTGCGTCCATGGACCGGGCTTCAATAGCGTGTAGCGCCCGTAGTCGAGCGAGACCGGGGCCTCGACCGTTGGCAACCATCCTGCCATGTCGGCGCCGCTCAGCACGCCCTTGTGGCGCCGTCCAGAGACGTCCATCACCTCTTGCGTCCGGCAGAACTGGTCGATCGCCTCGGCGACGAAGCCTTGGCTCCAGGCCCGGCGCGCTCTTGCGATCTCGGCCTCGCGGCCGCCCCCACCCGCCTCGGCCTCGGCGAGGATGCGCAGATAGGTTTCCGCGTGCTGCGGGTTGCGGAACAAGGTGCCCGGTGGCGGGATGTCTCCGCCGGGGAGATAGACTGCAGCCGACGTTGGCCAATGCTGCTGAAAGAGCCCCTTGACCGTCTGAATGGTAACGCACGCCCTCTCGACGATCGGATGGCCGCCGAGTGCGTAGCCGATCGACGGCTCGATGACGTCTCGCAAGCGCATCGTGCCGTAGTCGCGCAGCACCATCATGTAGGTCTCGAAGGTGCCGGGAATGCACGGCGCCAGCAGGCCTGTGCCCGGGATGATGTCGAGCCCTAGGTGGTCGCGATAGTGCGCAATCGTCGCCCCGGCAGGCGCTGGTCCCTGGCCGCAAATGACCTCCGGCTTGCCTTTGCGCTGGTCGAAGACCATCACGGGGACATCGCCGCCGGGACCGCACAGATGTGGCTCCACGACTTGCAATGTGAACGCAGCGGCGATGCCGGCGTCGAACGCGTTGCCGCCCTTCTCGAGGATGCCCATGGCGACGGCCGTCGCGATCCAATGCGTCGTCGCGACCACGCCGAACGTTCCGTCGATCTCGGGACGCGTAGTGAATGGACCGGCTTTGATGTTGGCCATGTGGGCGGGCTCCGGGAGAAACGGTGAATAGCGCCACATCCTAGTTCGCCGAACGGGTGGGCACCAGCGCGACGGCTGTGTCTCGCGCCCGGACGCGAGCCCTTACCATCGAGCGGAGCCGGCGATACAACTGGTGGCGGTAGAGAGCGTGCCCGCACAGTGATAAGAGTTGTTTCTGTGGCCCGTCGACGGCGGCAATTGCATGCCTTACCGGATAGAGGCAGAGACAACCCAGCTGAGTCGGGCCGATTCGGCGTGCTGCAGAGTAAGTCGCGGCGGCAGCGCGCACGCGATTGGCGAATTCGGCCACGTCCGGCCAGGAGATCGAGCGTCATGTCCGAACCGACCAGCGACGAGATGCCGGCACCGGGCGCAGACCCCAAGGACTATGTGCAGGACGGCGCCGTGCTTCTTGGCATTAGCCGCCAGGGCCGCGATCTCGTGCCGGAGGCGATCGAGCTGCGCCTCGCCAACCGGCATGGGCTGATCACTGGGGCGACCGGCACGGGCAAGACAGTCACGCTGCAAGTCCTAGCGGAAGGCTTCTCGGCGGCTGGCGTTCCAGTTTTCGCAGCAGACATCAAGGGCGATCTCTCGGGGCTCGCGGCCAAAGGCAGGCGTCACCCGAAACTGGTCGAGCGCGCTGAGGAGATCGGTCTGGCCGGCTATGGCAACGCAGCGTTTCCGGTCGCGTTCTGGGACGTGCTCGCCGAGCGTGGTCATCCCGTGCGCGCGACCATGGACGGGATGGGGCCGGTTCTGCTCTCGCGGCTTCTCGACCTCACCGAGCCGCAGGAGGGCGTGCTCAACATCGCCTTTCGGTGGGCCGCGGACGAGCGTGCGGACGGCGATGCGCGCATGCACATCAAGGATCTGAAGGACCTTCGCGCCGTCATCGACGAGATCGGCCAGCGCGCGGGCGAACTCCGGTCTAAATACGGCAACATCGCGCCGCAGACCGTTGGAGTGATTCAGAGGCGCCTCCTCGTTCTCGAGCAGCAGGGCGCCGAGAAGTTTTTCGGCGAGCCGGCACTCGATATTGCCGATCTCATGAAGGTGACGCCCGACGGTCAAGGCGTGATCAACATTCTCGCCGCCGAGAAGCTGATGGAGACGCCGAAGCTCTATTCGACATTTCTGTTGTGGATGCTCTCGGAGCTATTCGACAAGCTGCCAGAGATCGGCGATCCCGAGAAACCCAAGCTCGTCTTCCTGTTCGACGAGGCACATCTCCTCTTCAACGATGCGCCGAAGGCCGTGCTCGAGCAGATCGAGCGCGTAACCCGCCTCATCCGCTCGAAGGGTGTCGGCGTCTACTACGTGACGCAGAGCCCGGCCGACGTGCCGGACCGCGTGTCGGCGCAACTCGGCAACCGCATCCAGCACGCGCTGCGCGCGTTCACGCCGCGCGAGCAGGCCGCTATCCGCGCGGCCGCCGAAACGTTTCGGCCGAATCCCGCGCTCGATACCGCACGAGTCATCCAGGAGCTTCGCGTTGGCGAGGCGCTGGTGTCCGTGTTGCACGACAAGGGCCAGCCGTCGATGGTGCAGCGTATGCTGATCCGCCCACCAATGAGCCGCGTCGGGCCACTGTCGGAGGAGGAGCGCGAGGGCGTGCTGGCCGCCGACGAGGCCAACCGGGCGAAGTATCGCGAGACGGTCGATGCCATTTCGGCGTCGGAGCGGCTAGCCGAACGCAGCACCATGATCGGTCAGGTCAAGGAGCAGGTGCGGCGTATGGAAGACGGGGTCCGGCGATTTGGCGGGCTGTTTCGAGGCAAAACCTAGCGCAACTGAAGCGAGAGATGGTTGCGGCACAGCGAGCAACCCATTAGTTCTTCGAGTCGAAACGGGGTAGGCGTCCTTCCAATCGAGCACCGGAAAGGGTGTGCCATGAGCCTTCGCTTTCAGAAGCGGATCAAGATTTTTCCCGGCGTCTACATCAACCTGTCGAAGTCGGGTATCAGCGCCAGTGTGGGCGGTCACGGCGCAACGGTGAACGTCGGGTCGACCGGCAAGAACATGGTGACGGTCGGTATTCCAGGCACGGGGCTGAGCGCTATCATTGCCGTCGCCGTGCTGTTTGGTATCGCCTACTTGATCGCACCGGACACGGTGCGCCTAGCGCTCCATTGGTGGCAGCCGAAGTGGTTCCCGCTGCCTGTCCCTAGGGTCGCCGGTTGAGGTATGCGGCGCCAAATTTGGACACGCCTGGCCATGGCGTCGTCGCAATTTTGCGGTGACGTGGCGCCGTCGTAGAGTCGCTATGGCGCGCGAGGGAAGCATGCTTCGCAAGATGTTCACTGCGCTCGTACTGGTGGCTACAGCCTTTGCTGCCTACGTGACCATGCTACCGGATGTCTATGCGCTGACACGGTCGACAGTCATTTCGGCGCCGCCGGAAGTTGTGTTCAGTCACATCGA
>LNDR01000070.1 GCA_001464755.1 Rhizobiales bacterium Ga0077524
CAGATTGTCCTGCCGGTCGAGCCGCGCATGGCAAGCGAGGCAGACTGGCGGCACGATAGCGTCGGCGAGACGTGCCACCACCCGGCTGAACGCCGCCCGAGCCACCGCGCCTGTCATCTGCGATATCTCTGTTAAAGAGGAAGGGACAGCAAGCTGCCGAAACGATACGCCGACTGAGCTTGCGTCGTCCAGCCTTCGCCGCCACACTTGTGCAGATCCGGAGAGAGCTTCTTGTGAGCGAGAGCCAGAGCCCACGTCGTATCTTCGATCGCGTCCTTCTGGCGGCGAGGCGCGATCGACTCGCCGGTCCGATCGCCGCAACGGACTTCCTTCATCGACGCGTTGCCGAAGACCTCGTCGAGCGCCTGTCGTTGATCCGCCGCGACTTCCCCGTGACACTCGATCTGGGCGCCGGCCCTGGCACTCGGTGCACACGCCCTCGTCTCGGCCGACATCTCCGCCGATCTCGTCGCCCAGGCAGCTTTCCCGCGCATCGTCGCTGACGAAGAGGCGCTCCCAATCCGAGCCGCGTCGCTCGATCTCGTCGTCTCGGGCCTTTCGTTGCAACTCGTCAACGATCTTCCGGGGGCGCTGCTCCAAGTGCGCCGCGCCCTCAAGCCCGACGGCCTGATGCTCGCCGCCTTGCTTGGTGGCACCACCCTCCACGAGTTGCGAGAGGCTTTCGTCGTCGCCGAGACCGAGACGACCGGAGGCGCCTCGCCTCGCGTTGCCCCCTTCGCCGACGTCCGCGAGCTTGGCGCCCTCCTTCAGCGCGCCGGCTTCGCGCTCCCCGTCGCCGACAGCGAGATCGTCGAGGTCGGCTATCAGACCCCACTCCATCTCATCCGCGACCTGAGATCGATGGGCTGGGCCAACATGCTGGTGGATCGCAGACGCGTTCCCCTCCGACGCCGCACCTTGGCGCGCGCCTTGGAGGTCTACCAGGAGCGGCACAGTCGGCCAGACGGCCGCGTCCGCGCCACCTTCGAGATTGTCACTCTCACCGGGTGGGCGCCGCACGATCGCCAGCAAAAACCACTCCGCCCTGGATCGGCCGCGTCACGCCTCGCGGACGCTCTCGGCACGAGCGAGCAGCCGGCTGGCGAAAAGCCCGGCGAAACATGAGGCGATCAACAAACCGCCGGCATGCAGAGGCGCAGCTCGAACTTCTGGTGTGCTTTCTGTCGCGAGAAATCGAACTCCCGTCCGTCGTGACATCGCACCCGCCCCTCGAGGCCGCCGAGCCCCTCCACCGGGAGTTGCCGAGCCGAGACCATCCGCTCGAATTGGCACTTCTTCTCGATCTCGAGTTGCAGCTTGAGAGTGGTCTCCCACCCCTCCTCGGCTCGAGCCGCACCAACGGACTCCCCAACTACGAGAGCCACTGCAACGGCCAATCGTCCCAGTCCCCCAACGCGCATCATTGGCCATGCCTCCCATTTGGAACCTCACACTAGTGCGGGCACCATAGGTGGCGTTGACCCTGCGCAAACTATGCAGTCCTCGCTAGATAGCCGCCTCGCTGGTGGCATCGAAAAACCTGAGTCCCGCTGGGTTCACAGCAAGTCGTACTTTCTCCTGAGGCCTAACCTTCACTGTCGGCTCCACGCTCGCGACCATGTTGGCCTTGCCAACAGTCACATCGAGAATTATTTCCGAGCCGAGTTGCTCTGCCACCTCGACAACGGCCTCAAACGTCTGGTCGATCGGATCTGAGCTGTTTGCCATCCTAAGGTCTTCGGGTCGGATACCGAGGGTCGCCGGTTTGCCCGCATGTGCTGCCAAACGCCCCTTCAATTCATCGGGCACCACCAGACGCATGGCTGAGTTCTCTGCCACCAAGCCATTCCCGACACTGCGTATCGTGACCTCGGCGAAGTTCATCGCCGGCGAGCCGATGAACCCCGCGACGTACTTGTTGGCTGGATGGTTGTAGAGTTCGAGCGGCTCCCCCACCTGCTGGATCAATCCATCCTTCATCACCACCACGCGGTCGCCCAGCGTCATCGCCTCGACCTGGTCGTGCGTCACGTAGATCGAGGTCGTCGCGAGCCGTTGATGCAGCTTCTTGATCTCGACGCGCATCTGCACGCGCAGCTTGGCATCGAGGTTCGACAACGGCTCGTCGAACAGAAACACCTGCGGGTTGCGCACGATGGCACGGCCAAGAGCGACACGCTGGCGTTGCCCGCCGGAGAGCTGCCGCGGCTTGCGGGCAAGGTGATCCGTGATCCCGAGAATGTCCGCCGCGTTCTCCACCCGCTTCTTGATCTCGTCCTTGGCGAACTTCCGCATTTTGAGGCCGAACGCCATATTGTCGTAGACGCTCATATGTGGATAGAGCGCGTAGTTCTGGAACACCATGGCGATGTCGCGATCCATCGGCGGCAGATCGTTGACAATCGTATTTCCGATCAGGATCTGGCCCTCGGTGATCGACTCGAGCCCGGCCACCATGCGCAGCGTCGTCGTCTTGCCGCAACCCGACGGACCGACGAGAACCAGGAACTCCTTGTCCTTGATCTCCAGCGAGACACCTTTGACTGCATGAAAATCGTCGTAGCGCTTGTGCACGTCGTGGATCGACACGTTTGCCATTTGTCTTGCCTTACCCTTTCACCGATCCGGTCAGTCCCGACACATAATGCTCGACGAAGAACGAGTAGGCGATCGCCACCGGAATGCTCCCGAGCAGCGCGCCCGCCATCAGGGCGCCCCAGAAGAACACGTCGCCTCTGATAAGCTCCGAGACCACACCGACCGGAACCGTCTTCTGCTCAGGCGACGACAGGAACACCAGCGCGTAGATGAACTCGTTCCACGACAGCGTGAAGGCGAAAATACCGGCCGACAGGATGCCGGGGACTGCAACCGGAAGAATGATGTAGACCATCGCCTTCCAGCGCGAAGCGCCGTCGATGCGGGCGCATTCCTCCAACTCCTTCGGGATGGACTTGAAGAACCCCATCATCAGCCATGTGCAGAAGGGAATGAGAAACGTCGGGTAGGTCAGGATCAGCGCCCACGGCGTGTCGCCAAGCTTGTAGTTGCGAATGATCTCGGACAGCGGAATGAAGAGCAGCGTCTGCGGCACCAGGTAGGTGACGAAGATCGCAGTCCCGAGCCCGCCAGCGAAGGGAAAGTTCAGTCTCGACAGCGCATATCCACCGAGCACTCCGCAGAACAGCGAGATAATGGTCGCGCAGATCGAGATAAACATGGTGTTCCAGAGCCAAGTCAGGAACGCCGTCTCTTCGAACAGATACTGGACATGAGCCAGCGTCGGTTTCCACGTCCAGAACGGCGCATAGTTCGGCCGCTGCCAGGCGATGTAGAGCTCGCTGTCCGGTCGAAACGTCGTGATCACCATCCAATAGAACGGGAACAGCAGGAAGATCAGGAACAGCGCGAGCGGGATCCGGAAGAAGACCCACCTCCGCCATGCGGCGCCTTCGATCATCAACGCGTCTCCACCCGGCGAATGTAAAGGAGTTGCAGGATCACGATCGCGAAAAGGATCGGGAACATGGCGAGCGATATGGCGGCGCCCTGGCTGAGCAGCCCCGTTCCCACGCCTAGCTGATAGGCGTAGGTGGCGAACAGGTGCGTGGCGTTCGCGGGCCCGCCACCAGTCATCACATAGACGATCTGGAAATCGGCGAACGTCTGGATGACCGAGAACAGCACCACGACCATCGTCACCGGCAGCAGCAGCG
>LNDR01000071.1 GCA_001464755.1 Rhizobiales bacterium Ga0077524
GTTGGAGTACCGCTTCGGAGACATACCACTTAGGGAGGAAAAGGAGCAGGCTCAGCCCCACCATCAAACCCGCGATCACCGAAATGATGATGCGCCACCGATTCCGCCATAGCTCATTGACGAAGGCGAAGAATTCCGCCTTGCGCTGCTCGATGATTCGCTCGACGGAGACCTCTCCCAGTGACGGCACTGGGCTTTCGCACGTCGCCTGCGTTTGCTTGATGTTCATTGACGGGGGCTCCAAGTACTGATCGGTGACGGCTTGGAGGGCTCAAGCCGGCGAAGAGGGGGTGGACTGACGCTCTGGCTCGCTCTTGGTGTCTTCGATTGGCGCGTCGAGAAGCGACTTCAGGTGATCGCCGAGGCGATGGGCCATGGCGATGACCGTGGTGGTCGGCATATCGTTTCCGCCGGTTGGGAATACGGAACTGCCGGCAATGAAGAGATTCGACATGCCGTGGACGCGCAGGTTCTTGTCGACCACGCCAGCCCTGGGATCCTCGCTAATGCGCGTGGTGCCCATATGGTGCCAGACCCAACGGGGGTCTTGGACCGTCTGGTTGCCCTTGCCTTCGACCTTGCACTTGAGCCCGCAGGAGCGGACCGCCTCGGCCATCAGTTCGCGCGTGCGATTCAGCGTTTTGTTGGTCAGCGGGCCGAGCTTCCAATTCAAGTTGGCGTGGCGCATCCCGAGGCGATCACGCTTTTGGTCTAGCATGACGCGGCTGTCAGGATCGGGCTCCTGCTCCAGTACAGTGATGAATTGCCACTTGTGCGCCGGGCGGAGCTTCGCGCGATAGTGGGCCATCACGGACGCGACACAGTTGGGGATGTCGCGCATCGCCTCGCGCACACGGAGCCGGGCGTCCGACGGGATGCGGCCCTTGCGGATCCACATCACAAGTTCCTTCAGGTCACGGGCGGCCGGGAGATCGCCGCTCTCGCAGACAGGCAGCAGCCAAGTGCGTGCACCGAGGATCTCTTCTCGGCGCTGGGCCTCCTCGGTGACCGCAAGGCTCGAGCCGAACAGCGGCGGAGCGCCCAGTGCGATCGCGTCGCCGCGGCGGCGGCCGACCGTAAAGCCGGGATCATAGCCCCGCAACCAGTTGTAGGCTTCCGGGTGCTGGCCGTAGCTGATCTCGCCCCAGGCAAAGCGCGGGTGCTCCATGAAGCAACGTCCGACGAAACCCGAGCGGTTTCCGATGCCGTCGCGTTCAACACGGTCGGACACCAGCAACAGCCGGGCGTTCTCGATGCCGCCGGCGGCGAGCACCACGTAGGTGGCCTTCACCGAGAAGGCGTTGCCGGTCAGGGTCGCAACATTGAGCGACTCACAGGTCCGACCGGTCCGGTCGGCGACGATCTCTGTCACGTTCGCATGCAGCAACACGCGGACGTTGCTCGAGACGCGAATCGGGTCGCCCCAGGTGTCGGCCAGATGCGGATAGGGGCTCAACGCGCAGGGCTCGTTGCAGATGTTGCCGCCGGTGACCGGCAGGTTGATGTCGGCCTTGGCACGGACGGCAGCCCGCTCATCGGTGTCGGGCGGGAGCAGGAGCGTACCGAACGCCCGACGGTAATAGGGGTCGAGTTCCTTGCGGTCGATCGGCCAGCCGCTGAGTGGCACCCACGGGCGCACCTCGAAGTCGATCGGTGCGAGCGGCTTGCACCAGCCGCCCCAGCCGCGCCGGTCGGTGCTGCCGCCGAAGGTGCGGACTCGGCACAGGTCAAGTGGTTCGTAACGCAAGCCCAAGTTGTTTCCGGAATAGAGCTTCTGACTATCAAGCTCATAAGACAGTCCGCCGCTTTCGAGCACGATCGTCCGAAGTCGGGAATTACGCAGGCCCAACGCCAGGGTTATTCCGGCAGCGCCTGCGCCAACCACGCAAATGTCGGCTTCGAGCTGGCACCCTGAGGGTATCGTTCGTGCATCATCGATCACGAGCTAGTCACTCCAAACTCCATTTCTCGGAAGTTGCGTACGTCTTGCCACATCGGTTTAGGGCTGCTGTGTCGGGGCATTGGACGCGACGCTGATATTCGTTGGCGCCGCGAGCGACGCGCTCTTCGAGACGACGACGCGCGGGGCGACGCGTGTCACCTCGACGATGTCACCTGGCTCGAGGAGTGCACCACCATGGACTTTGGTGCGAACGAGATTGCCTGCGACCTGCCGCGAAATGAAGAACTCGTGGGCATCGAGCGGACCGTTGCCCGACATGGCAAGACCGGATGCCTGGACGAGGCGCAGGTCCCTCAGATCGATCGCTGCCGGTAGCGCCGCATCGGCCTCACGCAGCTTTGTGCGCGCGTCCTGGAGCTCTGCGCTCAGGCGGCGATTGTAGAGTTGGATCGCTTCATTGATCTTGATGTCGACCTCGCCCTTCATGAGTTCGAGACGTGCGCGGTCGGACTGAAGCTTGGAGACGTTAGCGTCGAGGCGAGCCTGCTCGCGCTGGAGAGTGAGCTGAATCGGGCGGCGCCCGAACCCTGAGCGTTCCACCTGGGAGTAATCGTCGAGCTGCTTGCCCACGAGGACAAACTGCCTGCGTTCGCCTTCCATCTGACTGTCGATCGCAGCGACTTCCGCATCGAGACGCGGTTTCTGGCGCTGCAGCAAGCGGACGTCTTCGTCGAGGCCGGACTTCTGGATCTTGAGGAGTTCGCGCTCCTGTTCAAAGAACAAGGCGGCAGCGGTGCCGCCCTTGCTGACGTCGAAGTCGAACTCGGACTTGCCGGCGAGCTGGGCCTCAATGCGCGCGATGCGGATCTCAAGCAAGCGGTGCTGATCGGCCAGCAACCGCACGGCTTCGACGGCCTGCACGTAGTCCGCACCCGCGGTCGGCGTTTCCTGGACGCCGAATCCGCCTGCAAGGGCGACGGCGCTCAATGCCATGACGCCCGGACGGAATGGATAGCCACCCGCGGTCTTGACGTCACCAAAGACGTAAATCGGACGGAGCTCTGCGATTCTTAGGGAGACGTTGGGCGACCGGAGAAACCCATCGGCGAGCTTCGTGACGATCCGCGCGCGGCTTTCCTCCAGGGTCCGCTCGCTAATCTGAACCGGGCCGACGATCGGAAGCAAGATGTTGCCCGAGGCGTCGATCGCGAAATCACCGGTTAGATCGGCTTGGCCGCTGACGCTGAGGGTGACCCGGTCGCCGGGGGCGAGACGATATGATTGAGTGGTTTCCTGCGCCGAAAGCGGCGGCGTCGATACGAAGAGGCCGATGACCAGAGCAGCGATCGCGCGGCTGCACGAAGCGAACAGTTTCGTCTTTAGAATTCCCAAAACGGGCGATCCAAGACCCTGTTCATTTAACTTAATCGACTCCACGCCACTACGCATTGACTCTCCTAATTTCATCTTCTGGAGCGCAACCCAAATTTCGCAGTTAGCTGCCGCACCGAGGCCCAATTCGACTCTTTGCTCGAATCATTGCCGCTTGCAACATCGGGTGAGTTTCTAGACTAGTCTTTGCCTTTCTCCTCGTCAATTGCGCCATGCCACTTTTGAGCGTGGCTCTACCTGCATGCATGTGGCTTGTCCCAGAGTGCGCATGAAGAAGTCGTATGCAGGGGCGTCGTACAGAATGGAAGCCCAAAAAGATCCGTAGAGTAAATTGGTAGGCGCAGTCCCAGATCTCACTCGGGCAACCGAAGGCGTGGCAATCGCGCGCTTAACATCAGAGATGGCGAAGCCCTCCGAGCGGTTTACCTCGAAAGGATTGCTAGCGTTTGAGGTGCGGCGGGC
>LNDR01000072.1 GCA_001464755.1 Rhizobiales bacterium Ga0077524
CTCGATGAGTGACCGCCCGATCGGCGTCGCGAGATTGCCGCGCGCCACCTGTTTGCCGTCGCGCTTGATCACCAGTGTCTGGCCGTCCTCCTCCACCCGCGTCGCGAGGGTTGCCAGGCGCTCGTCGCGCATCAGCATCAGGAAATGGATCTTCGGCAGATACTTCGGATTCTCCGGATCGAACCGGCCGGGCCCGTTCTCGACCGCCCACGCCCGGTCCAGCGGAAACGTCTCCCCGGCCGTGAGTGACACGCGTTGCAGCGGCTCGGGCGACATCCCCTTCACCGGATAGCGGTAAAGAGCGGCGATGCGTGGGCCAGTCGTCTCCGGATCGGTGCTCATGTCTGCCTCGCGTGTGCCCGTTCTTGCTGCACCGCATCATGCGCCCGCGCGAACCAGCCGGCAACACGGAAAGGCCCGGGAGAGATGTCCCCCGGGCCCGCTCATCCATCGTTGCTCAGGCGTTCCGGCAGCCCAAGGTCAGGCCGACTTCTCCAGGCTCTGCGACCACTTACCGGCCGCGGCGAGACCATTCATCTTCGCGCGATGCGAGAACGCCGCCGCGCCCGCTGCCTCGTTCTCTTTCTTGCCACTCCACGCCTTCAGCGCCGCGGCCTGAAGAGCACGGCCATACGAGAATGTCAGGTTCCACGGCAGCTTGCCCATGGCGTTCATCAGGTGGAGGTGCGCCGTCGCATCCTCGTCCGACTGACCGCCGGAGAGGAAAGCGATGCCCGGCACCGCCGCCGGCACCGTGCGCTTGAGAATGCGCACGGTCTTCTCGGCGACTTCCTCGCGGCTCGCCTGCTTTGCCGCCTTCTTGCCGGAGATGACCATGTTCGGCTTCAGCACGATCTGCTCGAGCGTGACGCGGTTGTAGTAGAGTTCCTGGAACACGTCCTTGAGCACCCACTCGGTCACTTCCGCGCAACGATCGATGTCGTGCGCGCCATCCATCAGAATCTCGGGCTCGACGATCGGCACGAGGCCGCCCTCGAGGCAGATCGCGGCATAGCGCGCCAGCGCATGGCTGTTGGCCTTGATGCAGGTGTAGCTCGGGATGCCCGCGCCGATGTCGATCACGGCCCGCCACTTGGCGAACTTGGCGCCCAGCGCGACATACTCCTTCACCCGGCCCGGCAGGCCGTCCAGCCCTTCGGTGACCACCTCACCGGGGCAGAACTGCAAGGGCTTGGTGCCCCCGTCGACCTTGATGCCGGGCAGCGAGCCGGCGTCCGAGATGATCTTGGCGAGCGGCGTGCCGTCCTTGGCCTTCTGGCGCAAGGTCTCGTCGTAGAGAATCACACCCGAGATGTGGCTCTTCATCGCCTCGTTCGAGCGAAACAGCATCTCGCGGTAGTCGCGCCGGCTGTCCGCCGTCGATTCGGCCTTGATCGAATCGAAGCGCTTTTTGATGGTGCCGGAACTCTCGTCGGCAGCAAGAATGCCGCGGCCCGGCGCCACCATCGCCTGGGCGACCTGCTCGAGTGTCATGCTCATCTGAATTGTCTCCACTGGCATCTGATCGGGAATGCCCCACCAAAACTTGGGCGAAGGTCTACCGCGGAAGCAGTAGCCAGGCCAAGTGGTCGACGAAACGGAGTTATTGGGTGGATCGGCACGGCCGAACTGAACATACTTCATTCGATCCAGCAGGCCCGCTCGCCGGAGCGATCCCGAAACATCGAAAAGAGACGTGCTCAGAGGGAATTAACCAGTCGAGGGCACACTCGATACGGGTCGAGGAGTGCGGTTGGGACCTGGGGAGTCATTTGCGCATGAGCATGCTGGAAAAGCGGCGATTTGGCCGCCGAGAGACCAATTTCGCGGGGTGGATCCGCCTCCCTGACCGGCCGTCGCAGTACTGCACGGTTCGCGACATTTCTGTCGGCGGGGCCTTCATCGAATGCGAGTATCCCTCGCTATTGCCGTTTCGCTTCCTGCTGGTCATTCCGGCAACCAACACGACCTACGATTGCGAAGCGCGCCATCGTCGCGACCACGGCCTCGGTGTCGAGTTCCGCCACATGACCATGCACGATCGGGGTGGCAAAACGATCCACACCGACAAGCCTGCGGACATCTCGGAGCATCGAGTCGACACGGCACGTCTGGTGAGTGCCATGCGCGGCACGTTCCGCGAGCGCACGCGGCAATAAGGCTCAGCGAAGTTTCGGCCCGCATGGTCGATTGATGGTGGCGTGACCATCATGATGGGACATCGGCCTTCCATGCCAGCCCGAACCCTACCGGTCGGCCTTGCCGCCGCTATCGTTTTCTCCATCCTGTCGAGCGCAGTCGCGGCAGACGGGTCCGTCGTCGCCGGCGAGCGCTTGGTCGTCGAGAAATGCGCGCTTTGCCACGCCGTGGGTCGGGCCGGCTCGAGCCCCAAGCCCGACGCCCCGCCATTTCGGTCGTTGCACCTCAAATACCCGCTCGACCACCTCGCCGAAGCCCTGGCCGAAGGCATAACCACCGGCCACCCGGACATGCCCGAGTTCGTCTTTGCAACGGACGAGATTGCGGCCATCCTGGCTTACATCGAGGACATCAGCGACCCGCCCGCCGCAAGGTGAGTTCGGCGCGCATGGTCGTCGCGTCAGGGAGACCACGCCCATGTTGAAGATCACCCCGATCGGCAAGACGCTCGGTGCCCGGATCGAGGGCATCGACCTGTCGCAGACGCTCTCCCGCGCCGACAAAGGCCAGATCCTCCAGGCTTTCGGCCGCTACGCCGTTCTCTGCTTCCCCGGCCAGAAAGTGGATGCCGCCCAGCACAAGACCTTCGCCAAGGAGTTCGGGTCGCTCGAAATCAATGTGGCCGCCGGTCACTACACGGTCCCGGGCCACCCGGAGGTCATGGTCCTCTCGAACATCGTCGAGAATGGCAAGGCGATCGGCCTCGCCGACGCCGGCCAGGACTGGCATACCGACATGAGCTATTCCAAGCCTGTCGCATTCCTGAATGTGCTCCACGCCCTCAAAGTGCCGGTTCGCGATGGCGTCCCACTCGGCTCGACCGAGTTCCTGGATATGTGCGCCGCCTACGACGACCTGCCCGCCGGAATGAAAACCCGCCTGGACGGCCTCACCGCCACCCACGACTTCAACAAGTTCTGGGAGGAGATGCTGAAGCGGCCCGGCACGCAGCGCAAACCGCTCACACCCGAGCAGCGCGCCGCCAAGCCCCCGGTCTCGCATCCGATCGTGCTCACCCACCCGATCTCGGGCCGAAAGGCGCTCTACTGCACCATCGGCTACGTCACCAAGATCGACGGGGTCAGCCAGGCCGAGAGCGACGAGTTGCTCGGCTTCCTGTTCAAGCACCGGCTGCAGGACAAGTACAAATACAAGCACCTATGGACCGAGGGCGACGTGCTCTGCTGGGACAAT
>LNDR01000073.1 GCA_001464755.1 Rhizobiales bacterium Ga0077524
ATCGCCCCGACGAGCCGCGCCACATGCGCCGCTGCCAGGTCATGGCCGACTGGGTGTTCACGCCGGAGGCGAAAGCGGCGGCTGCGGCGTGACGAGTACCTTGACCGGCAGGCCGGATGGATCGGCCTGCCGTCGTTGGCTTCTCTACTCGAGCTTGATATTCGCGGTCTTGACCAGCTCGGCCAACGCCTTCCGATCCTTCTCGCGAAATGCGGCGATCTCCTCGGGCGTCTGCAACACCGGCACCGCACCGGCGAGTTTCAGCTTCGCCTTCATGTCGTCCGTCTTCGAAATCTCGACGATTTTCTGGTTGAGCTTGTCGATGATCTCCTTCGGGGTGCCGCCCGGCGCCCAGAGGGTGAACCAGAGTG
>LNDR01000074.1 GCA_001464755.1 Rhizobiales bacterium Ga0077524
TCCGGCGCGAACCAGCGGGCGGAACGGAGCTCTGCGGGAGATTTCTTCTGGATGCTCATGAAGCCTCGTCAGCGAGCGCAAGATTGTCAATCACGTCGGCGACAGCACAGCGCAAGAGATCGCACCCAACTATCGCCTTTGCTTCCACCTCCCCCTTGCGGGACGGGGCCAGAGGTGGGGGGATCATCCACGACGAGCGCCACAACCGATCCTCCGCAAAACCCTCACGCCGTCGGCGGCATCGGGAACGCACCCCGCGCCTGCTCGAAGGCGTACCCGATCCGAAGCGCCAGCGGCTCTTCCAGACGGCGCACCACGATCTGCAGGCTCAGTGGCAGCCCACCCCGCGAGAGCGCCGTCGGCACCGCGAGGCCGGCGAGGTTGAGATAGTTGACCCACCTCGTATACATAGCCATCGGTGCACGCGTCTCGTCGACCTCCGCCACCGCAATGGCAGGGAATGGGATGGTCGGCAGGATCAGCGCGTCGAGCCTATCGATCCGGTGCAGGAACGCCGCGGTCGCAGCTTCGCGCGCCGCCAGCGCCTGGATGTATTGCGCCGCCGTGATGCGCTTGCCCGAAAGCATGCGCGCCCGGATCGGATCGGCGAGACCCGAGGCTGGATCGTCGGCGAGCGCCTGCCAGTTGGCATAGCACTCGGCCGCGATGAACATGCCGCAGAGATTGCCCCAGGCATCGATGCTGCCGCCAAGGTCGACCGGCTCGACGCGCGCGCCCAGCGCCTCGAGCCGCGCCACCGCTGCGGCGAAATCAGCCTTCACGTCTTCCGACAGCAGCGGCAGATCCTTGTCTGCGATCCTGCCCAGCCGCAGCCCCTTCACGCCACGGCCGAGGTCCGGCATCGGATCGACCGGCTGAATGCCGATCGTCGTCGCATCGCCCGCGTCCGGCCCCTGCATGGCAACGAACAGACGCGCCGCCGTCGTCACATCCTCAGCGAGCGGCCCGATGGAATCGAGGAGCTGCGAGAGCGGAGCCACACCCGTGCGCGGCACCCGGCCAACCGAGGTCTTCAACCCTACACAGCCACACAGCGCCGCAGGAATCCGAACCGATCCACCCGTGTCCGTGCCGAGTGCCGCCGGCAGCAACCTCGCGCCGACCGCAACGCCCGATCCCGACGACGAGCCACCGGGAATGCGATGCACCTTTCGGTCCCACGGATTCCACGGCGTGCCGACGGTCTCATTCGTCCCGTAGCCGCCGAAGGCATACTCGACAGTGTGCATCTTGCCAGGAATGATCGCGCCGGCCGCCCGCAGCTTCTCGACCACCGGAGCGTCCCGATCGGCTGGCGGCCCGTTGCGACGGGTCAGCGAGCCACAGCCCGAGACCACCCCTCCGACATCGATCATGTCCTTGACGCCAACCGCCATGCCGGCCAGCGGACGGCTTTCGTCGCCAGCGGCTCGGCGGGCATCGACCAGCGCCGCCTCGGCAAGAGCCGTTTCCCTGAGAACGCGGACGAAAGCGTTCAGACTGCCGTTCTCGCGCTCGATTCGATCGAGCGTGCTCGTCGTCGCGGCGACGGCACTGGAAGGTTTGGCGGACATGGCGGACGATCCGGCGTTGATGAGGATGGGACGACCTCGGCATCGGCCTCGGCCACTCGCCTCATCTGAGCACGCATGAGGCTGACGCGCCACTCCGGATCGCCGGGCGGAGTGACACCCTCGCCACCGACTGTGATCCCGGTACGAGCCTCGTTTCAGGCCGCCTGTGCTGCCTTCGCCACCGCCTCGCAGATATCGCCGACGACAGTCGCGACCAGACGCTCGTCGTCGCCTTCCGCCATCACGCGGATCACCGGTTCGGTCCCTGACGGACGGATCACCACACGGCCCGCCGTCCCGAGCCGCTCCTTGGCACCCGCGATCACCTTGCGCACGCGATCGTCGTCGAGCGGACGGCCTTCCGAATAGCGCACGTTCTTCAGGATCTGCGGCAGCGGCTCGAACCGGTTGCACACCTCGCTGACGGGGCGTCCCGTCGAAACCACTGCCGAGAGCACCTGCAGCGCCGATACGAGGCCGTCGCCGGTCGTCGTGAAGTCCGAAAGCACAATGTGCCCCGACTGCTCGCCGCCGACATTGTAGCCGTGCTTGCGCATATGCTCGACGACGTAGCGATCGCCCACCGCCGTCCGCACCATCGACAGGCCGATGCCGCCGAGATAGCGCTCGAGCCCGAGGTTGGACATCACGGTCGCCACGACGCCGCCACCTGCAAGACGGCCGCGCCGGTGCCAGCTCTCCGCGATGACCGCCATCAGCTGATCGCCATCGACGATCCGTGCCTTCTCGTCGACGATCACCACCCGGTCCGCGTCGCCATCGAGCGCGATGCCGATGTCGGCCCTCACCTCGCGCACCTTGTCGGCGAGCGCCTCGGGCGCGGTCGAGCCGCACTTCAGGTTGATGTTGCGCCCGTTCGGCTCGACACCGATGCGCACGACGTCGGCGCCGAGTTCCCAGAGCGCTTCTGGGGCTACCTTGTAGGCGGCACCATTGGCGCAATCGACTACGATGCGGAGCCCGTCCAGCCTGAGGTTCTTCGCCAGCGTCCGCTTGGCGAACTCGATGTAGCGCTCCTGCGCGCTCTCGATCCGCGTCGCCCGTCCGATCTTGTCCGACGTGGCCATCAGCTCGGTGCTGGACGCATCGATTAGCGCCTCGATCTCGGCCTCCATCTCATCCGACAGCTTGTAGCCGTCCGGATCGAAGAACTTGATGCCGTTGTCCTCGTAAGGGTTGTGCGACGCCGAAATCATCACCCCGAGGTCGGCACGCATCGACCGCGTCAGCATGGCGACGGCCGGTGTCGGCATCGGTCCCAGCAGGAACACGTCCATTCCCACTGACGTGAACCCCGAGAGCAGCGCGCTCTCGATCATATAGCCGGACAGTCGTGTATCCTTGCCGATCACCACCCTGTGCCGATGGCTGCCGTTGCGCGAGAAGATATGCCCGGCGGCCATCCCGGCCTTCAGCGCGATCTCCGATGTCATCGGCGCTCGGTTGGCGAGCCCACGGATGCCATCGGTCCCGAAATAGCGGCGCGACATGTCAATTCCCCGATTCGCTCGTCCCCGACGTGCTGCCCCATTGCGCGGCGGCCGACATCGAGAGCCCGGCAATGTTGCAGCAAACGTGCCAGAGTGAGCCGCGTTGGGCTCATCGGCCTCGCGCTAGCCCCGAAGCAACGTGTATGCACCTACCACTATTCGATTATCGCTGGCACCACCAGTCGTCGCGGCCGGTCCATCCCCAGTCTCCACTCGTGGCCCCCCTCACTGCTCTAGGCAGCGTCCCGCCGGAAGGCCTTCCATGTCGCTGGTCCTTCGCCGACAATGGCTGGACGAAACACCAGGAGCGGAAGTCATGGACCTCACCCCGATGCTCGCCAGGTTCTCGGCCGCGGTCGAGAGCGGCAACGGCGACGCCCTCGCCGACGTGTTCACCGATAGCGGTGTCTACGACGACTATTTCTTCGGCCCCTCCGAGCCCGGCCGGGCCGGCATCCGCGCCATGCTCGAGCACTTCTACGAAGGCGGCGAGGGCTTCAAGTGGGAGTTCTTCGACCCCATCGCCGTCGGCCCCCTCGGCTATGCCAGCTATCGGTTCAGCTACACGTCCAAGCTGCCCGAGGCCAAAGGCACGCGCGTCGTGTTCGAGGGCATCAGCCGTTTCGAACTCGAGGGCGGCAAGATCCGGCGATACAGCGAGGTGTTCGACCGCGGCATGGCACTCGCCCAGCAGGATTTCGCCCCCGAGCGCCTCACAA
>LNDR01000075.1 GCA_001464755.1 Rhizobiales bacterium Ga0077524
CGAAACCCGAGCACTGTCGCTGCCGATGCTGACCATCGTGCTCGGCGCCGTCGATGGCTTTAATCCATGTGCCATGTGGGTACTGGTGCTTCTGATCGGCCTGCTGGTCGGAATGAATGATCGCGTACGGATGTGGTGCTATGGCGCTGTGTTCCTGCTGACGTCGGGTGCCGTCTACTTCTTGTTCATGGCCGCGTGGCTCAATCTGTTCTTGTTCCTCGGCTCGCTCGCCTGGATAAGGGCGGCCGTTGGCGTGTTCGCGCTGGGAGCTGGCGCCTACTACCTACGCGAGTTCGTCCGGAACCCAAATGCCGCCTGTGCGGTGACGACGCCGGGCGAAAGGCAGCGCGTAATGGAACGGCTGAAGACCGCAATATCCGAGCGCTCTTTTGTCATCGCCATCCTTGGCATCATGGCGCTCGCCGTTGCCGTCAACATGATCGAGCTGTTGTGCTCCGCGGGCATTCCGGCGGTCTATACGCAGGTACTGGCGCTCAGCGATCTCACACCGCTCGGCTACTACGCCTACTTGGCGCTCTATATCGCCGTATTCATGCTCGACGACGCGGTGATCTTCGTTACTGCCATGCTGACGCTGCAGGCGACGGGGCTCGCGGCGTCTTACTCGCGGTGGTCGCATCTCATCGGCGGCGTCGTGTTGCTTGGCGTCGGGATGCTGCTCATCTTCAGGCCCGCGTGGCTTGCCATGGCATAAGTGCCGACCGTTCCCGCTACGGAGCAGCTCGACGACCTCCGATCATTCATGGGACTGCTGTGCAGCGATTTCGAAGAGGTCCGCTTCGTCCAGTATCGGACATCTGTTAGATCGTAGGCGTGTCATTGATTTGCGCCACGGCAACGATTTTCGGACGCTTTCGATTCAACAGTTGCGTGATCCCAGGTGCCAGCGGCGCCCTTCCGCCGCGAGTATCGCAACACTGCGGTCGCGCGGACGACGAGCAGCCGCCGCAGTTAAACATCCCCCCTTGCTTGATGATGCCGAGTGAGCGCACTTTGCCGGCACTCGACTAGACGCGCGGCGTCATTCCAAGCTGATGGATGGTGGGCGCTTGATTCGCATCAACATCGACGATCACGTCAGCGATTAAACAGACAGACGCGAACTGTCGTGGCCCGAACTGGCTGGGGTTCACCCCATGGCTCTTGGTAACAGCAATGCGACTGCGTCGGCGAAGCGCGCACTAACCGACAAGGAGATCGTTATGGATTGGGATCGCATTGAAGGAAGCTGGAAGCAGGTGAAAGGCAAGGTCAAGGAACAGTGGGGCAAGCTCACCGACGACGACCTTGACGTTATCAATGGCAAAAGAGATCAGCTCGAGGGAAAAATCCAGGAGCGCTATGGCGCAGCCAAGGATCAAGTGCGCCGTGACGTGGATGAATGGTTCACCAGACAGAAACTTTGAACTCAGCGTTGAAGAATATACTCGGTCGCTTGGGCGGAGACCTGTATAGCTCAAGGGGGGTGCGTTTCCAGTTTGGGTGTTGTCCCAGCGACGCGCGCGGGCTTGGAGTGTGCTCAATGAGCGGAATGAAGAGCTTCATCATCGGCGCTTTGACCGTAGCGGTAATAGCGCTTGGCTATCTTTACTATCAAGGCCGCCAGAACACTGTAGAGATCAGGCTTCCCAACGTGACGATTGAAAAGAAATAGAACCATAAGCTGGATTGAGCCGGGTCGGCATTTTCGCGGCTTTTGCCTAACCGCATTCCGGTTGCTCTTCTTGCAGTCGCAGATGATGGCGTGCACACTGAACCCCAAGCAAGAATTTGTAGGCGTTGCTAATGGTACCGAAAAGCTTTTTTCTGACTCACGGCATCGGCGTTCACCGCGAGCGACTTACTGCATTCGAGTTGGCGCTGCGAGATGCTGACATTGAACAGCAAAATCTAGTGAGCATCTCCTCGATCTTGCCACCCGATTGCATCGAGTTGGAGCGACAAGCGGGCGTTGCCACACTACAACCGGGCGAAATCACCTTCACCGTTTTGGCGCGCGCGGAAACGAACGAGCCTGGCCGCCGTGTTCATTCGAGCATTGGCTTGGCGCGCCCGTCGGATTCATCACAGTACGGCTACATTTCGGAGCATCATGGTTACGGTATGACGCGAGAGCAAAGCGGCGACTATGCCGAGGATCTTGCGGCATCCATGTTGGCTTCCACCCTCGGGATAGAGTTCGAGCCTGACGCGGCGTGGAACGAGCGTAAGCGGGTTTACGAAATGAGCCATCTCATCATCGGCAGTACGTCGGTCACGGCATACGCTGAGGGAGATCAGAGCAGTCGCTGGACCTGCGCCGTGGCTGCTGCAGTTTTCCGCTTCAAGTGAGCGAAAGCTTGCCGGCGTCCGTCGTCTTGTGCGGCTCTCGATCCTGATGCTGGAGACCGAAAGGTCAGTGGACGCGAGTGGTGCTTGCGCTGCCCTCGGACAACATTGCTTTAAAGAAGCGAACGTCTCCCTTTCCTACCCGGTGGCCTCTCGGGTCTTGAGCGAGCGCAAGGCAATCCATTTGTAGGCTTGAGATATTGTTACGCCCAAATGGAGAACGATATGCCGATCATCAATACGGCCCTGGCGCATCTGATCATCATCGTGATCATTGGCATTGTGGCGGGGCTTGTTTTTAATCGCTATGGCCAGGGGTGGTTCGCGCGCAACATCGGCGGGACCCGACACACTGACGTTACGACCGCGCTCGTGGGGATAGCTGGAGCCTTCATAGGGTTCCACATCGGTGTGGTCCTGGAGCTTCTGCCGCTACCGCTCATGCAATACCTTCTGGCACTAGTCGGTGCTCTCGTTGTGTTGTGGGCATGGCGTGGAAGGTGACGCTTGGCCTCGCTCTGCCTCCAGCGTTTGCACCGGATCGCCTGGTGGGGCACTGATCTGAGCCGGAAAGCGGCTTCAAAATTGGAGTTCGCGTCATTCTGCTCAGCGCCATCAGGACTGTTCTAAAACGGCTTAAGCAGCCGTCACTGCCCTCGACTGAGGGTTCGCTTAAAAGCAGCGTCACGCTCGGTGATATTGCGCGTTTGTCACCGGAAGACGGACTGAGGCAACTTCGCAGCTCCGCCGCTGGCCTTTCAGATGTGGAGGCAGAAGTGCGGCTGCACGCGGTTGGTCCGAACGAGATCGCGCATGAGGCTCACCACTCGATCCTAGGCGAGCTCCTCAGTCGATCGATCAATCCGCTGAACGTGCTGCTGCTGACGCTGGCAGCAGCTTCGTACTTCATCGGCGACGCCAGAGCGTCGGTCGTCATTGCCATCATGGTATTTCTCAGCGTCTCGTTGGGCTTTCTGCAAGAACATCGCTCCACAAAGGCTGCCGAGGCGCTACGGCGCATGGTGCGGAACAAAGCCACCGTTCGCCGACGTGGTATCGGTACGGAGCACACACAGACCGAGGTTCCGATCGTGCAGGTCGTACCTGGCGATATTGTGCTGCTATCGGCCGGCGATATGATCCCCGCCGACTTGAGATTGATCTCGGCCAATGACCTCTACGTCAATCAATCGACGCTGACCGGCGAGGCCATGCCGGTCGAGAAGCATGCTCAAGCCCATGCTGGTAACCCGGAGACGCCGTTCGATCTTCCCAATACCTGCTTCATGGGGAGTGCGGTCGTCAGCGGCGTCGGCTGCGGCGTCGTCGTGCTGACCGGTGGCCGGACAGCTTTCGGCCAGGTCGCCGGCACGATCGCAGAGCAGCGTGAGCTTACTAGGCCTTGTACTCAATAATCAGTTGGCATGGGACTCGAACAGTGATTCAAGCTCGAAAACAGCGGAGCTTGGATCATGGGACGCTACGATCTCAC
>LNDR01000076.1 GCA_001464755.1 Rhizobiales bacterium Ga0077524
CATTGGGCTATCTTGGGGGTGCTTCGCAGAATTTTCGACCGCGAAATGAAGTTGTCACACGACCAAGACCCGACTCGGACATCGTGCCGGTTCTCAACACCCACGTTGCAGAATTGCACGGCACGGCGACAGCAAGGTGTGCACCGCAACAGCCTCGTTCATGAGAGGTCTCGGCGGCTATGCCAGCTTGTCACCCGAGACCGCTACCGTTTGCGAATTGAGACCGCCTTCGTTTGTTGAAACGAGTGCGTGCGGAACGTGGCTGGATCGAGGCGGATGCCGGCCACCCACTCCTGGACGGGGCAGGCGATTGCCGGGTGTCCGGTCCGCCGCGATCGGTAGCAAACGCATCCCCTTCTGAGCGATCTCTGCGAAAGCACAAGCACAAGCACAGGTTCAAGTTCCCGCCCCTCAAATGCCCGACTTCCCGCGAAGCGGCCGGTGTGACTCGGTGGGCAGCGTCCGGTGCGGATTGTTGATTAATTCGATCGGCTCTGGGCGGCGCCGGTGTTGAGCCATCGCATAATGCCAATCGAAGGACCTCGCCCAGGTAATGGACATCCCCCTACGCGTTCGCGGCCATGAGCAGACCGGCACTCATCACCGCAAGACATGCGATGTCGGCGACGCCGAACTTCGCGAGAACGGCCGGCGGCTCGCGCAGGCGCGGGGCCATGCGTAAAAGGCCGAGCCCGCCGAGAGCAATCCATCCAAGAATGGTCAACGTGGCTCCTGCCGCAGCGTCCGGTCCCTGCGGCAACAGTGCCAGAGCCACCACAAGACCGACACCCACGTAGACTGCATAGATCAGGAGCGCGATAACGCTGCTCGTGATGAACTTTCGGGTGATGCGCGGATCGGTCAGGATCTGCACGATGGCGCTGACCAGCACAAGAATGAATCCGCTGATTTGCGCCAGGCGGCTCATTGCGGAGCTCCCTTTCCTCGCCTTGGCTGCCCCGTCCGTGACTCAGCCGGGGATCGAGTTCGCCCGCCTCTACTGGCGACGAATCGAGACTTGGCTGTTTCCGCCCACGGTAGCGATCAGCGATCGCCCGTCGAACTGGCCTACAACCCAAGTATCCGACATCGGCCGCGTCATTTCACGCCCCTTGTAATAGCGCGGTCCATAGTTCTCGAGTTGGAAGTGGATCCAATTCTGCACGACAGAGTAGGTGCCCGTGTCGAACGTCATCAGATCCCTCAATTGATGGGACCGTCGATAGGTGCCATTGCGGAAAAAAATGACTTGAACGCTCATGACGCCGATCGGCCCTCGTTCCTGGCCACTCCAAGTTCCGACGAGTGACGTTGGCGTGACCGGTAGGGGCTGAGCCGACGCGAGGTCGGAGAGCAACCCTATGCCGACAAGAGCTGAGAGTGCGCCGAGGGCCGATCTCCTGGTGACGGCGGGACTACCGAGAACTGAAGTGGGCTTCATGGAGCTATCCTGTATTCGTATTCGCATTGGCAGGTGGGAGTTGATGGACGGGCCGCATCGGTCAGGTTGAAGGCGCATCTCTTGCTTCGCGAGACCGCGTGGCAACTGAGCGCGACACCTAACTGTGGCCACTCCCGACGTTTGTGAGCACCAGTGACGAAGCGATTGAATGATTAGTAAAAAGAATGCTTGGCTTCATTGATTCAAGACAATGTGTTGCGGCCTCGCAGAGCGCGAACATGAGCTGCGAATGCGTTGCTCGTCCTCAGCGGATGCGGGGCGGCAAGAGAAGGCCGGTTTGGAGCATGGTCAATCGTCTTCTTTTACCTCTGGCCGCCTGTGCCAGCCTTGTCGTCATGTCAGCTTGCACCTCGAACGTCGCGCGTGCGAGCGACTATTCGCACACCTGCAGAATTGAGGGTGGCTCTTATTTGATCGACGACGGCTCCCTCTACGAGACCGAGAAGTATAGATCCGGCTCTCCCGGCGAGCCGATCCCTTACCGCGTCAAAAGCGAGGCGACCCACAGCGACGAGAAGGGATACTGCATAAGCTGGAAGGAGAAGGCGGCAAATCGGTACGAGTTTCGCGCCCGCCGCTACATCCAGCGTATCGCTTTCGATCATGGTGGACAGTCGCGGGAGCTGGAGGCGCGGTGCGCCCTTTATGGCGACGGAATGCCGGCGAGCCTGGATTGCGATCGTCGCGTCGTGACCGAGCGCGTTGGCGCGCCGGAGCGCCGTGAGACTGGGTGGGGTTTCGAGGACGAGCGCGAGGAAACGACCAGCCGCTGGATGCATAACGGCTCGGAGATGGAGCTACGCGCCGATGGCGCTTCTCGGATCTTGAGCTACGTCAATCCCCGAGCCGTGCTGGAGCCGTTCGGCGTGCGGCCGGGCTCCGTTCTCGCCGACGCACAGCTCGATGGCGAAAAACTCGAAGGCAGGGCACGCATTTTTACGAAGGTGTGCGGAGAGATTTCGTTTCCTGTCCGAGGAAAGCTTGAGCGCGGCGGCACCCGCATCGTTCTGCGAGGAAAGGCGCCGATCCTTACTGCGGCCTGCCGCCCCGGGGGAGCGAAAGATAGCGAGTTAGTTTTCGAGGTGAAGTCGCTGCCGATCACGGGCGGCGGCGGCTCACTGCCCCTCGAGGACGCAATTGAGCTCTTCGAGGGTGACACGCGCCTCATCGCGCAGATCGCACAGCTTGCCGCCGATGCCAGGACGGATACGGCCGCAATCGTCTGCGTCGGCGCGGCATTGGGTGACCAATGGGAGCACATCTCGCGCATGCGCATCCCGCCGTTCGAGTGCCCGATCGGCAATAAGACGCTCCTTCTGGAGGGAGCCGTCGAGTTCCTCGATGAAGGTGGCCAGATCATCGGTCGCGCGGACGGCGCATCCGTCGAGCTCACGTCTTCTGCGTTCGAGAAGGCAACCAAGCTTCGCTTCGTAGGCACGCGATGGCACGTCAGACCGTGAGGCACACCGCACCTCGAGGCTTGTAACCGGGGCATCCCATGGAAGATTCCTGGCTGATCACCGCACTCGTTCAGCTCGCACTGCTGCTTGCGGTCCTTTGGTTTCTGGCATCGCGCCTCTGGCCTCTCATTGCGCAGCACATGAAGGGCAGCGGCGGATGGGATGCCTTGGCGGCGAGGTTCAAGGTCGAGCCGCGCAGCGGAAGCGGGCTACTATCGCGTCAGAGTGTCCAGGTCGGCCGCGTGCTCTATCGCAACTGCACGACGGTCGGTGTCGATGCCGACGGCCTGTATCTCGAGGTCAAGGTGCCGAGCTTGCTCGTCCGCAAGCCGCCCTTGCTGATCCCATGGTCGGAGATCTCGCGCACCGATGACGCGAGGCTCTATTGGCAGAAAGCCGCGCTGTTGAGCATCGGAGAGCCGGTGATCTCCACGGTCACGCTCCCCGCCGATCTGTTCGAGAGCGTTCGCGCACGGCTGTCGCCCCGGCAAGTATCGAGTCTGGCCTTCATCATCGCGCTTGTCTGTTGCCTTGCCGGTCTACCATCTGCCTTCGCAGGCCCGCGATCGGCCCAGGATGCGGACGCGGAGGCCGTCGCGAAGTGCTTCACCGGGCCGGCCCTCGAGGCCCTGAAAGCGCAACCCGGCGAGGATGAGCTGTCGCGGAGCCTCGCGGAGATGGCGGCAGGTCGGCTGTGTCATGAGGTCGTCGCCGCTGTGATCGGGACCTGCGTCGAAGGCGTAGCTGATGGCAGGGACGATCCCGCATCCTACTACCCCTGCATCGGTGCCGCAGCTAATCCCTGTATCGAGTCCGAATGGGCCACGAACGAGTTTCGCCGTGTTGTGTGCATGGATGCGGAGGAGAGCGTCTGGCTCGCCTCGCTCCAGGCGGATTTGGAGGCCCTGCGTTCCGTCTTGGATGCTA
>LNDR01000077.1 GCA_001464755.1 Rhizobiales bacterium Ga0077524
ATCACCGATGCCAACCATGAGCGATGGGCTGGTGAGCAACAGGAGGTACATGAGGGGGAGTGCGAAGATGGAAAGTGTCGTTATTGCAGAGACCGCGAATGACTTCTCGAAGAAATAGAGTTGAGCACCCGGCAGGAAAGAAAGACCTTGCACCGCCTCGTCGTCGGTGTGGGTCAACGATACCCATTTTGGACCGAAGGTCTCGGCAGCGCGCTGGCGAACTGCGCGTCGGTAGTGCAGGAGAGATCGGCCGTCGAGATAGCGGAGCACGAGGTAGAAGAAGATGATCGGCAAGCTCATCATCACGGCCGCGACGACGAGGACGGCCGGGAACGTCCCGCCGAACAACATGCGGCCGCCAGAGAGCGCTTCGGCGGCGATGTAGACCAGGAACATCAGCAACAGAATAAGCGAGGCGACGAAGATCACCTTGCGCATGAGATCCAGGCGCTGGAAAAGCAAGCGCTCCTTTCTCATGCTGACGAAGGGTGTGCCGATCGTGATCCACCGCTTGAGGCCTGGCAGGGTGTGCTTGCGCGCAGCGCTCTCAAGCAGCGCCCAGCTCAATACCGAGCCGCCGTGACTGTGCCCGATCACACAGTAGGGCTCGCCCTTGGCCTCAAGTGCCTTCAATTCATGAAAGAGGCGCACTCCGGCTTTGCGGCGCGAGAGTTCGCTGTTCAGACCGTCCCACTCGAAGCGCGTCACCTCGATCTTGCCTGAGTCATCGGTGGGTGATGCGTCGAGCAACGCGCGCATGTCATTGTCGAATGGCGAGCCGGCTTGCCACCAAGCCTGATTCTCGGGCGAAACCGCCGCGTCGGGAGACGCCTCTCCCTCCGAGTGCGCGAATGTGCCGTGGACAGTGACAATCGTCGCCATGATCCCCTCCCTCCGGCGCCGTCCGGTGTCCGCCGTCTGGCATCGAGAGATGCGCTCTATATCGGGGCTGTGATGGCTTTTTCGCGGCGGTGCACAAAGCCTTGGAGCAGAAGCGATCTCGGAGTGGGGGCCTACTCCTTCTCGCGCTTGGCCTCGAGGATCTCGACCATGCGCTTGTCGACGTAGTCACCGACCAGGCCCTTCATCTCATCGAGTTCGTTGGCAAAGAAATGGTTGGCGCCGGCAATGACCGTGTGCTCGATCTTGATGCCCTTCTGCGTCTTCGTCTTGGCGGCCAGCTCGCCGACCGAGGCCCAAGGAACGACCTTGTCTTTTTCACCGCTGATCACGAGCCCGGAGGACGGGCAGGGCGCGAGGAAATTGAAGTCATAGATATTGGCGGGCGGCGCCACGCAGATGAAGCCGTCGATCTCGGGACGCCGCATAAGCAGCTGCATGGCGATCCAGGTGCCGAACGACACGCCTGCGATCCAGCAGGAGCGCGAATCCGGATTTTGCAGCTGCAACCAATCCAGCGCGGAGGCAGCATCAGCCAGTTCGCCCGGGCCATTGTCGAAGAAGCCCTGGCTGCGTCCAACGCCCCGAAAGTTGAAGCGCAAAACCGAGAAGCCGCGTTCCAGGAACGCGTAGTAAATATTGTAGACGATCTGGTTGTTCATCGTGCCGCCGAATTGCGGATGCGGGTGAAGCATCAGCGCAATCGGGCTATCGATACGGCCGGCATGGTGGTAGCGGGCCTCGATGCGGCCCGCGGGGCCATTGATGATGATCTCGGGCATCAGTCGACTTCGCCTCGTCTTCGAGCTCGTATTGAAGCCACGGACGGTCCCGCGGCCAGGAAGGAACTGACGCTTGAGCGCCAGACCTCATGACTGCCCTCACCTCAGCTCCGTCACGTCCATGGCAGGGCACGGAGTCGGCGTGAGTCGCGAAAATACTTGACTGCCTCGCTCGGAATTTCCATATACGAGCAACTTTGGAACGTTTCCAAGAAGGCGACAGCGTAAGCCGGGTGAGGGTTTGTCCGTTCCCCGGCGGTCGGGCTTCTTAGCATGGCGGCGGCTTCGCCGGGCAAGCACTTTCGGCAGAAACTCGCCAGGCTGGTGGTAGCGGCTCGTGTGCCTTCGAGCCAATTTTGGTCGTGGAGTTGCGACGTGGAGCTCAATACACGTGGTCGGTATGCGGTGATGGCTATGGCGGATCTCGCCCGCCAAGGGGGCGACGCGGCCGTGCCTCTGTCGCAGATCTCCGAGCGCCAGCGGATCACGGTTGCTTATCTCGAGCAGCTTTTTCAGCAGCTTCGCAGGTCGGGTCTGGTTGAAAGCGCTCGCGGTCGAAGCGGCGGCTATCGGCTGGGGCGGCCTGCCCGCGATATCACTGTCGCCGAGGTGATGGCAGCCGTCGAGGAAGGCGTTCGAATGACGCGCTGCATGGGGCTTGCCGGTGAGACCTGCCTAGCCGGAGAGCGCTGTCTGACGCACAACCTCTGGGAAGCACTCGGCGACGAGATCGCCGCTTTTCTGGGACGAGTGAGCATTGAAGATGTCGTCAACGGCATTCCCGGACGGCAGCCTGCGGCCGGTGAGACGGCTTGGTCCAGCGTCGGCTTCGAGGATCGCACGTGAGAAGCGAACGGGCATATCTCGATTGGAACGCGACGGCGCCGCTGCGGCCAGAGGCGCGTGAGGCGATGCTGACGGCCATGAATCTGCCGGGCAATGCCTCTTCCGTGCACGCAGAAGGTCGCGCCGCCCGTGCCGCAATCGAGACTGCGCGAGAGAGGGTGGCGGCCCTCGTCGGCGCTCACGCCTCGGAAGTCGTTTTTGCGAGCGGTGCCACCGAAGCCAATGCCATCGTTCTAGGTGGCCGAAAGTGGGGCAGTTTCGTGTCGTCAGCGATGGAGCATCCTTCCGTCGCCGATCCGACCGGGGTCGCGGGCACGCTGCAGATCACAGCCGGTCCAGATGGCCGATCCGGCATAGATGCCGATCTCGGGTCGATGCTTGCATCGGTGCGCGTTGATACGAAAGGCGAGGCCTGGAGGCTTCCAGGACCTTTGCTGTTGAGCCACCACCTCGCCAACGGCGAAACGGGCGTCGTGCACGACATCGGCACCCTGGTCAGCGTCTGCCGTCGCGTTCGCCCGGATGCCGTCATCCACGCTGACGCAGTGCAGGCGGCCGGAAAAATACCGTTGAGCTTCAAAGATCTTGGCGTCGATGCCATGACCCTCTCCGCGCACAAGCTGGGCGGTCCGAAGGGGATTGGTGCGCTGATCCTGCGGGACGGGCTCGAGCTTGACCCGCTGATGCGAGGCGGTGGTCAGGAGCGTCGTCTGCGTCCGGGGACAGAGAATGTCGCCGCCATTGCAGGCTTCGGGGCGGCAGCCGAAGCGGCATGCCGCAATCTGGCAGGCGAGGCCCGGCATATGACGGCCCTGAGAGATCGCCTGGAAGCCGGTGTCCATGACGCGACGCCCGAGGCCGTGATCGTAGGGCGCAACGCGCCACGGCTGCCGGGCACATCGTGCATAGCGCTTCCCGGCCGCACGTCGGAGCTTCTCGTCATCGCCCTGGATCTGGCTGGAATTGCGGTCAGCGCTGGCTCGGCTTGTGCCTCCGGAAAGGTGGCCGCGAGCCCGACTCTGATTGCCATGGGCCTCGGCGCGGATATCCAGCGCAGCGCCATTCGCGTGAGCCTGGGCTGGGCCACCACCGACAAAGACATTGCCGCATTCCTCGCGGCTTGGACAACGATCGCGGCGACCCGCCGGGCAGCCGCCTGAGACGATGATACACAGGGACGATACATGCCGGCAGTGAGAGATACGGTCGATCAGGTACGCGCGCTCGACGTCGACAAGTACAAGTACGGCTTCGAGACGACGATCGAGAGCATCAAGGCGCCGAAGGGCCTCAACGAAGGCATTGTGCGTTACATCTCGGATAAGAAGGGCGAGCCTGGCTGGATGCTGGCGTGGCGGCTCG
>LNDR01000078.1 GCA_001464755.1 Rhizobiales bacterium Ga0077524
CGAGCCCTATCGAGCGATGTCATGGAGGTCGGCATCGAAACGGAACGCGCTTTGCCGTTTCACGCCGGTCAATATGCTCGGGTGCAATTCAAGGGTTACCCGAGCCGCCCATTCAGCATGACCCACCCTTTGACCACGGGCGCGGATCCGCGCTCGGTGTGGTTCCATATGCGACGAATGATGAACGGGCGCGTCACCCCTGCGCTGGGGAATGGGATCAGGCGCGGACATCAGGTGACACTCACGGGCCCATTTGGGAGCGCACATTTCCGTTCTGATCCGGACGCCCGCATCGTACTCGTCGCGACCAACACCGGATTTGCGCCCATCTGGTCGATTGCAGTAGCCGCTTTGCGCGAGAACCCCGATCGCATGATGATGATCATCGTCGGTGGCCGCACCATGGAGGCCCTCTATATGTGGCCGGCACTGGCGCGACTGGCTCGCTTTCCGAATGTCCTCGTCGTTCCCTTTTGCAGTTCGCCGCAGATGGCGACCAATGCGGTGAAGCGAGGCCGACCGACCGACTACCTGCCGCGTCTGTTGCCGACCGATGTGCTCTATGCCTGCGGTGCGCCGGGAATGGTCGCGGCAGTCAAATCCACCGCAGTACGTTTCGGCGCAGTCTGTCATGCCGATCCGTTTGGTGCGAACCGAGACGACAGGGACGTTGAGAAGAGCATCGCCTCGAGATTCAGTATCGCCTGGCCGAATGCGTGGCGGAGGGCCGGGCCGCCTTCGATCAGCGCTGTCAGCGGGGGCAATGGAAGAGCGAGGAAATTTGAATGGATGAGACAGGAGTGAGTTATTATTTCTGATCGTGTCGCGGATATGTGCAGAAGAATTGCAACTGGGCGCCCGAGCGCACTCGGAACCATCGTCGTGCTGGGCGGCTTGGTGACGGCTTTCAGTCTAGCCGCGTACGGCGCCGGTGCGACCGATCCGGCTAAGGTCGTCGGACCCAATGTTTGTGCCGAATGTCATAAGCAGGAGGCCGAGGCGTGGAAAGACACGCATCATTTCAAGACGTTTCGCGATATGCCGCGTCGCCCGAAAGCAAACGAGATCGCAGCGAGAATGGGTATTGCCCGCATCAGATCAGAGGGACTGTGCCTGACTTGCCACTACACAGTGCAAGCGAAGGAGAACCAAAAGCTGCCGATTGCGGGCATTTCCTGCGAGTCGTGCCACAGCGCCGGTGAGAGCTGGATCAAGATCCATAGCGGCTTCAGTGGCAAGACCGAGAAGACCGAGACCAAAGCCGAGAAGGACGCGCGCCTGACGCTCGCCACATCAAAGGGAATGATCAGGCCGTCCTCGCTCTACCAAATTGCCAAGAACTGCTTTGGCTGCCACGTCGTGCCGCAGGAGGATCTCGTCAACAAGGGCGGTCATCCCGCCGGCAGCGATTTCGAGCTTGTATCGTGGTCGCAGGGGGAGGTGAGGCACAATACCTGGCACTCCAAGGGCAGGCAGAACGTGCCGGCGAACGCCGCGCGCCGGCGCATGCTCTATCTCGTCGGACTCGGCGTTGAACTTGAGACCGGTCTTCGCGCAGTTGGCCGGGCGACAGCCAGAAAACTCTACGCTTTCGAGATGGCCATGCGCGTCGACCGGGCACGCAAGCAGCTCATCGCGGCAGCGCAAGCGGTGCCGAACGTGCCGGAGATCGCGAGGATGGTCGAATTCGCCCATTCCGCCGGCTTGAAGCTGAACAATGAGCGCTCCCTAACGGCTGCGGCCGACAGTGTCTCCAAGCTTCTGGCTAGCATCTCTGAGAAGTACGACGGCAGCACCATGGCTGGGCTCGACTCTCTGATACCGGGACCCGACAAGTTCAAAGGCAAGGCTAGGGAAGCAAGTGCGGTCGACTGACCTCGCCCGTCGCGAGGACGAGACGGCGCGGCGGGGCTCTCGAAGGCCACCGCATTGCCCGAAATTGGGAGATCAGCGTGAATTTGGCGGGACGACGTGCGTACAAGGGAGCCAGCGGAGGAAGCGCTGGGGGGCTCGCCGGACCTCTCTCCAGCCGCCTGACGCAGGGGCTTGCGATCGCGGCCCTTTCCTTCGGTCTTTTCTGTCTCGTTTGGATCTATGGCAATAGCCTCCGCGACCCGCGCTATCTCGACGGCTGGGTGCTGACCGGCGGCATGAGCCTGCAGCTCTGTTTCCATATCGCGAGGAAGCGGGGCAGCCTGACGCCAAGGTCCGCCCTGCGCTGGCGCACGCTACATATTCTGCTCGGGCTCTCCCTGATCGCGGCTTTTGCTTTCCATACGGATTTCTCATTGCCGGACACTCCGCTCGAATGGGCTCTCTGGATTGGCTTTGCACTGGTGGCGCTCAGCGGCATCTTCGGCACCTATCTCGCCTGGTGGCTCGAGACTAGGAAGCAGATCGACAACGTCGTTTATGATCGCATCCCCGAGCGCCAAGCCGAGCTGGCCCGCGCCGTCAAAACTGCGGTCGCCGAGGTCGATCAATCGGCCTTTGCCCACGACTTGCCGGGCCCGGCCTATGGTGTCTGGATTGCGGACCTTTACACGGCTCATCTCCGGCAGTTCTTCGATGAAGCGCGCAATACCACCTCGCTTCTGATCGGTCCTCGGCGCCAACTTGCGCGGCTGTTGGACGAGATCGACAATCTGTCGTTCTATGTGGACCAAAAGAATAAGGAAAAACTTGCCGACATCAAGGTTCTGGTGATCGAGAAGGACAGGCTCGATGTCGCACGCGCCTGGCTTGGATTGGGCAGAGCCTGGCTCCTCGTGCATGTGCCCGCCACATATGCTCTGACCGTACTGGTAGTGCTGCACATTATTGTCGTCTACGCCTTCTCGGCGGGAGTCTGGTGATGTGGCGGTGGGTGCGCATTGGATTACAGCGGCGCACGGCGAGCGGAGAGGAAGTCCCGGTCTCGCGGAACGACCGCCTGGCGGTGCTGGCGGCGCTTATCACCATCATAGGCCTCGCCGCGACCTTTCTGTTTGCCTCCGGTCCACAATTTCTCATGCCGGGACCATTGGCGAGTGCTCACGCAACAATCGAGAAGTGCAGCGATTGCCACACGAAGAGTGGCAGCGGCAAACTAAGCTGGCTGCACGGCCTCGTCGCAGGCGACAGGCTCGCCGACAGCAAGGCGTGTCTGACTTGCCATCGCATGCCGGAGACGGCGTTCAAGCCGCACGGCGCATCGGAGGACGTGCTGGCCGAGAGCACCAAGCGGCTGTTGAAGATCGCGGCCGCAACACCCGTGCCGGGATCCGCTCGCGCGCAAAGCGTCGCATTCCCTACCAGTGAAGTGGTTTCACGTGGTCTCTATTGCACAACCTGCCATCAAGAGCACCAAGGCGCAGGCTTTAATCTGAGCAAGATAACTGACGAGCAATGCCGCTCGTGCCACGTGGTGAAATTCGATAGCTTTGACGGCCATCATCCGACTTTCGAAAGCTATCCGTTCAAGAGGCGAACACGGATCATTTTTGATCACGAAGGTCATTTCAATAAGCACTTTCCTGAGACGGCGAGCAAGAAGTCGGCACGACGCATTCCGGTGATGGATGTGGCGCCGTTCGAGCAGAGCTGTTCCGCGTGCCATCTCGAGCAGATCGTCGGCAAAGAGCGAGTTAGCGGCCCGAAAGGCGTTGCGTTCCTCACTTTGCCCGGCCTCGATCTGCAAACGCTGCGCAAGAGGAAGGCCGAGATCGGTGAATGGCCCGAGGCCTCCGAAGCAGGATTGACGCCTTTCATGAAAGTACTGATCAGCCGGCATGAGCCGGGTCGCACTCTCATCGGCGCGGTTGGCGACCTGAATTTGCAGGATCTCAGCGGCGCAAGCGATACGCAGATCAGGGCGGTGGCAGAGCTTGTTTGGGAGATCAAAGGTCTCTTCCATGCGCTGATCAAGGGAGCGGCATCGGATGTGTTGGCCGGC
>LNDR01000079.1 GCA_001464755.1 Rhizobiales bacterium Ga0077524
GCCCTGGTCGTCAGCTTCATGCTCTCCGTTGTCTGCGGCGTTGCAAGCTTCTTCATTCGGCAACCGCAACGCAGTCCAGCCTAATCGAGGCGCAAATGGCGCGGACGCAGGGTAACGCGCTCGCAGAACGCTTTCAGGCGATAGCTCAGTCCGCCGGTCTTCTTTCGATCAGCCGCTCAGCCGCTTGTCGGGCGTCGTCCGCCACACCGTCCGGGCCCAGCACCTGCGCGAAGGCGATTGCGCCTTCGTGCAGCATGACGATCTGGCGCGCCACCCGCCGCGGATCTGGGGTACGCGCGGCCCTGACCAATTCTTCGAAGTAGGCGAGGGTGAGCCGCTTGTGCAGTCGCACCTGCTGGAACACCGGATCGTTTGCCCCACCGAACTCCGCGGCCGCAGCGACGAACGGGCATCCTTTGAACTCCTTGTCCCTGAGCCAGATGTCGAGTTGCCCGAACGTGGCGAGAATTCGCGCCACGGGGTCGCCCGAAGCGGCTTCGACGAAGGCCCGCAATTCGTCCCGCGCCGCCTCGTCGATGCGGACCAGGGCGGCCACGATCAGCTCCTCTTTCGAGTCGAAGTGCCGGTAGAGCGTCGTTTTCGCGATCCCCGTTTCCTCCATCAGCCGGTCGACTCCGGTGGCATGGTAGCCATGCCGGTTGAAGAGGCGGATGGCGGCATCGATCAGGTCGTCGCGTTTGTCAGCTCGGGGCATGCGGGGTGTCCATAAGATACAGTCCTGTAGCAATAATGTGGCGCAGCTCGACTCGCCACGCAAGACGCCGCTGTCGATGGGCCAGTCATGTGTCGAAAATACCATTACATTACCTGAACAAATTTCTCACGTCGACGTGATGGAAGGTGAATTGCACGTCATGGCAGCTTGGCGCATAACAGCACTCAAGAACGATACAGATCGGTAGCGAACAACAACCGGCCGAGCACTGAGATCACGACCGCAGGTAACCAGAAACACCGAAGTCAGCATTTGAACCCCTTGAACTGGAGATGACCCCATGAAGACCGCCATCGCAGCCCTCCTCGCCCTCGGCCTCATCGCCGGACAGGCCAGCGCCCGCACCGTGTTCGACGACCTCGGCGCCTCCGCGCCCCGTTCGGAGATCTTCACCGACATCAAAACGGCGGCCCCACGCAGCGCCTTCGAGGACCTCCGCAACAGCGCACCCCGCTCGGCCTTAGACCAGATCCGCGACAGCGCGCCCCGCTCCGACGGCGTCTACGGCACCCTCGAGACCGGCGCGCCTTGAGCTCGACCTGACGACGACACGCCCCAAGCGACACGCGAATAGCAGAACTTTGATCCGGAGATGACCCCATGAAGACCGCCATCGCAGCCCTCCTCGCCCTCGGCCTCATCGCCGGACAGGCCAACGCCCGCATCGTGTTCGACGACCTCGGCGCCACGTTCGGAGATCTTCACCGACATCAAACGTCGGCCCCGCGTAGCGCCTTCGATGACCTCCGCAACAGCGCACCCCGCTCGGCCTTCGACCAGATCCGCGACAGCGCGCCCCGCTCGGACGGCGTCTTCGGCAGCCTCGAGACCGGCGCGCCTTGAGCCCGTCTTGACGACAACGCGCACCAATCGACACGCGAACATCAGAACCTTGAACTGGAGATGACCCCATGAAGACCGCCATCGCAGCCCTCCTCGCCCTCGGCCTCATCGCCGGACAGGCCAACGCCCGCATCGTGTTCGACGACCTCGGCGCCATCAACACGGCGGCCCCACGCAGCGCCTTCGAGGACCTCCGCAACAGCGCACCCCGCTCGGCCTTCGACCAGATCCGGGACAGCGCGCCCCGCTCGGACGGCGTCTACGGCACCCTCGAAACCGGCGCGCCTTGAGTTTGTCGATTGCCGCTGAATCTCAACCCCACGCGATCAGCTCGATCGCGTGGGGTTTGTCATTGTCTTATCGTCGGGCTGTCGGCGCACGTTGGAATGGCGTCAGCGCCGCCGCGTGTTCACGTTGACGCGTATCTCGGCCGACTTCATGGCACTGAGCGCGCCGGCCACTTGATACCGAGCCCCGTGGGCCGGCCACGCTGAACTTCTGAGTGACGTCCGTCACGTCATGTCCTCCATCGCTCTGGCAACGGCCAACAGCGACGCATCCGACCCATGTGCACCGACTATCGAGAGGCCCACGGGCAAGCCATTGACCGTGGCACCGGGAATGCTCACCTGCGGTACGCCGGTGAGCCCGCCATGTGCCGTCAGGCTCGTGATGCGGTCGCGCACGACATCGAGCACCGGGATCGCCTGGCCTTTCACCGGAGCCGGACAGGGTGTCGTCGGAAGACAGAGAATGGCGCCCTCGAAAGCCGCGACGCACCGGTCCCAACCAAGCACGACCTACGGAAGCGAGTCTGCACGAAATCACGTGAATTAGAGGGGAGCCACCCATCCCGCCCCTCGGCTACCTAAGCGCTCCACCACGCAGGAGTGCGCACATGACCTCGGTGACCGATCCAGTGCAGATGACACAAAATGCTCTGAACGAGGCCACTTCTCCTCGCTCGTCCATAATGTCTCTAGGCGATTTGCTGCTCACTACTGAGCAGGTGGCCGCGATGACTGGTTTCTCGATCAAGAGCCTCGAAATGCGTAGATACCGGGATAAGGGCGGGCCTCCGTCCCGGAGGATTGGCCGCTCGGTGCGTTACCGCCTAAGCGACGTCTCCGCTTGGCTTCGCGGCCTGTCCTGATCGCAGCACGCGCAAGCCCAACACTGGTACTCGGCTCGCTCAGGACTTCCCCGATTACGCATCGTTGGCGAGTCCGAAGCCCAGCTCCGTCATCGACGTGCAGGCGGCGTTGCGTGACGACGAAGCGCTGGTGCTCTTCATCGACACGGTCGAGTTCACGCCGCCGCCCGAGAAGACGTTTGTCTGGGTGAAACCTACTGCAGATCCCGAGCCTTAAGCGATCGGTTGTCCCTGCGCCGCGAGCTGGCGGCCCTTCTAGATTTCTAACATGGCAGTGAGGCAGCGAATGACGATAAAAGCCACAAAGAACGGACCGCACACTGATCACCCGACGCACGGCGATGCTGTGTTTCTAACCACACTTGAATGCGCACTGATTGCACGAAAAACAACCCGCACAATCCGCGATTGGATCGCGTCAGGTGCTCTACCCGCCGTTCAGCCCGCGAACAGCCGGACTTGGCTTGTGAAACGATCCGATCTCTACGACCTCCTCCGTGTCCGATAAATTAAGACGAGCGGTTTGGGTGTTGGGAAATCACGCCGCACTACGTGGGAGGTGCACACGGGGAACTGTCCTCCCACAACGTACGCCGACAACCACCACTAGCTCCCAACGATCATGATTGCACCAACTTCTGTCCCAACCCGAGGGAATGCACATGCCGACATTCGAAGATGTCATCGCCTGGCGGATGAACACCGCGTCACGGACCGGCGCCAGGAACTACGAGTTATGCTGCTTACGACGGGCCCGGAAATGGCTCTCAAACATGTCAGCGCCCGCTGGGAAAGGCGTCGTGAGCGGCTTGTCGTTTTCGCGACCGCATCTTGAGCGCGCGTTCCAGAAGATCACGCCCGCAAGACTTACCCTGTCCGCCTGCCTGCGAGTTGCGGATGAATACGCCATCCGGGCCCCGGAGGCGGAGCTGTCATCGGCGGCGCGCGAGCTGCTGGCGTGGCTCCCAACTAAGTACGAGCGAATCCACAACAAGAAAGTCCTACTTTTTCTCTCCTCAACCAATCGTCGCCCTGACGACATGTGCGATGCGCTCGTACCGGAATTCAGATCCTGGCTAACCGCGAACATGCGCAGTGGCGCTTCCGATCGGATCGCGGATCTCAGCCTTAGGGCCTGGAATAAGGCGATCGACAATCATGACTTTTGGCCGCGTGCGCGTCTCGCGCGGCCACGTCAATCTGCCCGAAAATGGTTGCCGTTGCAAAGTTTTTCGCCGACGCTTGCAACGTC
>LNDR01000080.1 GCA_001464755.1 Rhizobiales bacterium Ga0077524
CAGTTCCAGGGCGGCGATGTCGTTCTTTGCGGCCGTCATCAGGTGGATCGCGAGGAACCACTTGGTCAGCGGTGTCTTCGACTGATGGAAGATCGTGCCGGCCTTGGCCGAGGTCTGGACGCGGCAGGCCTTGCACTGGAAAATGCGGCGTGGAGCCGAAAGCCCGTGCTCAGCCGATCCGCACGCCGGACACACGAAGCCGTCCGGCCAGCGCATCGCGACGAGCGCCGCGTGGCATTGATCCTCGGTGCCGTAACGTCGCAAAAACTCGGCCATGCCGAGCCCCTTCTGGAACTGAACCGCATTACGTGCCATCGCCACCTCCCACCGCTTGACCACGCACGTCATATCAACGGCTTGTGGCGAAGCGAGGAGCAGTCGGGTAGAGTCGAGGAAAGGCGCGGTGGCTTGGGGGCCGACTGGGCCCATCGCTCCGTTTCCTCTCCCCGCTCATCGAACCGGACGTGCCGATTTCCGGCATCCGGCTCTCCGACTGGCTTCACCTCAAGACCCACGGCGTGTCACCATCAAGGGACGTAGCGCAAGGACACCCAGTTCCCCTCGGATCATTCCGACAGGGAAAGTGCGTGTCCCGCGTCCCGCCACCTTGTGACGACGCACGAGGAAGCGACTGACCTGCCCATAGACGTGATGATCGATCGTCTTGTACGCCGACATCCGCGTGCCGTAGCTGAAGTACTGGGACCAACCGCGCAGCATGCTGTTGAGCTGGTCGCGCACCTCGGGCCACGGCGCAACGTTGCCGGGCACCAGAACTCCACCGATCTTGTCCTTGAGCCTCTGGACGCTTTTCCTCGACGGGCTCGCGCCCAGGTACCTGCGACCGTTCTTCCGCCAGATATGTGGGCCGAACGTGTAGCCGAGGAAGTCGAACCGTTCTGCTTGAGCATCCCGAACGGAGGTTTTCGCCTCGTTGAGGGTGAGCCCGAGCCGCGTCATCACATCCCGCGTCCACGCCAGCGCCTCGGCCGCGTGACCGCGACTGAGGATGACGAAGTCGTCGGCATAGTTGACGATCGCTGCCCGAAAAACCTCGCCCCGTCCGGTGTTCCGCCAATGCTTGAGGAACCGGTTCATGTACAGGTTGGCAAGCAAGGGGCTGATCACCCCGTCCTGCGGCGTTCCGCAAGTGTTGTCCTTGCCGCCCGACATGCGCCGTGGCCCCTCACCATCCCGCTCCTCGACGGGCACCTTGAGCCACAGCTTCATCAGCCGCAGCACTTGGCCGTCGACGATACGCCGCGCCACCGATTGCATGAGTTGCGCATGCGGTATCGTGTCGAAGTACTTCGACAGATCGGCGTCCACCACGTCCGAGTAACCCCGGCAGACGAGCCGGTGCACTTCCTGGATCGCGTCGGCACCGCTCCTTTGCGGGCGGTAGCCGTAGGCACTTTGATCGAAGTCTGCCTCGAAGATCGGCTCGATCACGAGCTTAACGGCAGTCTGCACCACCCGGTAGGGATGCCGAGCGGACGCTCGCCGCCGCCGTGCTTCGGGATAATCACCCGTCGCACGGCTTATGGCCGATACGTCTTCTGTCGCAGGTCCTCGCGCAACCCGGTCAGCCACTCCGTTGAGCCCGCCGCCTCGATCATCGCGAACGTCACGCCGTCCACACCCGGCGCACCCGCATTGGCGCGGGCTTGGCGGTAGGCGTGGGCGAGGATGTCGGATCGCCAGACCTTGTCGTAGAGCTGATGGAAGCGGAAGTCGGGCTCCGCCTTCGCCTTGAGATAGAGCTTCCTCTGCAGCGTCCGGATCTTATCGGGTGTTGTCAGGCTCATCGCCAATCACCTCCTCCTCGACTGCTTCGAAAGCGCACCAGAAGTCAGGGCCCTTTGCTCCGCCGGCGTTACCCGGCTTCGACGCTCGTATGGCCCTGTCCGATACCCGGCCCGGCCGACGCCCAAGGCGCCGTTGCAGGCGTGAGCCCGCACCGCACTGGGTCTCCCCCGATGACCCGCATCACCATCCCAACATGCCGTGCCCACTACCCCGGCGGAACAGAACGGGTGCATCTGTCGATTGCTTCCCCATCCCACGCGGCCTTCCCCGGATTACCGGCGAGTCGGCTTCCGCGACGTACCTTTCGAGGCCTGCTCGGGCTTCACACGCGTTACGGCCTGCTGGATCGCTCAACCGCCCAGGGCGGCCTTTGTCGCGAGGCTCCGACACGGCCGGTTACCCAACCGCATCGCTCGCCAGCTACCAGAGCAAATCGACAACTCTCTGGGTGGAACCTTCCTCCACTGGTGTTCCGCGCCGTCGGGGCGCACGGTAATCAGGAAAGGCATAGGAATGATCACCGCGTCTCCTCGGGACCGCGCTGATAGATGTCGTCGGTTCGAACAATGTCATCCTCGCCGAGATAGCTTCCGATCTGGACCTCGATGACCTCTAAAGATATTTTACCAGGATTCTCGAGCCGATGCCACTGCGTGGAGAATATGTAAACACTTTCGTTCTCCCGAACGAGCCTTTCGGTCCCGTCGATCACAACATTTGCCGTGCCTTGCACCACGATCCAATGCTCCGAGCGATGATGGTGCATCTGCACCGACAGCTTGGCGCCGGGCTTGACATGGAGAAGCTTCACCTGAAAGCGCGGACCGATGTTGAGCGATTCGAAGTAGCCCCACGGGCGATGGTTACGAACATGCTGCTCTCGTTCCTTTCGGTTCGCAGCATTCAGCCGTTTGACAATGGTTGCTACGTCCTGTGAGCGGGATTTGTCCGCAACGAGTAGCGCATCGGGGGTGGCAACGATCACGAGATCTTTCACGCCAATGGCGGCAACGAGGGATCGCTCAGAATGAATATAAAGATTCGACCCGTCCTCAACCAGCGCGTCGCCATGGATCGCATTGCCGTTCTCGTCATGGGGCGTCACCTCCCAAAGCGAAGCCCAAGATCCAACATCATTCCAGCCGACATCAAGGGGAAGCATAGCAGCAAGGCGCGTCTTCTCCATCACTGCGTAGTCAATTGAGATATTGGGTGAAGCTGAAAAGGCAGCGCGATCAAGTCTGACAAATCCCAGGTCTTGCTCCGCGCTCGCGAGAGCATTACGCGCCGCCTCGAGAATCCGTGGTTCGAGTCTAGCTATCTCCTCGATAAATGTGCGCGCATGAAGAACAAAAATACCACTGTTCCAGAAGTAATTTTCAGCCGAAAGGTAGCTCGTCGCGGTAGCTCTGTTAGGCTTCTCGAAGAAGGCCTCTACTGCAAAAGCTTCCTCGTCCGTGCCGAGAATGGCACCGCCTCGACGAATGTAACCGTAGCCGGTATGTGCTTCCCTGGGCTTGATGCCGAAGAGGATCAGGCGTCCAGAAGCAGCGACGCGTGCCGCCTTCTGCACGGCCTCTGCGAAAGCTGCTTCGTCTGCGATCACATGGTCGGATGGCATAACAACCATAATGCCATCGGGATCGTGATTGACCACGGCTAGCGCGCCGATAGTGATTGCTGCGCCCGTATTGCGGGCGACGGGCTCCAAGTAAATAGCATTAGCTTCTATTCCGGAGCGTTCAAGTTCATCCTTAACCAAGAACCGATGGTCATAATTGCAGAGCAGGATCGGTCTGGCAAAACCAGCCGAAGGACGCAAGCGCAAGAGAGTTTTGCCGAGAAGACTCGACCGAGGTGAATCGAAAAATCGAATGAACTGTTTAGGGTACATAGCCCTGGACAGCGGCCACAATCTTGTTCCCGAGCCACCGGATAGAATTACGGGATAGACCTTCGTCATTTATGCGTTCCCACTCGACAGGCATCTCTATGCCCCGCCAGGGTTGATTGCATGCTGCTTCTCGAAGCTCAAGCGCACAAACTCGCTCGAAACGAAGTCCACAATTCACCATTAATCACATCACTAGACCATCATGTCCGCTGAGAGCTGGGGATAGGGGGACCGATGAGGTGACCCGCCCCGACGTGTCGACTAAGGCGCGTGAGCGCAACGGGGATTG
>LNDR01000081.1 GCA_001464755.1 Rhizobiales bacterium Ga0077524
GACGAGCAGTCCCGACGGCACGAAGGCGAGGCCGATCCATGTGCCGCGCTGCGCCCAGGTGGTGCGCTGGGTGGTTCGCGTCTCGGTCGAGGTCGCGGTGCCTTGGTCCGATTTCAGCGCCTGGCCGAGCATGCCGCTGACGCCGATCAGCGCGATCAGGACGACGAAACCGCCACCCCACCAGACCGCCTGCGAGGCGAGGCCGAGGCTCGGCTCGACGACGACGGGATAGGCGAGCAACGCCGCCAGCGATCCAATGTTCGACGCGCCATAGAGGAAATAGGGGTCCGCCGCGCGCGGATGACCCGACCGGGCGAACCACGACTGCAGCAGAGGGGCGTTCGCCGAGATCGCGAAGAACGGCAAGCCGACCCCGACGGCCAGAATGGCGACGACCGACA
>LNDR01000082.1 GCA_001464755.1 Rhizobiales bacterium Ga0077524
ACGGCACGGCGAAGGGTAGCGCGAGCGCGGCCGATGTCAGCAGCACCAGATGAACCCCGAGCGCGAGGCGGCGGTCGCCGATGTGCTCCAGGAGGTGGGCGTAGGTGTAGCCTCCCAGCAGGACCGCCTGAAAGAAGCAGAGCGACACGGCCCAGACCGATGGCGACCCGCCGAGATGCGGCAGGATCATGCGCGCGAACATCGGCTGGACGGAGAAGAGCAGCAGCGCCGACATGAACAGCGCGGCGGTGAAGGCGACGACCACGAGACGGGAAAGAGAGTCCGATTGCCAGCCTGAATTGAGGCTCTTGGCGGCATTCGACATGCGGTGCTCCTCTGGGCCCACTCGAGACAGCGACGAGCAATTGGAGCCGCGCAAACGCGCTCGCACCTCGCCGTCCGCCGTTCACTAGGCGCAGAAAATGGTTACCCCCCAGTTAGTCCCGCCCTCAGTCGCCACTTAGCCCTGCGCACCCTCACCCCGAGATCTTCGAGAAATCGGCGACATTCAGCGTTGCCGCCCGGATCTCCGACAAGAGTTTCAGCCGGTTGGCACGTAGCGCCGGATCGGGTGCGTTGACGGTCACCTTCTCGAAGAAGGCATCGACCGGCGCCCGTAGATCCGCGAGCGCGTTCATGGCGCCGGTGAAATTCTCGACGTTGAGCGCGGCCACGGTGTCCTGCTTGGCCTGCTCGATCGCTGCGGCCAGTGCGGCTTCCTCTTTCTCGACGAGGAGCTTGATGTCGTAATCGCCGACGTAGCTGGTCTTGTCCTTCTTTTCCTCGATGGCGAGGATGTTGGCCGCCCGCTTGACCCCGGCCAGCAGGTTCGCGCCGTCGTCCGTCTTCAGGAAATCGTCCAGCGCCTCGACGCGCCGCACGATCAGCGCGAGGTCGTCCTGCCCGCCAAGGGCAAACACGGCATCGATCAGATCATGCCGCGCGCCCTTCTCGCGGAGATGCACCTTGAGGCGGTCGGCGAAGAAGGAGAGGAGGTCGCCCGTCGCGAGTGCTATCCTGTCGACCTCAGTGGCCGACAGATCGGTCCGGAGTCCGCCCAGCATCGAGACACCCACCCGTTGCCTATGGGTCTCGATCAGCGGCACCAGCGGCACCCGCAAATCATTCTCCAGCACGATCCTGATCACGCCGAGTGCCGCGCGCCGCAACTGATACGGATCGCCCGAGCCGGTCGGCTTCTCGCCGATCGCCCAGAACCCCACCAACGTGTCGAGCTTGTCGGCCAGCGCCACGGCCACCGAGACTGGAGCCGTCGGCACCGTGTCGCTTGCCCCGCGCGGTTTGTAGTGCTCCTCGATCGCGGCGGCGATCTTGGGGTTCATGTGCTCGGCTTCCGCGTAGTAGCGCCCCATGAGGCCCTGCAACTCGGGGAACTCGCCGACCATCCCTGAGACCAGATCGGCCTTGCACAACTGCGCCGCGCGTCCGGCAAACTCCGGCTCGGCATCGACCGAGCCCGCGATCTGCCGCGCCAGCTCCGTGACCCGCTCCATGCGGTCCCACTGGGACCCGAGCTTGTCGTGGAAGGTGATGCCCTTCAGCTCGAAGTGCATCGGCTCGAGCTTGCGCTTGAGGTCCTGCTCCCAGAAGAAGCGGGCGTCCGAAAGCCGCGCCCGGATCACCCGCTCGTTGCCGGCGATCACCTCGTGTCCGCCGTCGGCGGGAATGAGGTTCGAGATCATCAGGAATTTGTTGGCCACCTTGCCCGTCTCGGGATTGCGTAGCGAGAAGCACTTCTGGTGGCTTTTCATCGAAGTCGTCAGGCATTCGCCCGGCACGGCCAGGAATTCCTCGTCGAACGTGCCCATCAGCACGAGGGGCCACTCCGCAAGTCCGGCGTTCTCATTGAGCAGCGCCTCGTCCTCGACCAGCTCGAGTCTGGCCTTCTTCGCCAGAGCCAAGGCTTGCTCGCGGATCATCTCGGCGCGCTCGGACGACGGCAGCAGCACCTTGGCTGCTTTCAGCTTGGTGCCATAGTCCTCGAAGCTCGTCACCGCGAACGGCTCGTTGCCGTGGAAGCGATGCCCGCGCGTCATGTTGCTCGCGGTGATCCCGCCCACCTCGATTGGCACGACCCTGCCCGCATAAAGGCAGATGATCGAATGCAGCGGTCGCACCCAGTGGAACGAGCCTGAGCCCCAGCGTTGCGACTTCGGCCACGGAAATTTCTCGAGCGTCTCGCCCAGCACGTCGCCGATCAGCACGGGCGCGGGCTGGCCCGGCTTCTCGATTTTCGCGAGGTAATAGCTGCCCTTCTTGCCGTCCTCGACGACCTGCGCCTGCTCGATCGAGCCGAGGCCCGCACTTTTCAGGAATCCCTGGATCGCGGCATCCGGCGCACCGACACGCGGTCCCTTGCGCTCCTCCGACACGGCCGGCGACATCGGCGGCACGTCCTGGACGACGAGCACCAGCCGCCGCGGCGTAGCGAACGCGATGGCCGCACCGACGCCGAGACCACGCCCTTTGAGCCCTTCGACCACCATTCGCCGCAGATCCTCGGCGGCCTTGGCTTGCATGCGCGCGGGGATCTCTTCGGAGAAGAGTTCGATCAGCAGTTCGGAGGACGAGAGCATGGGGTTCGGCCACGGCTTGAGTGAGTGTTCCGGCAACGATACCCCAATCGCCGAGCAGCGACCGGGGGTCCGTCAACCGGAGCCCTTTCCCTTGCCGTCATTCCGCGGCGCTGGCAAGGCCGGCGCGCTCCGTCCTCGTTCCATCAGCGGCAATGCAATGCGTGCCGACTTCCTCGAAATGCGCGACCTGATAGGCGAGCTGACCGAGTTGGCGATGGACCAGCTCGAGCGTGAAGGCGAACCGGCCGCCGCCGAGGTCGCGGTGTGTGATGCTGCACGTGCCGGGCGTGAGGCAGCCCGGAATTGAGACGCGCCAGCCGCCCAACTCGACGTTGTAGCCGGTGCTGCGGAAGACGAGGCAACCGTCCTCGACGTCGAGGCGCAACCGCATGACCAGACCGTATCCGAGGTACTCCTCGAGACCCGTCGACCCGGCGAAACGCTTGACCGAGTTGATCGTCTGAGGAAACCGGCCAGGGCGCGTGTAAGTGCGGGTCCACACCTGTCCGCCGAGTTCGGGACTTTCCGTGACGAGCACGGTGGCTGGACCGGTGGCCCCATCGGTGTCGGGGAGCGGCCCGCCGACGAGGCGGGCGAGCCACGCAAGGGCCCGGCCAGCCCATGTGAGACGGGTTACCACCACCTCGCCTCGAAAGAGGCGCATCTCGCCCGACGCGACATGGCGGGAGAAGCGGCGCTGCACGGCAAGCGGAAGCCCGCGCCACGCGTCATCGCCGACGAGGGTGCGAAACCGATCCTCGGCGCGGACCACCTCCCTTTTCCCGTTGCCCTGGCCTCGCAAGTGCCAGAGCTGGGCGTCCGAATACCTCGGGATTTCCTTGATGACGGTGAATTCTGCCATAACAGAAATTTCCTCGCAAAAAAGGTCAACCCTTACCCGGCGCGTCGTCGCCCTTGCTCGGTTCATCGGCGGGACCCGCCTTGGCCGGGACAAACCTCAGGATTGCGCTCCCAAGCCGCATAAGCAGCATGAGCTTCGGCCGGGGA
>LNDR01000083.1 GCA_001464755.1 Rhizobiales bacterium Ga0077524
ATTGATGGGTATCGCGGAGGCGCTTCAGGAATGCCGGATGCTGGCCATGTTCCGCGCACAAGGATTGGCCGCCGCCTGCAAACCGGAGGCCATCGATATCCTGGCCGACCCGTCCGTGCCGTTTTTCGAGGAGAACGCCTACGCGATGGTGCGCATCGGCGTGACGAGCGACGTCAGGGCGGACGAATGGCTGCTGCGGCTCGTTACGGAGGAGCTTGACGCTGGCGGGCATGAGGACGTGCGCATGTCAGTCGCCGGCAACGAGCGGATCGGGCTCGATGCGGGCGGCAAGGCTATCGGCCTCGAGGTCACCGGCAGACTGCTGGAGCGGGCGGGAGCGCTGGGAAAAGGTCTCGGAGGCCTCATGCGAGCGACGCACGACGCAGGCCTGCTCAGGGGCCGCGGCAGCGTCTGGATGGGAAACGACGTGGTCGGCCCGGACCTGCGGTTGTCGGCCGTCGATGCGGATGGCGGGGCGCGATGGATCGGTGAGGGCTCGCTCGCGGCCATGCGGCGGATCGAGGTTGCGGAATATGCGGCGGGCTTCGCCGACTGCTATTCGTGGGGGCAGCCCGACTGGCTCGCGGAGCTCACAACAGTGCTGTTCGAGACGTTTCTCGACGGGTATCGCGCAGCGGCAGACTTCAAGGTTGGTTGAGGCCTGCGGAGACCGGCCTCTTACTCCTGCCGCAACACCTCCCGAGCGGGGTGTGATAGGGCCCACCAGGCGGCGACGAGACCGGTGGCTGCCGGAATGGCGACCGCGGCGGCCAGCCATGGCAAGACCGCCGCGAGCACTGGGCGAAAGTCGATGAGGCTGGCAATCGAGACCCCCGCCGCCAAATTTCCGAGGACGAAGGCCGCCAGCGCCGCCACGAGGCCGATGAGCCCAAGCTCGATCGCGGTGGCTACCAGCACCTGCCGGCGCGTGGCACCCAAGACCTTGAATACGATCGCCTCGCGGAGTAGCCGACGACGACTGGCAACGACGACCCCAGTCAGCACCAGGAACGCGGCAACGCCCGTCGCTGCAGACAGTGCCACGAGGGTCCGCCCAATGCCGTCAACCGCCATTTGGAGGAACGCCGTGACCTCCGACACCAGGACGGTCGGCGCCTCGGGAAAGGCCCGAGACAAGTCGGCGCGCAGCTTGCGTTGGTCTTCCTGTGCGGCGGAGGGCGCGGTCCAGACCGCTGCGATCTCACGGTGCGGCGGTGGCTCGGCGGGCGGCGAGAGCAGGATCGGGAAATCGAGACCGAGCCCGGCGCGATCGAACCGACGGAGGCTGGCGATCTTGGCCGTTAGCGGCTTGCCCAGCGCATCTAAGGTCAGCGTATCGCCGATGCCGACGCCAAGCCGGCGCGCTGCCCACGCGTCGAGCGAGACCAGAGGCGGGCCGGCGTAATCCTGCGGCCACCATACCCCTGCGACGAGCCGTTCCGAAGGTGGGCCGGCTCTCCACGAAATCCCGCGATCGCCGCGAACCACGAACGCCACGTCGGCAGGTAGGCGCAGATCTGCCACGGCACGATCGCCGACGCCTGTGATGCGGGCATGCAGGAAGGGAGCGCGCTCCCACCGCTGAACGTGCGGCGAAGCGGCCATGAATGCATCGAGACGCCCGCCCCCCTCGGGGTCAATGTTCAGCACCACCAGCCCCGGCGCCGACGCCGGTAACGTTTCGACGAGGTGGCGGTCGGCGTTCTTGCGCACGGATTCGACAACTACGATCAGCGTCAGGCAAAGGCCGGCGGCCATAACCAGCGGCACCGTGGGTGCCCCCGGCCGGTGCATATTCGCCAGAGCCAACCGAAGCAGCGGGCGCCCTTGCAAGGCAGACAGGCTCCCGATCAATTTGGCGGTAATCGCAACGAGGCGGCCGAGCGCCAAGAAAGTGGCCACGACAACTGTTGCCGCCGCCGCGAACAGGGCAGCTACGACGGGAAGCGGCGCGGACCAGAGGAAAAGCACCGCGAGCGCCGCAGCGATCGCAGCCAGCGCCACCATCCGGCTCTTCCGCGGCAGCGCCGGCTCCGGCGTCGCCTCGTGCCGGAACAGCACCTGGGGTCGCTGCACCTCAGCGCGCGCCAGCGGCCAGAATGAAAACAATAGCGTCGCGAGGAAACCAAACCCTCCCGCCGTCAGCAGTGGCGCGACACGAAGCCGATCCGCCATCGGCAGCCATTCGCCCAGCATCGGCACGGCGGCGGCGTACCCCGCGCTACCCCCGATGAGGCCGAGTGCGACGCCCGCAGCCGCGGCGCTTATAACCTGGGCGAGGTAGATTCGCAGGATCAATGCCGGCCGTGCACCGAGGCTCTTCAGGATGGCAATGGTATGCCGTTTCCGATCGAGCCAGGCCGACACGCCGTTCGCCACGCCGACGCAGCCGATCAGCAGAATGCCCATGGCGACGAAGGTCAGCAGCGAGGAGACCAGCACCAGGGTGCGCTCCGCCCCCGGCACGCCCTTGCCGGCATCGACAATGCGGTATCCCCCATGCGGCACCGCGCGCTCGAACGCGGCGATCCAGGCAGCCGCGTCGACGCCGTCATCGAGACGGATTCGGCTGTACCAGTAGACCTGGGCACCCGGTGAGATGAGGTCACTGCCGGTGAGCGCAGGCAAGGCCACGATCATCCTGGGGCCAAGTGTGAAGGCCCGCAGCGCGCGGTCCGGCTCGTCCGCGATCAGCGCACGCAGCTCGAACCGGCGGTCGCCTATCGTGACGGTGTCGCCAATCTTGGCACCCAGCGCCGCCAGCAGCGAGGCCGCGACAGCCGCGCCCCAGACGCCGTCACGCTGATTCAACGCGTTCGCAGGAGCCAGCGGCGGGTCCAGCCGTAAGGCGCCGTAAAGCGGGTAGGCGTCGTCGATCACCTTCAGTTCCACCAGTGCCGAAAGGCCGTCACGCCGCGCGAGTGTGCGCAGCTCCGCTGTCAGGCTGGTGGCCCCCACGGCCTCGAAACTGGCCAGTTGCTCTGGCGTGGGAGGACGATGGAAGAGGCGAAGCGAGATGTCTCCGCCGATGCTGGCGCGGGCGCCATCGCGCATCCCGTCGAGAATTGCCGCGGACAGCAGCCCGATCGCCGCAATCGCCGCCGTGCCGAAAGCGATACCGACCAAGAGAAGGATGAAGCCGCCGGCCGAGCCGCGCAGCTCACGAACGGCGAGGCGGAGGGCCAGCACGGCTTGTTCTCTCGAATAACTCCATGCCGCGAGATCGAGCTCCGCAAGATGACGTGGCGGAGGAGGCAGGAGTCGAACCCACCAAGAGCCGTCTTGCGACCCTCTCCGGATTTGAAGTCCGGATGGCCCACCGGGACCAATTCTCCTCCCTGGCAACGCTGGATGGAGCGTCGCCGCGAGTGACATTCGGAGCCAGGAAGCCAACTTGTCAAGCGAACCGGCTGTGACAGTGCGCTGTTGTTCTCCCCGTCGATGCTCGCGAGGGGCATGTGATTGACAGACCATTGGGCCAAGAAGGGGCCGTCAGATGATGCGCCGCCGTCGCCGCGATCATTACTGTCCTCCTTACGCATGCGCCTGGCGCTGCGTTCATCACAGAGCGCGCGCCACTCTTCCTCCTGCCCGAATGTCGGTCTAGCCTTGCCCGCAAACGGGGCATATACCCCTGCGCCCTTTGCCGAGGAACCGCCGCGACATGACCACGAGTTTCGTCACGATAACGCGTGGACTGGGCCCCGAGGGCCGGGTTGCGCTGGTGCGCTTCGACCGCGGCAACGCCGTCAATCCGCTCAGTCCCGAGGCCATGCGCCAGCTTCGCGCGGCAGCACGCTCGTTCGAGGACGACTTGGAGACATCGGTCGTGGTGCTGACAGGCAACAACAAGGCCTTCTCTGCGGGCTTCGACCTGAAAGATGCGGAGAGGCGCGAGAAGGCCGGTTTGGGGCTCGCTGAGCAACGGAAGTCCCTGCGCATCGGGCCGTCCATGTGCCGCGCCTGGGCCGAGATGGAGCAGGTCAGCATTTGCGCGATCGAGGGGTTCGCAATTGGCGGCGGCGCGGCGCTCGCCGTGTCGACCGACTTCCGCGTCCTG
>LNDR01000084.1 GCA_001464755.1 Rhizobiales bacterium Ga0077524
GGTACGAGTATCGCATCGAGGACACGTGGGAAGCCGGCATCGCGCTCAAAGGCACGGAGGTGAAGTCGCTCAGGGCGGGGCAGGCCAACATCGCGGAGAGCTACGCCTCGGCGGAGGGTGGCGGCATCGTGCTGATCAATGCCTACATCCCCGAGTACAAGAACGCGGGCGAGTTCTTCCAGCACGATCCGCGCCGGCCGCGGCGGTTGCTGCTGAAGCTGCGCGAGATGCACAAGATGCGCATCGCCATCGAGCGGCAGGGCATGACGCTGGTGCCGCTCGAGATCTATTTCAACGAGCGGGGGCGGGCCAAGCTCAAGCTGGCGTTGGCGCTCGGTAAGAAGCACCAGGATAAGCGCGAGGATATCAAGAAGCGCGAATGGCAGCGCGACAAGGCCCGCATCATGCGCGACAAGGGCTGAGCCGTGGCTGTGGGGGCTGCTAGGGAAGCCGTCGGGCTTCGGGCGATCGAGCGGGCTGCCGTGCGCGGGTGGCCGGCGCTGGAGACGGGGACAATCGACGGATGGTTGGCGCGGGCCTCGTCGGGAGGTTCGGTCAGGGCGAACTCGGTCTCGGCGCTCGACTACACGGGGAACGATCTCGATGCTTCGGTGGCGCAGGTCGTGGAGTTCTATCGTGCGAGAGGTGCGCGGCCACGCTTCACGATGACGGATGTCTCGCTTCCGGACGGGCTCGATGCGGCCTTGGCGGCACGCGGTTGGACGCGGCACGGCGAGCACGTGACGATGGCGTGGGATCTCGCCAGCATGGCTGCTGAGGCTGGGCCCGGACCGCGTGGCTTGGCTGTTGTTCGCCACGAGCAGCCCACGGCGGACTGGTATCGCGTGTATCTCGAGGGACTGTCGGGCGACCGGCGCGCGATCGCGCCGAGGCTGGTCGAGCGTGTGCCGGCGCCGCGCTGCTTTTTCTCCTGCGTCCGGGATGGGACGGTGATCGCCAGCGGGCTTTCGGTGCTCGACGGGGAGCTGGCATCGGTGCAGTGCATGGCGACGCTGCCGGAGGCGCGCCGGAGCGGCGCTGCAAGTGCGGTGCTGGCGGCGATTGCGGCCTATGCGCGGGAGCAGGGCGCGGGGCGGCTCTATCTGCAGGCCGAGGCGGAGAACGTGGCGGCGGTCACGCTCTACGAGCGCGTCGGATTCAGCGTGGCTGGGCACTACCACACGCGCGAGTTGGCAGGTTGAGCATCTCAGGCGCGCCCGTGATTGGCGAACATCACGCGCAATCGGGGTAAGCTCGGGGCGCGATCTGATTGGGGGCTCGCCTGCCGATGCGCGCGCTCTGCCGCGATTGTTGTGACTGGCTCGAGGCGGGGGAGGCTGCTTGCCCCGGCTGCGGCTCGGTGCGTGTCGTCACGCATGACGAACTCGAGCAACTCGCGATCGCGCATATCGATTGCGATGCGTTCTATGCCTCGGTCGAGAAGCGCGACCGGCCAGAGCTTCGCGAGGAGCCGCTGATCGTCGGGCATGCGGGTGGTCGGGGCGTGGTGACGACGGCGTGCTATATCGCGCGCAAATTCGGTGTGCGTTCAGCGATGCCGATGTTCCAGGCACTGGAGCGGTGTCCGCAGGCGACCGTTATTCCGCCGGATATGGCGAAATACCGGGGCGTGGGCCTTGAGGTGCGTGAGATTTTCCGCGAGGCGACTGAGGTGATCGAGCCGGTGTCGCTGGATGAGGCCTATCTCGACCTGTCACCGGAGAATCTCGTCGAGGCGATGCCGGCGGCGCAAGCGCTGGCGCTGATCTCGCACCGGGTCGAGTCTGAGATCGGGATCACGGTCTCGATCGGGCTCGCGCCCAACAAGCTGCTGGCCAAGCTGGCCTCGGAGCTGCAAAAGCCCCGTGGGTTCTCGGTCATCGGGAGAGCCGAGGCGCGCGCCTTCCTGGCGGGTCTGCCTGTGTCGAAGATCAACGGCGTCGGTCCGGCGACCGCGGAGCGGCTGAGCGCGGCGGGCATCGAGACGATCGCCGATCTGCAGAGCCTCAGTGAGGCGGAGCTGGTCGCGCGGCACGGCAAGTTCGGGCGGCGGCTTGGGCGTTTCGCCGTTGGTGAGGACGACCGGGTGGTGACACCAGACCGACCCGCGAAGTCGATCTCGGCGGAGACGACGTTCCGGCGCGATACGGGGGCTCTCGAAGAACTGATGCAGACGATCGAAGCCCTGGTGCCGAGGGTTTCCGGGTCGCTCGTGCGCAAGGGACTCGCGGGATCGGCGGTGGTGATCAAGCTGAAAACGTCCGGCTTCCAGATCGTGACGCGGACGCGGCGGCTAGCGCATCCGACGCAGCGCGCCCAAGTGCTGTTGGAGGCGGCGCGGGCGCTCATCGAGAAGGAGGCGGACGGGCGGCTGTTTCGGCTTGCCGGGATCGGCGTGGATGGGCTGGTGCCTGCGGCCGAGGCGGACCCGCCGGATTTGTTCGGGGGCGGATCGCCTCGCTAGCTGACAAGTCGCTTACGGCAGTCGCTTGCTCATGTAGACCGCGATGCCGAGGGGGCCGGCTTCTTCGCGGCGGTCCTCGCGGTAGCCGCGACGCTGGTAGAGCATGATGTTCGCCTCCATCAGGCCGTTCGTATAGAGCCGCATTTCGGCGAGGCCGAGGGAGCGGGCGACGTCCTCGGCGTGGCGCAGGAGGCGGCTGCCGAGGCCCTGGCCGTGGAGATCGGGGTGAACCGCGATATTCTCGATCGTGAGGTGGTCGGCGGCAGCGATCATCTCGATCAGAGCGAGCAACGCACCACCATCGTCCTCGATAAGGTCGATCACATGCTCAGCTACGGCGCGCTCGTAGTCGGCCGTCATCGGCCGTGGCTCGCGACCGACAATCGGCACCCACTTGGCATAAGCGCTGCGGGTGAGTGCGCGCACGGCAGCGGCATCGGCGGGCCCGGCCCGCCGAGTGGAAAGATTCGGCATGATCTGGTCCTCAGGTTGGCGTCAGCTGTCCAAGCCGAGCATCAGGCAAAGGTTCTGGACGGCGGCACCGGCGGCGCCCTTGCCGAGGTTGTCGAGGCGGGCGACGAGAACGGCCTGGCGGTGCTTTTCGCTGCCGAAAACGCGCAGCTCCAGCTTGTCGGTATCATTCAGGGCCAGCGCATCGAGGCGCCCGCCCTTTGACGACGGGTCGTTGGACTTGATCACCTTGACGAGCTTGCAGCCAGCGTAGTGGGCCTCGAGGCAGGCCTCCAGATCGCGCGCGGAGGGCTTGCCGGGGAGGGTGTCGAGGTGGAGCGGCACCGAGACGAGCATGCCCTTGAAGTAGTTGCCGACGCTCGGCACGAAGATCGGGCGCCGGGTGAGGCCGGAGTAGAGCTGCAACTCGGGAACGTGCTTGTGTTCGAGGCCGAGGCCATAGAGCTCGAACAACGGAGCCGTGCCCTTGTCGTAGGTCTCGATCATCGACTTGCCGCCTCCCGAGTAACCCGACACTGCGTTGACAGCGACGGGATGGTCGGCCGGCACCAGGCCGGCGGCGACGAGCGGGCGGACGAGACCGATACCGCCGGTCGGGTAGCAGCCGGGATTGGCAACGCGTTTCGAGGCCTTCACGGCTGCGGCTTGGGACTTGTCCATCTCGGGAAAGCCGTAGGTCCAGCCGTCGGCGACGCGATGCGCGGTGGACGCGTCCACGATGCGCGGTCCCTTGGCGCCGAGTTCGTCGGCCAGCGCCGTCGCCTCCTTGGCGGCGTCGTCGGGGAGGCAGAGGACGACGAGGTCGACGGGGGTCGATAGATTTCACCTCGACGGCTGAGAGCCTGGCTAGCCGCTCGCGGATCTCGAGACCCGTCGTACCTGCCTCGCCATCAATGAAAACGGCGGGGCGGGTGCGGTTGTGCCCGAGGGGCGAGGAAGTCGTCGCGGGGGCGGTCGAGGTGGTCATGGCAGGCTCCGAAACGGTGAGGCTCGGGTTGGATGAGGAGGGTGGCGGGGGCCAGAAAACAAAAAAGCCGCGCTCCGGGCGCGGCTTCGACGATGGACAGGGTGCGATCAGGCAGCCGTCATCGGATCCGCGCGCAGAGGCGGCAGCGACGTCGGCGGAGAATGGTCGGCAGGCTTCTCATGGCGGCAGCTTATGCGGCCGAAAGGGACGGCGTGTCAATC
>LNDR01000085.1 GCA_001464755.1 Rhizobiales bacterium Ga0077524
CCGAGGCCATCTCGAGCTTCACCGGTCGGTGACCGCAGCCGGGCCCCTACAGGCCCGGCATCCGCAGCCGAACGATCCTGATATCTGTGGCCGCCCTCGGCGGCTCGGTCCAAGGAGCCTCTCATGAAAGTCTGGCATTTCTCCGAATTGGCCTATCATCCAGGATGGGAGGAGCTCGGTCCCCAGCTCCGCAACGTCATTCCGAGCCGGGTCTGTGACCCGAAGGTCGCCGCAGACCTCTACCACCGCTATCTCGACGAGTGGGCGCTCTGCGACGAGCTCGGCATCAACATCATGACCAATGAGCACCACACGACGGCGACGTGCATCGATTCTGTGGTCACGATCCCGATGGCCATTCTCGCCCGAGAGACGAAGAAGGTGCGGCTCCTCTGCCTCGGCATGCCGATTGGCAACCGCATGGACGCCGTGCGCGTCGCGGAGGAGTTCTCGATGCTCGACGTGATCTCCCGTGGCCGCATCGAGATGGGGTTCGTGAAAGGTGCGCCGTTCGAGGTCACGCCGGCAAACTCGAATCCTGCGACGCTTGTGGAGCGCTTCTGGGAGGCGCACGACCTCATCCTCAAGGCGATGACGACGCACGATGGGCCGTTCAACTGGGAAGGGCAATACTTCCAGTACCGTCAAGTCAACGTCTGGCCGCGGCCCTACCAGCAGCCGCATCCGCCAGTCTGGCTCACTGTCAACAGTCCCGACTCCGCGTTCGTCGGCGGCCAGAAGGGCTACGTCATCGGCGTGCTCAACTCCGGCTACAACCGTACTCCCGGTATTTTCGAGGCCTATCGCAAGGGCGCCGCAGCGACGGGGCGCCGGGCCGGTACGGATCGCTTCGCGTACATGGCCATGGTGGGCGTCGGTCGGACGCGGGAGGAAGGCTACCGCCGCGCCGACCAGATCCTCGACTACAGCCGGACCTCGCGCCGCGTCGCGGCCCAGTTCGCGTTCCCGCCGGGCTACCAGTCGGTGTCTGCAACGGCTCAGGCGTTGCAGTCGCCCGGTTACGGCACCGGTGTGGCCATGCGCAACATGCAGTTGCGCAACGGCAAGCAGGTCGACGTCTTCGAGGCAACGGTGGACGAGTTCATCGATGCCGGCATCTGCTTCGCGGGTACACCGGACGACGTTTACGCCCAGGCGAAGGCTTTCTACGACCATGTCGGCGGCTTCGGCCATTTGCTGATGATGGGCCAGGGCGGGCACATCACGCACGAGGACACGGTCGACAACCTGACTATGTTCTCGAAGGAGGTGCTGCCACGTCTCGCCGAACTCGGATGACGGACCGGAGGGGCCGTTGCGGGGAACATACCCGCGCGAGCCCGCTCGAGCCGACCGAAAGAACAAGAAGGTGCCGATACAGGCGCCACTGGGAGCACGTTCAAGTGAGGAAAACGACATGCTGCGAAGCATCTTTTGCGCGGGCGCCGCCGCTCTTGCGACGCTAGGTCTGATCACCCCTGCCGCTGCCCAGAAGTCGGGCGGCGTAATGAAAGTCTACAGCCTCGGCAATCCTCCATCCGCTTCGATCCACGAGGAAGGAACGATCGCCGCGGTCGAGCCGTTCAGCGGACTCTACAACAACCTCGTGATGTTCGATCCCGCCTCGAAGCAGAACCGGCCGGATCGAATCGTCCCCGATCTTGCGACCGAATGGTCGTGGAGCGACGACCGCACCCGCCTCACGTTCAAGCTGCGCGAGGCTGTGAAATGGCACGACGGCAAGCCGTTCACGGCGGCCGACGTCAAATGCACGTTCGACGGCGTCTCCGGGCGGACTGACATCGGCCTGAAAAAGAATCCGCGCAAAGGCTGGTATTTCAACCTGAAGGACGTCACGACCAACGGCACTCACGAAGTGACGTTTCATCTGGGCCGACCACAGCCGTCGCTGCTCATGATGCTGGCCAGCAATGTTTCGCCCATCTATCCGTGTCATGTGTCCGGTCGCGATATGCGCCAGAACCCCATCGGCACCGGGCCATTCCGCCTGGTCGAGTTCAGGCCGAATGACAAGATTGTCGTCGCCAGGAACCCGGACTACTGGAAGCAGGGACGACCGTATCTCGATGGCATCGAGTGGCAGATCATCACAAATCGGTCGACGCGGATCCTCGCCTTCGTCGCCGGCAACTTCGACAAGACGTTCTCCCAGGACGTCACCATTCCACTCCTCAAGGATATCAAGCTGCAGCGACCGGAGGCCTACTGCGAGGCCAATCCGTTCAACATTCAGGGGCAGCTGCTGATCAACCGTGAGGCGGCGCCGTTCAACGACGAGGCAATCCGCCGGGCGATGATGCTGAGCATCGACCGCAAGGCGTTCATCGATATTTTGAGCCAGGGCCAGGATCTGATCGGTGGCTTCATGCTTGCCCAGCCGGAGGGATTCTGGGGCCTCGACGCCGAGCAGCTGAAGGACATAGCGGGGTTCGGACTGGACATCGAGAAGAACCGGGCCGAAGCGAAGCAGATCATGAGCAAGCTCGGATACGGTCCGGACAAGCCGCTGGCGATCAAGGTCGGGACCCGTGACCTCGCCATCTATCGCGATCCGGCCGTGATCCTCATCGATCACCTGAAGCACGCTTTCATAAAGGGCGAACTCGAGGTCATCGAGACGAGCCTCTGGTACACGCGACTGGCCCAGAAAAGCTTCCAGGTGGCCATGAACGTCGGCGGTTCGGCGACGGACGATCCCGACATCACGTTCTATGAGCACTTCTCGTGCGGCTCGGAGAGAAACTATACGAACTACTGCAACAAAGAGATGCAGGCGAAGTTCGACGAGCAGTCGGTCCTGGAGAATGTCGAGAAGCGCAAGGCGCTCGTGCAGGAGATCGACATTGCGCTCCAGCGCGAAGGTGCCCGGTCCACCATCTACCAGCTCCGCACCGCAACGTGCTGGCACCCGCACGTGAAGGGCATCAAGCTGCATCAGAACTCGCAATACAACCACTGGCGTCTCGAGGACGCCTGGCTCGACAAATAGAAACGACCGTTGGCAGCGATGCCGCCGGATCATAACTGGGAGGCACGACATGCGTTGGCTCACCAAAGGCCGGTTGCTCGCCGGCACACTCCTGCTCGTTGGAGCCATTTCCGGCGTATCCGAGGCGCTGGCCCAGAAGTCCGGCGGCACCTTGCGCATCTACCACCGTGATACCGCACCCGGCGCCTCGATCCATGAAGAGGCGACGATCTCGACGCTCATTCCGTTCATGGGCATTTACAACAATCTCGTCATGTACAAGCAGGACGAGCCCCGCAACAGCATGGACTCGATCGTTCCCGACCTGGCCCAGAGCTGGTCGTGGAATGCCGACCAGACCGCCGTGACGTTCAAACTGCAAGCCGGTGTCAAATGGCACGACGGCACGTTGTTCACGGCCAAGGACGTGATTTGCACCTGGGACATGCTGACGGAGAAGGACGGCCCCAAGTTCCGCAAGAACCCACGCAAGCAGTGGTATCACAACCTCGCCGAGGTGACGGCCAACGGCGATCACGAGATCACCTTCAAGCTGAAGCGCCCGCAGCCATCTTTCCTGGCGCTGCTCGCCTCGGGTTTCACGCCCGTCTACCCCTGCCACGTGCCTGCCGCGACGATGCGCACGAAGCCGGTCGGAACGGGCCCGTTCAAGGTCGCCGAGTTCAATGCGAGTATCGCCATCAAACTGGTGCGCAATCCCGACTACTGGAAGCAGGGTCGGCCCTATCTCGATGCCATCGAGTACAGGGTGATCACCAACCGAGCCACGGCGATGCTGGCCTTCGTCGCCGACGAAATAGATCTGACGTTCCCGGGCGAGGTGTCGATCCCGATCCTCAAGGATCTACAGAAGCAGGTGCCGCAAGCCGTCTGCCAGGTGCGGCCGACCAACGTCAGCACGAACCTGATCCTCAATCATGCGGTCCCGCCGTTCAACAATCCTGAGATCGTCAAGGCGGCCATGCTCGCCCTTGATCGCAAGGGGTTCAACGACATTCTCTATCAGGGCGAGGCAACGATCGGCGGCGCTATGCTGCCCTCACCCGAAGGCGTCTGGGGCATGCCCGACGACTTCTTGAAGGACGTGCCCGGCTACGCTGGGTCGGTGTCCGAAAATCGCGAAGAG
>LNDR01000086.1 GCA_001464755.1 Rhizobiales bacterium Ga0077524
CGTCCGACCGACGATCAGGAAAGGGCGCGCCCCGTGAAGACGACCGACGATTTCCATCCGGACTACCACATGGTCAAGGTCGTAATGACCGATGGCACCGAGTTCATGACGTACTCGACGTACGGCAACGAGGGTGACACGATCACGCTCGATATCGATCCGCGCATCCATCCGGCCTGGACCGGCGGCAACCAGCAGGGCCTGGACCGCGGCGGCCGCGTCTCGCGCTTCAAGAAGAAGTTCGAGGGGCTGTTCTGAGCCGCATCCTCTGGCGATGCGCTGCTGTCCTTTAGAATTGCGAAGGCCGCTGGCTATGGGCGGCCTTTGCCGTTTTGTGGAGTCGTTGCGGTTGCCCTCCGGGCAGAGAGCCCCACGATTTCGCCGCAATTCGGCCGGATAGCGGCACCCGATCAGGCAGGCAAGCGGCACCCGCATGGCATCCGACGACAAAAGGGAACCACGTTTGATGATCGCCCTTGAGGCGGGCGAAGGCGCCGTCGAGCGGCTGTTGGCCGTGCTCGCCGCGGTGCCTGTGGCGTCCGTGATCGTGCTGCCGGTCGGGGACAAGGCGCTGGTCGCATCCGAGATTGCGCCGCTGGTCGCGGCCGGACAATCCCGCGGCGCCGCCATGCTCGTGTCGCAGGTCGCCGAAGTTGCCCGCGCGGTCAGGGCGGACGGCCTTCACCTCGGCTACGTCGAGGACGTCAGGGGCTCCTTCGAGACGGCGCGCGCGGTTCTGGGCGGTCGGGCGATCATGGGGGGCGATGCGGGGCGCTCGAAGCACGAGGCGATGACGCTCGGCGAGCTGGGGGCCGACTATGTCGCCTTCGGCGTGCCGGCCTTCGTGAAGGACCGCGACACGGCGTTCGAGCGGCAATGCGATCTGGTGGAGTGGTGGGCCGAGATCTTCGAGATCCCGTGCGTCGCGATGGACGTTGCCAATCTCGAGCAGGCCGCGGTGCTGGCGGAGGCGGGTGCCGATTTCATCTGTGTCAGGCTCGAGGCGACGCTGTCGGCTGGCGATGCCGTAGAGCGGGCGCGCGCCTGGGCGAGTGCCATGGCCCGGAGCGCTTGAGCCGCGGCTGATCGCGATAGGGGGCATGCATGAGGTGGTGCAGGCGTCTGGCCCGTCTGGCGTTGGCTGCGGCGCTCGTTGTCGTTGAAGCTGGGCCAACAGCTGTGGCCCAGACCAGCTCGTGGCAGCAGAGGATATCGCCTGCACCGGCCGCCAAACCTCAAGCCAAGGACGGAACCAAGGTCAAGAGCCGGGCGGTCGAGCCGTCGCAAGCGCCGAAAGGCGCTCTGGGCAAAGGTGGCAGCGCCCACCCGCCAAAGGCGTCGCTCGGTCCATCGACCACGCCGACTGGAGGCGGTGATGCCGAGGCGCTGGCGCCGGGCAGCGACGCTGCCTACGAGGCCTTCGACCAGGGCAAGTACCTGACCGCCCTCGCAATGGCCGCTAAGCTTGCGCAGCAGGGTGACGCGGTGGCGCACACTCTGGTTGCGCGAATTCATGCCGAGGGGCTCGGCGTGCCGCTGGACGCGAAGCTCGCAGCCCAGTGGTATGCACGCGGGGCCGAACTCGGTGACCTCGAGGCGTCGCTCGCACTCGGAACGCTGCACGCGCGCGGCGATGGCGTAGGCCAAGATTATGCACGCGCTGCACAGCTGTTCGAGACCGCTGCAGCGAAGGGCCATCCCCAGGCCGTCTACAACCTGGCGCTGCTGTTCCTCTCGGGCAAGGGCAAGCCCGAGCTTCCGCATCGCGGCTTCATGCTGATGCTCTATGCGGCGGAAAAGGGCGTGATCCCTGCGATGTACGACGTCGGTACCCTCTATGCGACGGGCACCGGAACTGCGGCCAATGCCTTCGAGGCGGCACGGTGGATCGGCCTGGCCGCGAACGAGGGCCATCCGGAGGCCGAGATCGAGTTCGCCGTCATCCTGATGAAGGACCACGATGTGCCGCCCGAGCAGCGGGACAAAATGCGCAAGCGCGCCGTCGAACTGCTCCGATCGGCCGCGCGCAAAGGTTTTGCTGTCGCACAGAACCGGCTGGCGCATTGCTATTTGGCAGGCGTCGGGATTGCGAAGGCTCAGTTCGAGGCGGCGAAGTGGCACCTCGTCGCCAAGGCCGGCGGCCACGAGGACGCGGGCCTCGACAAGCTCGTCGCAGGCCTCGCACCGGCCGAGCGTCAGAAGGCGGCTGCTGCCGCCGCCGAATGGCGCGAGCAGGCGCTGCTCGAGTAGCCTGCTCAGCCTTTCTTCCCGTCCGCGCTCTGGTTGTTGAGGCGCGCCAGCAGGCTGCACGTATCCCAGCGGCCACCGCCGAGGCGCTGCACCTCGGAGTAGAACTGGTCGACCAAGGCCGATATCGGCAGGTGGGCGCCGTTTTTCCGCGCCTCCGCTATGGCGATGTCGAGGTCCTTACGCATCCAGTTCACCGCGAAGCCGAAGTCGTACTTGCCCTCGTTCATCGCCTTCCATCGATTGTCCATCTGCCATGAGCCGGCGGCGCCCTTCGAGATGGTCTCGATCACCATCGGGATGTCGAGGCCGGCCTTCTGGGCGAAGTGGATGCCCTCGGAGAGACCCTGGACGGCGCCTGCGATGCAAATCTGGTTGACCATCTTGCAGAGTTGACCCGAGCCCGGAGGGCCGATCAGGTTGACGGCGCGGGCGTAGGCGGAGATCACCGGCTGGGCCGTCTCGAACGTCTCCTTGTCGCCGCCGCACATGACGGTCAGAACGCCATTCTGCGCGCCGGCCTGGCCGCCCGATACAGGCGCATCGATGAAGCCGAAGCCTTTGGCTTTGGCGGTCGCATAAAGCTCGCGCGCGACATCCGCCGAGGCTGTGGTGTTGTCGACGAAGATCGTGCCCTTGCCCACCGTCTCGAACGCGCCGTCCTTGGCGACCGTGACCGAGCGCAAGTCGTCGTCGTTGCCGACGCAGCAAAAGACGTAGTCCTGGCCCTTCGCCGCCTCGGCCGGCGTGCGCACGGCTTTGCCGGCGGCGTGCTCCTTCACCCACGCCTCGGCCTTGGCGAATGTGCGGTTGTAGACGGTCAGCTCGTGTCCGCCCTTTTTGAGGAGATGGCCCGCCATCGGGTAGCCCATCACGCCCAGACCAATGAATGCGACCTTCGCCATCTCGTTCTCCTGCGGTGGAAGTGCCGACCTGTGTCAGACACCTGGAATTGGCTCGTGGGTGCACTTTGGGCGGCCACTGTTCGAGCTGCGCTCGAAACGGGGCCGGCCCCACGCCAGCCGGGAGGCGCTGCCCCCCGGACCCACCAGTTTATCTAGCGGGAGCCAGCCTTGGACGCCCACTGGAAAATTCACAGGAGCTGCCATGACACGAGCACCGGCCACGCTCGCGACCCCCTCCGCCCCCTGCCTTCCCTGGCGAAGCCGCGCACCAGCGACCCGCCTTCGCAGTGCTCCCTCCGCTTGCCTTCCTCGGCCACACCCACACCCACAACTGTCATCATCGGGCTTGTCCCGATGACCCATCCCTCCGCGAGTCCGGGCCGTCGCGATCCCGCCCCACGCACACTTCCGCATCCGGCAGCGCACAGCGCTCCGGTCGTTCTCCATGAGCACGGGGGGAGGACGCCGTCCGGCCACCGTTTTTGATTTTGTGAGGCAGCCTCGCGGCGCCCTCCGACGATATTTTCGCGTTCGCAGGAGCGAGCCGTGGGGGTTTCCCCGGCCCGTGTTCACTACGGACGCCTGACGTACGTAGTGGCGATCACCGCTCCAGAGGTCAGATACCGCCTCCTGCCCCCACTTTCGGCACGCCTCGCGAAAACGACCCGCGCGGACAGGAGCCCGCACTATGCCCGAGCCCCAGGGGGGCGGGGATAAGTTTGCCGGGCGGGGGGCAGAGATGCGGAGATTGCAGAGGCGAGCCGGTCGCCCAGTGGCTCGACGCTGCATTGAGGAGCCAAGGACCCCGGAATTCTCAGCCGTCCACCCCCACCGATGTCATCCCGGGCCTTGTGCCCGGGACCCATCGCGCCGCGAGTTCGAGCGGCCGAAGTACGCCGAGGATTTAAATCGCATTCCTCGCCATTCGCTGCCGCACAGCGTCCGCCCTAATGCACCGCGCAAGCTGAGAAATGGGTCCCGGCGACCCCGGCCTTCGCCGGGGCAGGCAA
>LNDR01000087.1 GCA_001464755.1 Rhizobiales bacterium Ga0077524
GCTCGACAAATGCCCGGAATTCATGCGCTTTCATCCGTCATTCCCTTGTGCACAAAGCACAGGGAGATCATCGCCCTACATCAAGTCCGAACTGAGCCACGACGTCGGCGATCCGGCCAAGCGCAATAGAATGATGCTCGAGTCCATCGACACCATCCTGCGGCTGTGGGGCGAAGATCCCCCGCACGACATAAAAGGCGAGCACTGGCACGTGAAACTTCAGGATATGTCGCGCCGCCCGTTCGGCGTTGGCGAGTTCATCAGGCCTTACCAGAAGCCGCACCCGCCGATCGCTATCTCATTGATGTCACCCGGGTCTGCCAATGCGCGAATTGCGGGAGAGCGCGGCTGGATCCCGATCTCAGGAGCTTCGCTCGTTCAGCCCCGAAACATTGCGAGCCACTGGCGCCTGTACGAGGAGGGTGCGGAAAGCGCCGGACGCAAGGCAGACCGCTCGATATGGCGTGTCGTGCGCAGTGTTTGGTGCGAGGAGAGTGACGCGGCGGCAGAGGAATACATCGCCAAGCGGGCCGGTCCGTTCGATTTCTGGTTCAACTACGTCTTTAACGCCTTCGGACTGCGTAAAACACTACATTTCGTCCGGCCTGATGGGCGCGAGAACGACGAGACTTGTACGTGGCTCGACGTTGCCCGAGATCAAATCGCACATGGCTCACCGAAGTCAGTGCTGGAGAAGCTGATAGCTTTGGTCGATCGCCTCGGGCCGTTTGGGGTTCTCATACTGACCGCCCACGAATGGGACGACGTTCCGCGGTGCAAAAGATCGATGGAGCTTTTCGCGCGCGAGGTCGTACCGAAGCTCAGGCAGCATATCGACAGCCGGCTAAAGGCGGGCTGAAGGTCAGGCAATAGAGCCAACCATTTTCGTAAGACATTGGGCGGCTGGAAGCTGTTCCGCGTGGGACGCCTCCGCAGACCAATGCTGGCTGTTACTGCAACCGCGGACGATCGAAAAGGCCTTTGCCGATTCACAATTGACCTCCTCCCGGATGTAGGATCAGCTGTCCGGACATAAGCGAGTTGCGCTCGAACGCAATAAGCATGGAGGAAGCAGTGACGAACATCAGGATCATGCGGGCCATGGGCCTGGCAACGGTTCTTGGCCTGTCCAACACATCGGCGGTCGGAGCCGCGACGACCTGGGACTACTACACCTACACCGGAGTCACGCACGTTCTGACGAAGATGCAGAAGGGCTTCGCAGAGGATGTCGCCAAGCGCACCAACGGCGAGTTGAAGATCGTCGTGCGCCCGGCTGGAGAGCTGCCATATCGTATCGACGAGGCAGGCCGCATCGCAGGCGAAGGCCTCGTGCAGATGTCCTCGGCCTTCATGGGTTTTCTCACCGGGACCATCCCGATCTCAGGCATCACCGGCCATTCGTTCCTCGTTCGCAGCTACGACGAGTTGGCGAAGGTATATCCGATTATTGAGAAACACATGCAGCCCGAGTTCGAGAAACTCGGCGTCAAGCCGCTCTTCTTCTTCGCTTGGGGCACGCAGAACGTCTTCGGCATCAACAAGCCGATAGTCACGGCTGACGACTTCGCCGGCCGCAAACTGCGTGTCAACGATCCCAAGCAGGGCGAGTTGATAAAGGTGCTCGGGGGATCGTCGATCACGCTGGCCACCGCCGAGGTGTCGGTCGCCATGCAGCGCGGTTTGATGGACGGGATGTTCAGCGCGACCGCAGGCATGGTCGCAGCAAAGTGGATCGACATGGTGAAGTGGGCCTGGATCGCGGATGTCAATATCGGCGGTCCGAACTGGGAGCTGGTCAACATCAAGGCCTACAACGCGCTCGCGCCGGCGGCCCGCAAGGGGCTCGACGAGGCCGCGGCCGATTGGGGGCCGCGCATGATCAAGGAGATGCAAACCCTCGAGGCCAAGGATCGCGAGGATCTCAAGCCGAAGTATAATATCGATGTGCACAGGGCGACACCCGAGGTGATCGATGACCTGACGAGACGCATGGTACCGGTGTGGGAGGCCTGGGCGAAGCAGACGGGACCCAACGCGGAAGCAATGCTGAAGGAGATCCGGGCAACGCTCGGGCGGTGAGCTTTCTCAGGGGCGCGCGACAAGACGCGCCTCATCTCAGGCGCGACAACGGCGAGACGGGGGTGCCGACATGATGCACGAGGTCGTCGAGAGGCTCGCACGTCTTATCGATCGCTTGAGCACGATAGGCGGGTGGATCGCGTCGGGAGCTGTCGCCGCGATCGTTGTGCTTGTCGCGATCGAGATCCTGGCACGATCGGTGCTCGGAAGGTCAACACAGATTTCGGACGAGTTCTGCGGCTATCTAAACGTGACGGTTCTGTTTCTCGGCATGGCAATGTCGCTCCGCGACGGAGCCAATGTGCGCGTCGAGGTATTCTATGAGCGCATCAAGGGCCCTGCCGCCCTTTTCGTTCGCTGGCTGATCGTACTGGCGAGCCTCGCCTACACGATGATCGCAACAGCCGTCCTCATTCGGTATCTCACCTACAGTTATAGCAGGGGACTGGTGTCGACCACGATTTCGCAGACACCACTCTGGCTGCCCCAGATGATCATGGTCGCGGGCTCGATGCTGCTCGTGCTGCAACTGGCAGCCTTCCTCCTTCGCGGCGGCAAAACTGTGCCATAGGCACAACACGAGGGTGGCGACGACGATGGACTGGCCGCAGTTGGCATTGATCATGGGAGTGTTGCTCACTCTAGCGCTGGCCCTCGGACAGTGGACGGCCATGGCGCTCGGGTCCGTCGGCATGCTCTTGCTCTGGATGGCGCGAGGCGAGGCGGGGCTCTTCAGCATTGGCTCCGTAATCTGGAATACGGCGAACAACTACGTACTGATCGCCGTGCCAATGTTCCTTCTGCTTGGCGAGATCGTTCTGCGAAGCGGAGCGAGCGCGCATTTCTTTCGCGGTGTCGCCGCGATGATGGGGCGCACGCCCGGCAGTCTCCTGCATGCCAACATCGTAGCATGCGCGCTGTTTTCGGCGATCTGCGGGTCAAGCGTTGCGACTGCGGCCGCTGTAGGCACCGTTGCCGTCCCCGAGATGCTGAGGCGCGGGTACCGGTCGCGGCTCGTCTTCGGCTCGGTTGCGGCCGGCGGAACGCTGGGCGTGCTTATCCCTCCTTCGATCCCGATGATCCTCTACGCAGCTTTGGTTGAGGAATCCGTCGCCAAGCTTTTCGTTGCAGGCATTCTTCCAGGCCTTATGCTCGCGGGCCTGTTCATGGTTTACATCGCACTCCACGCTCTGGTGCGGCCTGGCGATGTTCCGCCGCGTGAGCCGGACATGCCGTGGAGCGAGCGGCTGCGCCTCGGCACGCACATTCTTCCTATCGCTGGTCTGTTTCTTGCGGTTCTCGGCAGTATGTTCGCGGGCATTGCGACGCCGACCGACGCAGCGGTGGTCGGGGTGCTCGGAGCCCTCGTCGTGGCCTGGGTCTACGGCGGTTTGACTGTGGCGGTGATCGGAGCATCCCTGCACTCGACCGTGCGCGTAACGTGCATGATTATGCTGATCATCCTTGGTGCGCAGGTGCTGTCGACGGCGCTGACCTATACCGGGGTCAGCCGAGGGGTATCCGAATGGATCAGCGGCCTGGGCCTCTCCCGCTGGATGCTGCTGCTCGCGCTGGTGGCACTCTACACGGTGCTCGGGTGCCTCGTGGACGGCATCTCAATGATCTACATCACGCTGCCCGTGCTTTATCCGGTGGTGCTCGCCGCCGATATCAATCCGATCTGGTTCGGCATCTTCCTCACGCTGCTGATCGAGCTCGGAGCGATAACGCCACCGGTTGGGCTAAATCTTTTTACGGTACACGGTATTTCTGGCGGCGCTCCTTTCAGCGAGGTGGTGAAGGGAGCTCTACCATTCGTGGCGGTGATGTTTCTCGCGATCCTGATAATCGCGATCTGGCCCAACCTCGTGCTCTGGTTGCCATCGATGATGTGAAATCTTGCGGGCAAGGCTCGATACCGGTCCGTTGCGCTCCGGTCAGCTCGGGAATAGTCTCGGCAAGCAGCGGCTAGAGACGCTCGGTGATCAAGACTGGCCGATCGTTGCCGGGAGTTACGCCAATCCGGATCGCGGTGCAGCAAAATTTGGCCAGCAGGCCCTCGGCTGGCTCACTCAAAAAAAGCAAGCGCGTTGTGATCATCCGTAACTCAATTAGCCCGT
>LNDR01000088.1 GCA_001464755.1 Rhizobiales bacterium Ga0077524
TACAAAGAACAGAAGCCGGAAGGGTTCGACTTCGCGCGTCTTGGCGGAAACATCCTGAGTCCGGTGAGCATCGCTGCGGGCGGTGCTGGAAGCCTTGCCGGTGGTGCTGGCCTAGCAACACGTATGGCCGCTGGTGGTGCGACAGGTGCCGTTATGGGGGCATCTGCTCCGGTGACAGAGGGCGACTTCACAGACCAGAAGCTCAAGCAAATCGGCTTGAGTGGTGTTTCGGGCGGTTTAACGCCTGCGCTCGTGGCTGGCGCATCTAGGCTGGTGAGCCCGAAAGCATCGATCAACCCTGACGTTCAACTTCTGAAAACAGAAGGGGTGCGGCCATCTATCGGTCAAACGCTCGGCGGCGTGGCAAATCGTGTCGAGGAAAAAATGCAGAGCATCCCAATTGTCGGGGATGCTATTTCGGCGGCTCGTGGGCGAGCGGTCAATGATCTGAACAAAGCAGCCATCAATCGCACCGTTGAGCCGATTGGCGCGAAGGTAGAGAAGATCGGCACGGAAGGCATCAAAGAAGCGGGCGACTTGCTGTCGCAGGCGTACGACGATGTGCTCGCATCCGTGAACATGGTCAAGTTTGATGGCAAGTGGAAGTCAGACCTGACGCAGCTGAAGTTTATGGCGAGCGCCTTACCTCCGAATGTCAAAGGCGCATTCAACCAGACCATTAAGAGTCGCGTAGAAAGCCGGATCTCAAAAGCAGGAAGCATGACGGCTGAGACGATGAAGCAAGTTGATAGTGAGATCGGGGCACTTGCTCGACGCTATCAGGGGTCAGCCATTGCGAGCGAAAAAGAACTAGGCGATGCGTTGCTGCAAGCGCAAACGCTGCTACGCGACCAAGTGTCTCGGGTCAGCCCTGACGCCGCACAACGGATCGCGGACATTAACAAGGGATGGGCGAATCTGGTTCGCATCGAAGGCGCAGCAAATAGAGCGGTTAACAACGACGGCGTTTTCTCGCCTGGGCAATTGGGGATGGCGGTGCGGGCTGCGGATAAATCCACCCGTAAGCGGGCGGTTGCTCGCGGGACTGCCCTAATGAGCGACCTTGCCGGGGCCGGTAACATGCTCGGATCGCGCGTTCCTAACTCTGGATCGACTGACCGGCTATTGCTTGGTGCTGGCGCAATTGGAGCGGGCGCTCTCTCGCCGACGATACCGCTGGCTCTTGGAGCCGGTGCTGCGATGTATACGCCGCAGGTGCAGTCAGTGCTTCGTTACTTGGCGACTACGCGCCCAGAATCGGCCCAAGCGGTAGCAGGCTTGCTCAATCAAGCCTCGCCCGTACTTGGCCCGGCTGGCGGCTTGCTTGGTATGGAGATACTGAAACAGTAACCCCCAACAAACCGCACCGATAGCAAGCGCAATTGCTCGGATCATATCGTCAGACATACTTGATCCCCATAACGAACTCGCCACCCTACACCGCAACCAGGAGCAGCGCAAGTGAAAGACCGCCACACGGAGCAGGCAGAATGATCGAAGAGGCCCAGGCGTCTATTGCGGCAGCGGTTGACCGAGTCAAAGACCCGTCGTCATATGCCTGGGTCACCTATGCCTGGGTTGTGGTCTGGTCGGTGATTGGCGGGCTAGTCTCGTGGCACAGCAAGATCAAAGCGGGTCATGCGCGACCGTTCAACCTGGCCGAATTGCTTGGCGAGATCCTGACGAGCGCATTTGCTGGCGTGACGACGTTCTGGCTCTGCGAATGGGCGGGCATCAATCAGATGCTGTCGGCAATCTTTATCGGCATTGCCGGGCACATGGGCACGCGGTTTGTGTTTTTCATGGAGCGTGTGTTGGAGAAACACATGTCTGACCGGCTGGGGATTGGGGGTGAGAAGTGAACCGAGACGAACTCCGAAGCATGCTGGTGCTTCACGAGGGGCTTCGCTTATTCCCGTACAAATGCACTGCTGGCAAGGTGACCATCGGCGTCGGGCGCAACTTGGACGACGTGGGAATCTCGCAGGCTGAGGCGTTCGCGTTGCTCGAGCGCGACATCGATACCGTAGAGGCCGACCTCGACCGCACTTGGCCTTGGTGGCGGCAGATGACCGACGCACGGCAACAGGTGCTCGCGGATATGTGCTTCAACCTCGGATTGGGGCGCTTGAAAGGATTCGTCAACACCATTGCTCACATGAAGCGCGGCGACTACGAAGCGGCAGCAGAGGGCATGCTCGATAGCCTGTGGGCGCGTCAAGTGGGCGCCCGTGCGCAACGGTTGGCCAAGATGATGAGGGAAGGGTGAACGCCTCCTGCATCCCGGTAAGCTGGCTCTCGTTCCTGCTTGGAATTGGCGCCGGCGCAATTTTGCTGGCCATCATCCTGCATTACGTCGACAAGGTTATGAGGCACTGATGCCGCGCTGGCTATTCTGGTGCGCGTGGGAGTGGACACTGATTGCTGCTGCGCTTTGGTCTGTATCGTGGTCAGCTTGGATGCTCCCGTTAGCAATGATCGTGATCGGCAGTCGCCAGCATGCGCTCGGCGTGCTTGGACACGAGGCGGTCCACCGTGCCATCGGCGGAATCCCGCTGCGGTGGAGTGACCGGCTTGGCAACGCGCTGTGTATGTGGCCGATTTTGTCTGACGTTGCGGCGTATCGGCGCTGGCATATGCTGCATCACCAGCATTTGGGCACTGAATGGGACCCGGAGCGGGTGCAGCGGGATATGTATGCCGATTGGTACACCAATCTGACTCTGGCCCGGCGAGTAAAGATTCTGGCCGCTGACTGCCTCGGGCTACACGCCGTCGAGCCGATGTCGGTGCTCAAGGTCATCATCGGGCCGTGGTCGTTGCTGCGAGTAGCGCACGCCATCGTACTTGTTGCGGTCCTGTCCGTGTTCGGACCCGTTGCGCTCGTTGCATGGTTTGCGGCGCTATTCTCGACCTTTTGGGCGTCGATGCGATGGCGGATCTGGCACGAGCATCTTGGGCCGGACGTGACGCTGGACTACCGTCCGACGTGGTGGCAACGCGCATTGTTCGTTCCGCATTACATTTGGCGCCACGTTGACCATCACCGGCCTGGGCGGTGGGCGGTGCCGTGTTGGGAGCTACATTGATCCCTATTCCAGGATGGGCGATCAAACTTAGCGCCCTAGCACTCGCTGTGGCGCTCGTGGGCGCGTCGGGGTTCGTCTCGAAATAAGGAACCGAATGTACTTACGGCCATCTAATTGGCATGGATAAAAAATGCGTAGTCGAGTCATGCGATGGGGTGGCACACGCTAAGGGGTGTTGCACCAAACATTATTGGCGACTTAAAAAGCACGGAAGCCCGGAGGGGCGCGGAATAATGGGCGCGCCAAAGAAACACGGCCTGCATGGCACGAGGTCGTACAAGAGTTGGTCGCACATGATGCTGCGTTGCTATAGATCGGAAAACAAGAGTTACAAGAACTATGGCGCCAGAGGGATTCTGGTTTGCCCGGAATGGCACGATGTAACAAACTTCGTTGCAGATATGGGAGAAAGGCCAATCGGCCTCTCTTTAGAAAGGGTTGATAACTCGCGTGGCTACAGCAAAGACAATTGCATATGGGCTGACTTGACTGCCCAAGCCAGGAACAGGCGCATAGTTAAGTTGAGCGAGGCGAAGGCCGAATCAATTCGGACCGCTTATTCTGCTGTTGCTTCAGAACGAGGAGAAAAGGCAAAACTGTTAAAGCTCCTTGCGAATGAACATCAGGTTTCGATTAGCGCCATAAAGAGTGTACTTTTTCAAGGGTACTGGAAATCATCCCGCCAATCTTCATCGCCAAGTTCGGGCCATCCCTAATAAAGATAGGGATTGTCGCAGGCGCTGTCCTTGCCATTTGGGCGCACGGCGGCTGGTACTGGTCGTCAGGGCTGAGAGGCCAGATGGACGCGCTACGGCAGTCCTACGAGGTCGCTGCTGCGCAGGCAGCGGGCAGGGAAGCGGAGCGGGTCAGGCAGTGGGAACAATCGGCGATCGTCGCCGGGGAGAAATACGATGAGCGTGCCAAGATTGCTGATAGCAGCTTCGATGCTAACCTTGACCGGCTGCGCCAAGCATATAGCAGTGTCCGGGGAGTGCGCTTTGCCGCCCCCGTTGCCGGAGAGTGTGCAGAGCCAAGCGGACCGACAGCAGGAGACTTACTCCGACATGGTGAAGCCATTGCTGAATTGGCTCGAAGGGCTGATAAGGACCGCGCCGCGCTGATTAGCTGCATAGCAGCATGGCCTAAGTAGGCGCAACAAGCATATGCGCGTCCCGGTGATGCTGGGCGCAAAGCCACACAACATCGAGCGGTCGGCTGTAATCGGG
>LNDR01000089.1 GCA_001464755.1 Rhizobiales bacterium Ga0077524
GCGGTGCCTGCGCGAGTTGACGCGGCGCACCGAGAGATCCCCGTGGACGGCGCTGCCACCACATGAACGGACCCGTTATCGAGAGCATGATCAGGCCGAGACACGGTACGGACATCACGATCTGGTTGAGCGTGCCGAAATAATTGCCCATGTGTAGCTGGACGCCCAATTCGATGGCTTTCGCAGCCCAGCCGTAGTCCGCGAAGCTGACGTCGCCCAGAACTTGGCCGTTATACTGATCGATATAGAGCGATCGCTGGCCTTGTGGTTGATCGGGATAGGTGAAGGCGATGTAGACGCCGCGATCTCCCTTGGGCAGGCTCAAGCGATAGGGGGCGATCATGCCGCGCTTCGCCAGTGTGCTCGCGACCCGATCGAGGCCGATCGCGGCGCCGCTCGGCGGGCTGGATTGAACTGTATGAGAGCCATGAGCCCCATGCCCTCCCGATCGTGGAGCCGGCGCCTCGACCAAGGTCCAGGGCGCCGCTCCGCCCGTCTCCGCGCCAATCGTGGCGCTCTCGCTCGACGGCGCGCCATAGCCGCGAAAGCTTTGCGGATAGCCGATACCGGCGGCCTCCGTCGCCTGCCGGAACAAGCCGCCCCAAATGGTGGCCCACGGAAGGCCGGTCAGAATGAGGAAAAGCGCGAGCACCGCGGTCCAGAATCCGATCGCGCCGTGAAATGACCGCCAAAAGGCGCGACCGCTTGCTCGCCAACTCGGAAACAGCCCCTGAAACGTGTCTTTGATGCCGCGCGGCCACCAGAGATAGAGGCCCGTGACAATGAGAACGAAACCCCAGCACGCGGCGAGCTCGACGATGGCGTCGCCGACCTCTCCGATCAGCAACGAGCCATGCACCTGATCGGCGATCCCGATGACCGTGGTGTAATAGTCGTGCGATCCGAGCACAATGCCGCGCCCCGGATCGACGAACACGCGGATCGGCCGTCCGCTGGACGGGCTGACGTAAACCTCGACCGAGCGGTTGGCCGCGCGCGGTGTGTCGATCCGCGTGATCGACCCGCCCGGATAGGCCGCGAGCGCCGCGGTAGCGATTTCGCTCAGAGGGATCGCGCCAGCCGTCGGCACGACGAATCGCTTCTCAGCCTGCAGAGCGTCATTAATCTCGTCGTTGAACAAGTAGACAAGCCCGCTCAACGACAGCACGAAGATGAAAGGTGCAACAAAGAGTCCGGCATAGAAGTGCCAACGCCAAACCAGGCTGTACATGGCCGAAGCGGACAACTTCATGCTGGTCTCCACAAAACACGCCCCGGACCGAACCACTGGAGAGGGATTCGGCCCGGGGCCGTGAGCGTCACCACTTGACGGAATAGGTGACGTCGAAGCTGCGCGGTGCGCCGACGTAGACCGACGTCTCGTTGTAGTCGGCCCACTCGGCATAGAACTCGTCGGTCAGGTTCCGCCCGCGCAAACGCAATGTGCCCTTGCCGACATCGAACGCGACCCAGGCATCGAACAGTGTCCTCTCCTTGGCCTCGTAGAGATTGGCATTGCTCGTGTAGAAGGGGCCGATCCCCGTCAGCTGCGCACCGAGAGTGGCGGGCATGAAGTCGAGACGGTACGTCATGAGTGCATTCCAGGCCCACGGCACCGAATTGACCGGGCGATTTCCAGCGAGGCTGTTGCCCCTGCTGTCCGTAAGCTCGGTGAACTCGGTGTCGATGATCGTGCCCGAAAGGCTCACGTTCCAGGCCTTCGTCAGGCTGATGGCCGTCTCGACCTCGACGCCGCGCGAACGCTGACTGCCGCCCTGGACGACGATGCTGGGCCGTGCGGGGTCGCGCGTCAGGATGTCGTCCTGCTCGATCTCGTAGATCGATGCGGTCGTCGTGACCCGGCCACCGAACATCCGCGACTTGATGCCGGCCTCGACCGAGTTGCCGGTGGTGAGCTTGAATGCCACGTTGGATGCGCTGGCGATCATCAAGGCCGAGGAAACCGGTGTGATTGCCTCGGCGTACTGGGCGAAAAGCGTGGTGCCCGGGAAAAGATCGTATGTCGTGCCGACGCGCCACGTGCGCGCCCCGAGATCGTTGCCGAACGCCGATGTCGTCCCGGTTGCCTCGTTGAGGATCGTCCGGTCAATGTCGATCGTCTCGTAGCGAACTCCGGTGGAAACAATCCAGTGGGGAAGGATGTTTATGGCGTTCTCGGCGAACGCTGCCTTAGTCACATGATCCGCCGTCTGGCGCGTTCGCGAGTAGAATGGTGTCGTATCACCCTCCGGATAGTAGCCGCGATCAGGAGAGAAGATGTCGACACGCGGCGCATCGCCGAAATGGCGCTTCGATCCGAACGTGGTCTCCATGTACTCGGCGCCTGCGGCGAAACGGTTTCGCATGCCGGCCACGTTGCCGTCGAAGCGGAGCGCCATGCGCTCCGACCAGAACTCATGATCGTGGGAAATGAGGGTGATGCCCCGGGCAATGGCGGGCATCGGGGAGGCAACGAATGTGTAGAAGTCAGAGTCGCGCCATAGCCGGTCGGCGCTGTAATAGCTGAGCTCGTTCCGCACCGACCATTCGTCGGAGAGCTTGTACTCGGCAGCATTCCGCAGCCAGATGCTCTCCATGTTCATGTTACCGTCGAGGAAGTTGTAGTTCTTGTACCGGTTCGCGCGATCGAGCACGAGGCCGTTCGAGCTTGTCACGGCGTCGGTCGGATTCCGGGCCACGTCCCGATGGATCAAAGGTGTCGCATAATACGCGGTCGAATAGTCATCTTTGTAGTAGTCGATCGACGTCGTCACTGTCAGACGGTCTGATGGCTTCAGGAGAATGTTTGTCGAGAAACCCATCTTCTGGGAATCGGTATCGTCGACGTACCCGCTCGAGTTCGAGAATGCGAACGTCGACCTGAAGGCTGCAAAGGGGCTCAACGCGACATTGAGACCAACGCCTGTGTCGATCGTATTGAAGCTGCCGTAGCCGACCATGCCTTCGGTGAAGGTCCGTTCGGTCGTGGCCTGCTTCGTTATGATGTTGAATGAGCCGGCGAGGCCGCTCGTACCCGAAACGACGGATGCCGGCCCCTTCAGCACCTCGACACGGTCGAACAGGAACGAATTATAGTCACGTCCGAGGAAAACCGGATCCGCGACTCGCGAGCCGTCAATCGAGAAGCCGTTGGCTTTGTGGAAACCACGCGTCACGTTTGCTGTCACTTCGCCGGGATTGTTTCCGACGACGACGCCGGGCACGAGCCGGAACGTCTCGACGAGCCCTCGTGCGCCGCGCTCCTCGATTTCTTTCTGGGTGACGATGTTAACCGTCGCAGGCGTTTCGCGCGGAGTCAGATTGAGCGCACTGCCGGTCGTGTTCTTGACATCGAGCTTGGCAGCGGCAGCGCCAGCAGATGCCGCTGGCAGCGTCTCCAGCGCCTGAAGTGGCGTCTGTGGGGGGGCTTCCTGCCCTTCGATGGCAGCCTGAGGTCCAGGGGCCGGTTGTGGAGCTTGTGGGGGCTGAGCCTTCGCCTGGGCATTGGGCGTAGCTTTCGACCGTACGACAGCTTTCGGCTTCGATGCGGGCGCGGCCTGTTTCGTCTGAACAGTCGGCTCGACCGGCACCGTGGGTAATGGCGTTCCCGCGGGTGGTGCTGACGACGGCGGTGATTGCGCATTTGCGGCCGCGAGCGTCGCCGTGATGGCGACGATGCTGGTCGTGCCGGTCCAGGCAATCCGCCAGATGCTGATGCGTGTCGACATTCGCCTTCCCCTTCCCCGATTCCAATGAATGGCAGCCGTATGGCGGCCGAAGTCACGTCTCAGAGCCGCTTCATCGCGGCTTCTGCGGCTTTTCGTGCCTCTGCGACGAACGGCTCGAACATGGCCGTCATCATTTCTGTTGCCTTGGGCCCAGCTCTCTCCGGAGTGCCGGCGTCGAACGGCGGCTCCGGATGATACTCGGCGATGAGTTGCACGCCGCGCGCGTAGTCCGCGACACCAGCGCCGGTGATGCGATTGCGGTCGGTCACGACACGCGCGTTCACGGGCTCGGCGCCGAAAATGTCGAGGAGGTCGCGCGTGGCCCAGTGCGACGTGGCCTTGTAGCCCTTCAACAGCCCAGCCGCGCCCAGGATCAAAGAACCTGTACAAACACTCGAAACGTATTTTGCGCGGGAGCCGCGATCCTTGAGGAACGCCATGGTCGCGTCGTCACGCATGGCCGCGAGCGTTCCGGATGTCCCTCCGGGAACGCAAATGATGTCGAGATCCTTCGGACATTCCTCGAACGTGGCCGTCGGCACGATGGCGAGGTTCATGTCGCTCACCACCGGCTCGCGCGACTTCGCAACGATGTGTGTCGTCGCCCCCATGAGGCTGCCAATCATGTAATGCGGCC
>LNDR01000090.1 GCA_001464755.1 Rhizobiales bacterium Ga0077524
GGGCCACGATTTTGCCAAGGCCGAAGAGGACGGAAAGCTGAAGATCCTTTACCTCCGCCCCCTCGACTTATCGGTTGATGAAAGCCTGCAGGCGCTTCTCGAAGCTGTCGAGTCGATTGACGCGAAACGGCTCGTGATCGACTCTCTCGCCGGCTTCGAGTTGGCCCTTGCGCCAGGGTTCCGCACAGACTTCCGTGAATCACTTTACCGCATGATGGCGTCTTTGACCGGTGCCGGAGTGACGATCCTGAGCACGGTCGAGTTGGACGAGTCCTTCACCGAGTTCCGCTTCAGCAATTACGCCATCTCCTTCCTCGCCGACGATATCATCAGATTGCGGTATCTCGACCTTGCCGGCGAGCTGACGCGCATTACAAGAAGGACATCGTCGAGTTCGACATCTCGGGGCAGGGGATAGCGCTCACCGGCAAGCGCCTCAACGAGTATCGCGCTCTGATCAGCGGAATTCCGGCCTACTGGAAGCAACGATCGAGCGCTGAGGAGTCGTAATATGGCTGGAGCCCTGTATGCGTCGCGCGCGGTCGTCGAGCAGCCTCACTCGAGTATCGCGCTGGTCGAGCGCTCCTCTCTTCCGATCGCTGAGCTAGAAGGCCCGCACCATATCGTCCGTCAGGCCAATGCCGGGTTCTGCCGTCTGATCGGCAAAGCTCAAAACGCTGTCATCGGCCAGCCCTACGCCGAGGTGATGCTCGATAAAAGCAGCCTCGTCGTGATCGACCGCGTCTACCGCACCGGCTCATGTGAGCTGCACAACGAGCAGGAGAAGACTACAGGTCAACCCGTTGGCTGGTGCTATGCGGTTTGGCCGGTTCTCGATACTGCCAACCGGCCATTGAGCGTCATCATCCAAGTGACCGAGCAGAAGTCGTTTCGTCAGCTTTTGCGCGCGATGACCGAGGCGTTGATGATCGCGGTTGTAGAGCAACACGAACGCACGGACGTTGCCGAGGCGCTCAACGTGCGCCTCGAAGCGGAGATCTCCGAGCGCAAACGTGTCGAAGCAGCGTTGTCCAAGAGCGACGCGAGGTTCCGTTCCCTCGTCGCAATGTCGTCGGACTGGTATTGGGAACAAGATGCGTGCTTCCGCTTCACTGAAGTCAACGAGGCCTCTGGCAAAGAGGCAAACGTCGTCCCGGCCGATTGGCTCGGTAAGACCTATTGGGAGATACCCTCCTCTGGTCTGGGGAAGGAGCAATGGGCCGAGCATCGGGAATTGTTGCGGCAGCATCGCCCGTTCCGAAAACTGGAGTATCAGTGCCTCGACGCGCGCGGCACAAACATATGGATCTCGATCAACGGTGACCCGGTGTTCGACCGCACGGGCAAGTTCTGTGGCTATCGAGGAACCGGGCGGGACATCAGCGAGCGCAAGCGGCATGAGGAACAGATTGAACTCATCATGCGTGAGGTCTCCCATCGCGAGAAAAATGTGCTCAGCCTCGTGCTTGCGGTTGCCCGCCAGACAGCGGACGCCACACCTGAGCATTTTTTGGAGCGTTTCTCTGCCCGCCTCCGTTCCATCGCAGCGAACCAGGACCTGTTAGTCAAAAACCAATGGCGCGGGATTGAGATGGACGAGCTGGTAAGGTCCCAGCTGTCGCATTTTCAAGACCTCGCCGATACGCGTATCCATTTGCGCGGTCCGGTGCTGCGGCTCCGGGCGGGCGCCGCTCAGATTATCGGCATGTCGATCCATGAACTCGCGACAAATGCCGGCAAGTACGGAGCCCTCGCAAACTGCACTGGCAATATTGACCTCACTTGGCGCCTGCACGAAGAGGGAGGCGAACGCCGATTTTCGCTGAGCTGGGTCGAGCAAGGCGGACCTCCGACCGATTCCCCGAAAAGGCGGGGATTTGGCTCGACGGTCGTCGGTAAGATGGCGCGCGTGGGTCTTGGCGCGAACATCTCACATGAGTTCCCCAGTACAGGTGTCAGATGGACACTCGACTGTCCCGCCTCAAGAATACTCGAGTAAATGCCCTGCATCAAATGTCGTAGGCGCCATTGATCTTGCATTCAGAGAGGCCGGCAGGACGCAGATAAACCCCTGAAGGCACTCCAGGCCAAGGTGAACCTGGAGGGCATCGTATCGGGGTAGAGGCGACTACTTGCGAGGAGCACCGGGGTGGAGGAAGTCACTGACGAACCGAAGTTGTGCCGCCCACAAGTCCATCGGCGAGCGACAACGCGCCAGGCTTGCTGCGAAGCGAACAGTTGCGACGGCTCTGCTGGTCATGACCTGTTGGATCTCCACGTTCGCCCTCATGACACCCACCATCGCTGAGCGACGTGTTGTTGCGGGCGGTTGCGCGAGTGACTGCGGCTCAGGTTGGCCGTTGTCATCGACACCCGTCCGCACTGGCTCGACGGCGCCGTCGAGAGGCCGCTGGGATTGCAGGTCTTGAAGTGGGAGTGGCTCCTCTTTGAACTCGCTGGCGATCTTCTCAGGCGGTGCCGGCGTCGTCGGCAGTTCGAACTGTCGGCGCGCTTGTCGCGGTGTCGATTGTGCGGCCGCCCGTGGTTTTGCTTCGGCGGTGACGGGAGCGCGCTCTTTCGTCGTCTTCTTGGATGGGGTCTGCTTCGGTTTGGTCACCCGTGATGCCGTTGGCTTTCCCGATCTTCCTGTTGCCTTGCTGGATTTGATGTCGGGAGCAGAAGACGTGCGGTTCTTCCCGCTCTCGGTCGCGGAACCGCGAGGCTTGCTGGCTTCGCGCGCAGGGCTGGATTGACGCCCCGGTCGTTTCGGTCTGGCTTTGCTCATAACGCATCCTTTTATGGGTATGTTTCCGAAACGCAGGAACCGATCATTGGTTTCGGAAAACATTGCAGGATCTGAGAGATAGCAACTACCGCTCGGTCGGAACGAGTCTCAGCTCATTTTCGCCGAAGACCGGCAGCCTTGAGCGTGGCCTCGATGATCGCGTTGGGATCCACACCCCGTCTTCCTCGCATCACCGCCGGTGCCGGCAGCCCGGCGGCCTGGAATGCGGCGGCAATGACAGTGTTAGGGTCGCGTAGAACGGCTTGGTGATGGCCGTCAGATTTTGCAGACGGTCGCCCGGCTTGGTCTCGCATGCCAACGGTATCCGGCCCGGACCAGCGCGTGAAGGTTTCGGCACCAACGCCGCTATCGAAGCCGAAGTAATCGGCGATATGAGCGGTCGAAGAAAGACCAACGTCGAGAAAGAAGGGGCCAGGCACCCCGTAACAGTCTGGGCTGGTCGGAGACGCCAGCGGCACGCCATGCCCCATGCCAACGACGGAGATAGACTCGACCAGCTTGTTGCCGTCGACGTCCTCCCAGATGCGGCGCGTATGCGGGCCAAGCGCCTCCAGCTTGGAAGGCTCAAGGGAGAGTTGGTGCACATTGGACCATTGCTTGACGAGATTCTCGGCATTCGAAGGCTTGACGGTGCTGTCGGCCGTGCCGTGCCACACGGACACCCGGGGCCAGGGTCCCTGGTGCCGCGAGGCGGCGCGAACGCGATCACCTAGTGCCCGAGCCGAAGGCTGTTGGTCATTGAACATGACCTTGAACGCCTCCTGCGCAGAATGCGCGCTTCCGTAGGGAAGCCCGGCGATGATGGCGCCGCTCGCGTACACTTCCGGGTACGTAGCGAGCATGACGGCCGCCATCGCACCACCCGCCGACAAACCGGTGATGAATACTCTTTGGCGGTCGACGCCGAAGTTTGAGATCGCGTGCTCGACCATTTCATGGATGGACCGCGCTTCCCCGAGATCGCGACCGATATCCCCGGGCTGAAACCAAGAAAAGCAGCGGTTGGCATTGTTGGTGGGGTGCTGCTCCGGATAGAGGACCATGAAACCGTGGCGATCCGCCAGCTTGGACCAGCCGGTTCCCTGCTCGTAGTCGAAGGCCGTCTGGCCGCAGCCATGCAAAGCGACGACGAGAGGCGGGTTGCTGGACAAATTTTCGGGAACATAGACGTACATGCCTAGATTGCCGGCATTGACGCCATCCGGTGATTGCGCGTGGAGGCGGTTGGCGGCTCCAGAGCCGTCGAGGGGCCGTTTCCCGGCATTTTCAGTCACCAACCTCGTACGATTGCCTCGGAACGCCTTGAGTTGGGACAGTGTCTGCCGAATACCGGACATGAGCACCTCAGTTGCAACGCAGCATGATTGCTGCGCTGCAACATGGTGAATTGGAGTGGGAGATCAAGGGCAGCGGGCACTGGAGGCGCGCGGGTTGCCGCACTCGCGGCGAGGACGTTGGCCAATCAGTACATTCGAGCATCGCGGACCGACGCTCCGTGCGCGCCCCCGCGATGCCAGATGCCAACGCCAGCAGTCCTTGGCCATCAGAACGACGTTTCGCCTCGCTTGCAACGGATCGTCTTGCCG
>LNDR01000091.1 GCA_001464755.1 Rhizobiales bacterium Ga0077524
TGACCAATGCCTTCGGCCAGCAATTTGTCATCGAGAACCGGGGCGGCGCATCGGGGATGATCGGCAACGAGGCCGCGTTCAAGGCGACTCCCGACGGCCATACTTTTCTCTTCACCGGAAACACGGGCACCGTCGGGCTGCCGATCCTGCGCAAAGCCAGCTTCGATGCGCGCCAGTTCCTCCCTGTCGCACACACGGGCAATGCGGTGTCGGGCTTCACCATCCACCCGTCGGTCGGCGCCAAGACCTTCGCCGAGATGCTCGACTATGCTCGCAAGAACCCGGGCAAGCTGAACTTCGGCTCGTCGGGAGCGGGCACCCAACCACACTTGCGCCACGAGATGCTCAAGTTCAGGACCGGTGTCGACATCGCCCATATTCCGTATCGGGGCGGCGCCGACAGCCTCAACGACCTGCTCGCCGGCAACATCCAGCTCATGAACGAGGCGTCGACGCTGCCGCACGTCAAGGCGGGCAAATTGATCATGCTCTGCGTGAATGCGCCGACGCGCTTCGCCGATTTGCCCGACGTGCCAACGCTGACGGAATGCGGCGTCAAGGATGCCGACATGGCGAGCTGGTTCGGTCTCTATGCGCCACCCGGAACGCCCAAGGAGATCATCACGACGTTAAACGCCAAGGCACGCGAGATCGGATCGACGCCCGAGTGGAAGCAGCGCATGGCACTGGTCGCCAATATTCCTGTCGTCCAGACGGTCGAGGAGATGCAGAAGCTCTGGGACGACGATTGGAATGCGACAGCAGAGGTCATCAAGACCGCAGGCATCAAGCTGGAGTGACGCGCTTTTGAGTTCCTGAACTGCGGCCGCCGTCTCCAAGACGCCGGCCGCAGTTTCCCGCATCCATCCGAGCTACTCGGCAGCCTGCTTCTGGCCGGCGAGAACCTGATCGGCGAGACGGCCGGTCAGCTCGGCCAGGTGATCGAACCTTGCCGTGAACGTGCCGACACCTGATGTCGCCGAGCGCAGCTCCACGATCAGATCCTGGATCTCCGCTTCCGGCATCCTGGCTTCGACGACATCCCAACCGATCCAACCTTCGCGCGCGTCGAACCCCAGGATCTGGCCGCGGCGCTGCGAGATCAGGGCATTGATGCGGCTCGTCGCATCCGAAGGCACCGTGATCTTGACGTGCATGATCGGCTCGAGCAGTACCGGCTGGCACTTCGGCATGCCTTCCGACATCGCGAGGCGCCCGGCCTGCCTGAAGGCCATGTCGGACGAGTCGACCGTGTGGTACGAGCCATCGGTCAGCGTCACCGCCACGTCGACCACGGGAAAGCCCAGCGGTCCGGTCTGCAGGTAGTCCTTCACGCCGATCTCGACCGAGGGGATGAACTGGCGTGGCACCACACCGCCATGGATCTTCTCCTCGAAGCGGAAGCCCTCGCCGTGGGCGAGCGGCGCAATCTCGAGCACAACGTCGCCAAACTGGCCGTGCCCGCCCGACTGTTTCCTGTGGCGTGCGCGGATGGTGGTGCTTTTCCGGATCGTCTCGCGATAGGGAAGCTGGCGCGGCTGCGTCACAGCCTCGATGCCCGACTTGCGCTTCAGCCGCTCTAGCGTGACACGCAGATGCATCTCGCCTTGGCCCCACAGAACCATCTGGTGTGTGTCGTGCACATGGTCGAGCTTGAGCGAGATGTCCTCCTCCATGGCCTTGGCGAGCGCCGACGTCAGCTTGACTTCGTCCTTGCGTTCCTTGAGCGAGATAGCCACGCCCAGCACGGGTGGCGGCGGCTCGGCCGCGCCGAGCTGCTCGATTTTAGCGCCGGTCGTGAGGGTCTCGCCGGTCTTGACCTTCTCGAGACGCGCCAGTGCAACCGTATCGCCGGCCTTGGCTGGGCCTCGCTTCTTTGCCTCCTGCCCCATCAGCGAGAGCACGCCGGCGATCCGCCCTTCGGTGCCATTGCCCGTGACCGTGTCGCCTTCCTCGAGAGTGCCCGTGAGCACGCGTGCCAGCGACAGCTTGCCCCCGTGCGATGTGTAGGCGGTCTTGATCACGTGCGCTGCCGACGCCTGCCCGGCGAGACCGAGGCGCTTTGCCGTCTCTTCGACGAACGGGGCTTCGTGCCTGATTGCCTTTAGGAGCCGCAAGATGCCGTTGCCGTTGGCCGCCGAGCCAACAAGCACCGGGCAGATCAGCCCTTCCTTCAGCTCGCGCGCCAGATCGTCGAAGATGCGGTCACGGGGCGGAGCGATGTCTGAAAGCAGCTGCTCCATCAACTCGTCGTCGTAGTCGGCGAGTTTCTCGAGCATCTCGAAACGGGCCGATTTCTCGCGGTCCGCAACGGTCGCCGGCATCTCGATCATCTCGGACGGCGCATGTTCGCGGTAGATGAAGGCGCGCTCGAGCGCCAGATCGACGAAACCGGTCGCAATCCCGTTCTCCCAGATGGGGACCTGCCGCAGCACCAGGGGCTTTGGACTAGCCGGCTGCAACATCGGTAGAATTTCGCGGACGGGCGTGTCGAAACTATCGATCTTGTTGAGGAACAGGAAATGCGGAAGGCCGCGCTTCTCGAGTTGCTTGAGGATCACCTGCAGGGCCGGGACGCGCTTGGGGTCGGGCTCGGTGACGACGATCGCGGCGTCGGCAGCCGCAAGCACGGCCTCGGCCTCGGACTGGAACTCGATCGAGCCGGGGCAATCGACGAAGGTATAGCGGTCGCCCAGAAACTCCACGTCGGCGGTATTCAGCTCCGTGCTCATGCCGTGCGCACGGGCCTCCTGCGAGGCGTCGCCGACCGTATTCGCGTCGGTGATGGTGCCCTGGCGCGAGATTGCCCCAGTGCGATGCAAAATGGCTTCGAGCAAGGTGGTCTTGCCGGACATGTAGGGTCCGACCAGTGCGATGCAGCGGGCGCTACGGCCCGCCCCGCCATTGGCATTACCCATGGCTTCGCTCCTTTGTCTCTCAGGCAGCCGGACGCTATGCCGCGCCCCGCGCCTGAGATCAAGGACGCGGCGGATCCATGGTGGACCGGCCGTCAAGCCTCGCGCAAGCCCCGCACGTCGGTTTTATGACGGGAGGGCGTTCACAATTCTTTCCGCGTGTGCGCCACGTGCTGCTGCTCGCCGGCCACACGTCCCTGTTTGCTAGGCTATGTTCGCCTCGAGATCATGCTCGAGCCGTAATTCTCTCCCATCTGACCTAATACTTTCTGGAGGCGGCGATACGGGGGATCTCATGTGGCTCAAGTTGATCGCAGCGCGTCTCGCCGCGAGCGGCATCGCTGTGGTGGTCTCGGTCTACGGTGCCGTCGCACTGGAGGAGCCCAAAGGCGAAAAGGAAGCCCTCAAGGCGTGTGAGAAGCGATTGTGCGACCTGATCACCAAGAAGGCGCCCGCGAACGGCGATTTCATGTGCGGATTGTCAAAGACGTGGGCCAAGGCCGACCTGAAGCAAGGCTCGGCGTCGGGCAAGATGAGCTGGGGCTTTGGCGATGCACGCTGCTCGGTCGACCTCAAGCTTGCGCGGGCCACCATCGTCTCGGCGCTGAAAGATCAGAAAGCGACTGTCGAGTTTCCGGCCCACACCGTGACGTGCATCATCGAACGTGACAACGAGCCTTCCAACGTCACTGCTGTGCTGGCACCGAAGGCGGAACTCGAGGATGGAAAGGTCAAGCGGGTGTGGGTCAACCTCAAGTCGGTGGAGGGACCCAGTATGATCAAGGGGCTCGCGTTCACGGCGGCCAAGCTCGAGGACAATCTCGGGATCTTCCGCAAGCCACTGGTCAAGGCGATCAACAAGCTGCTGCATGAGAAGTGCCCGCAGGTGGCTGCGGGCGGGTGATGCCGGGGTGGTCGTAGCGGCCGACCGAGTAACCAGACGGCGCGGCTTACGCAGCCACGCCGGTGGGGCAACACAGCAATGAGGTGTGATCAGACGCGTCGGCGACGGCTCAGCCGGCGGACGCGCCGTCACCCTGCTCCTTGAGCATGGCCTCGTGGCGCTCGCGATCCTCTTTGCCCTTCACGCTCTCGTCACGGTCGACGAGTTCGATCACGGCGCGCGGGGCGCTGTCGCCGAAGCGGAAGCCCGCCTTCAGGACGCGGGTGTAGCCGCCGTTGCGGTCCTTGTAGCGCGGGCCGAGGACGTCGAAGAGCTTCTTGACCATATCCTCGTCGCGCATGCGCGAGGCGGCGAGGCGCCGCGAATTGAGATCGCCGCGCTTGGCGAGCGTGATGTACTTCTCGACGATGCGCCGGAGGTCCTTTGCCTTCGGCAACGTCGTGACGATCTGCTCGTGCTTGATCAGCGAGGCGGTCATGTTCGAGAACATCGCCTGCCGATGGCCACTGTCGCGGTTGAAACGTCGGCCTTTTGATTTATGTCGCATCGTTTGTCACCCTTACGTTGTTTCGACGGGGAGGTTCTGCGGCCTCGCCTCGCTTTGAGTTGCGCG
>LNDR01000092.1 GCA_001464755.1 Rhizobiales bacterium Ga0077524
GTGCTGTGGTTGAGCCTCGAGCACGACGGCGCCTGCACCGTCTCCGAAGAGCACGCAGGTGGTCCGGTCCTCCCAATCGAGGATGCGAGAAAAGGTCTCGGCACCGATGACGAGTGCGCGTTTGAACTGGCCCGTTTTCAGGAAGTTGTCGGCCGTCGTCAATCCATAGACGAAGCCCGAGCAAACGGCCTGGATATCGAACGCGGCGCCCTTCACGATACCGAGGCCAGCCTGAATCCTCACGGCCGTGGCGGGGAACGTGCGATCGGGGGTTGCGGTGGCGCACACGACGAGATCGATCTCGACCGGGTCTATGCCGGAGAGCACGAGGGCCTGACGCGCGGCTGCAATGCCGAGATCGCTGGTGAGTTCGCCTTCGGCGGCGATATGGCGCTGGCGGATGCCCGTCCGCTCGACGATCCAGTCGTCGGTCGTATCGACGAGGCGGGCCATCTCTTCGTTCGTGATAATTCGTTTCGGCAGGTAGGCGCCGACTCCCCGGATCACCGATCGATTGACCGCCACGTTGGCACCTCGCTCCGAGACTTGCTTCTGCATCACCGATACCCGCTTCACCGTCCAGTCGTCGCATTGGCATCAGAGAGGGGCTTCTCCCTCCGACCCGACTGCCGTGGCCGGGAGGGTCTGCCAAACGGGACAGTGGCCCGCTCCCAAGCCACGTGTCAAAGCCCGGCCGGTCTAGCCCGGCCCTCCTCCGACCGGAGCATCGAGCTTGCCGGCAATCGAGGCGATGTCGGCTGCGATGCGGTCGATGACGCGCTTCTCGGCCATCTCGTAGCCGAGATCGACGGCGGTCGCAAAACCCAACGCGTCCGTGCCGCCATGGCTCTTAATGGCAATACCGTTCAGACCCAGAAATGGACCACCGTTCAGACGGCGCGGATCCATCTGGCCCTTCAGCACCTCGAACCCGCTTTTGGCGAGGACGGCACCGATGCGCGTGACCACCGAGCGGCTCATGGCGGTGCGCAGATATGTAGCGATCTGGCGGGCCGTGCCCTCTGCGGTTTTGAGGGCGATGTTGCCAGCGAAGCCTTCGACCACGATGACATCTGCGATGCCCTGGCCGATCTGGTCGCCCTCGACGAAACCTTTGTAATCAATGTTCAAGCCAAGGTTTCCCTGTTTTAGAAGGGCATGCGCCTGGCGGACCTCCTCGTTGCCCTTGATCTCCTCGACGCCGACATTGAGCAGTCCGACGGTCGGGCGCTCGTTGCCGAAGTGGGCGCGGGACATCGCGGCGCCCATCAGGGCGTACTCAACGAGCTGGCGGGCGCTGGCGCCGATGTTGGAGCCGACGTCGAGCACGATCGAAGGGCGGCCGATCGTAGGCCACTGAGCCGCGATCGCCGGACGCTCGATGCCGGGCATCTGGCGAAGCACGAGCCTGGCTAGCGCCATCAGTGCGCCGGTATTGCCGGCGGATACGGCGGCCTGGGCCTCCCCGTTCTTCACGGCCTCGAGGGCGAGCCACATGCTCGTGCCTTTGCCGCGTCGAAGCGCCTGGCTCGGCTTGTCGTGCATACCGATCGACAGGTCGGTGTGGACGACACGGGCGCAATTCTTGAGATCGGGATGCTCGGCAAGGCAGGCATTGATGCGGGCCGCGTCGCCCGCCAAAATGAAACGCAATTCGGGATGTCGAGACAGCGACAGGGCCGCGCCCGGGACGACGACCTCCGGGCCGTGGTCGCCGCCCATCGCATCGAGCGCAAGTGTCGTCGACCCTGCCATGGTGCTCGTCCGTTTCGTTATTCGTACCGCGCCGCAACTGCCTCGGCGTGCTGCTGGGCTCCCCGGTCGGCTCGCGCAAAGATAGCGCTCCGTAGCGCCGATACAATTGGAATTCGAGGCGTCGCATGCGCGCGCTTGGCGCAGCTGGGGCTCATTCCGGATCGTTCGACCGCTTGAGGCGCGCCAGGGCTGCGAAGGGACTTGCGACGGAGGCGGCTGCTTTCTCGTCGGTCCAGTCGAGGCTCGCGCCTTCGCGGCGAGGATAGGGATCGAGACCGCTGACGAGTTCCTCGACGACGACGCGCCCGATGTCGAGAACGCCATTCTCGATCGGTTCCTCGTCGGGGCTCTCGAGATCCCCGAGGGAGCCTTCGATCTCGGGATCGGGAACGTGGGCGTGCGGCGTGAAGATCACATCGAAGGGCACCGAGACGGTCGAGGTTACGGGCTCCAGGGTGACGACGCATTCCTGGGTGACGCGCGCCTCGACGGTGCCCGAGACGCCGAGGCGTCCATTGGACATAGGTGTGATGCGGTACCTCCCGCTCAGTGCGTCGACCGAGACGATGGCCAGCTCCTTGGCGAGGCGAAGCGCCTCCTCAGGCGAGGCTTTTCGGGTGATTGCTAGTCCACCTGCGGGCAGATCGCGGACAGTGTGTGTCCAATCGAGGGCGTTCATGACCGTGTCTCCAAACCGGTGCCGGTTGGCTCGAGAACCGGAGGGAACGCGAGATTTCCGGCGAGAATCTCCCGCGACGCGACTCGTTCGAGTTCCGGGCGGGCCCGGCGCGCGTAGCTGGCCAGGAGGCGGACGCCAGCGCGGGCTTCATTCGGGGCGGTCGCGTCGGTTGCGGCAAACACGTGTTCGAGCAGGGCGACCTCCAGCGGATCGTCGGTCGATCCCGCAGTCGCGTCGGCGAAGCCGGATCGGTAGTCGCGCGCCCGCTCGGCGATCGCCGAGGCTAATCGCTTGATCCTGGGAGAGACGCTGTCGTCGCCCAGGCCGATGCGGCGAAGCGCATCGTCCATGTCCGCGACCAGATGTTCCATCACCTGCTGACCAAGGCGCTGACCAGCGGCGCCTTCCGCGTGCAGCCGGTCCAGGGTGAGCACCGTATGAAGCAGGACCATCTCGAGGCGGCCATCCATTGTGTCTGGCACGCCACACTTCGCGTAAAGATCCGGATCGCGCGACTGTGCCACAATCCTCTCATAAAGCTGCTGCCCTGTTCGTTGCCGCAACTTTCTGTCTTTGAGCCAACCAAGCATGCCTGATCCATCATTCGCGGCGCACCGCTCGGGTCGAATACCGGAGGGATCATGTGAAAAGCAGATCACTCACAGGCAGGAGGGGAGTGGACGTTGTCATGTGCTCTGGTTCCGAGTAGTGGGGATGAGAGGCGCAGCGCGTCCGATTCTCCTGCTCGTATAACGCTGCAGGTCGGAGGGCGCCAGTGACGGGGAAATGCATGTCGGGTGATCGCGACGCAGCCGCGGGCGGAAGGGGCAGAACTTGCGCCGGGCGCTCGAGTAACGGGCGGGCCTTGCTTCTGGCTGGCGTCGGATCGGCTATGGTTGTGCTTGCGGGGTGCTCGGCAACGACACTGAAGCACGGGCATCAATTCCAGGAGACCGACCTGCAACAGGTTCAACCGGGGATGACCGAGGACTCGGTGCGCATGGCGCTCGGCACTCCGGCGACCACGTCCGCGCTGCCCGGCGGCAATGCCTATTATTACATTTCGTCCACCACCAAGCAGAGCGCATTCTTCAAGGAAGAGGAGGTCGATCGCAAGGTCGTTGCAGTCTACTTCAATCCGACAGGCAGCGTGGACAAGGTGGCGAACTATGGCATGCGCGATGGCCGCGTGTTTGATTTCGTGAAGAACGAGACGCCAGCGCATCTGCGCGATAAGTCTTTCATCTCTCGCTTTTTCCGCGGCGTTGGGCCGAAACAGAAGATCGTGGACGATTGAGTTCAATTCGCCCACGGGGCAAATTCCGGACGGAGTCGTGGCGAATACTCAGTGCCGAGAAAGCCTGTACTGCCTGACTGGCTCATTGTGCCGGGCGGAGCTTGGTCCATCCATCCGCTATCCGACGCGCGATCACTCGCCAGTCGTGGTGCTCTGCTACGAACTCGCGCGCCGTGCGGCCGAGACCGGGCAGATCGGATCGCCTGTCGATCGATGTCTCGAGTACATCTTTCAAGGCTGCCACGTTGCCCTTCTCGAAGAGCCAGCCGGTGCGATCATGCTGGATGATCTCGGCGATCGCCTCGACGTCTGAGCCGATCACCGGCTTGCCCATTGCCATAGCCTCGAATGGCTTAAGCGGCGAAACCATCTCTGTGATTTCATTTGGGGTTCGCGGAAATACCGCGATGTCGATCAAGGAATAGTATCTCGGCACATCTGCGAATGGAACGCGCTCTCGCAGGATGATGCAGCCCGAATCATCGTGCGCCTTGCAGTAGGCCTGGACCTCGCTGAATACAGGTCCATCGCCGACTAGGAGGACCTTGAAGTCGGATCTGGCCTTTCGCAGCTGGGTCGCCGCGATGCAAAGATCGAGAAGTCCCTCATACTTGGCGAAGGTGCCAATATAAGGTCCCTCGACGAACTGAGTGGGTGTCATCAGGGGTGCAGAGCGGTCGGAGGGCGGCTTGATCCTGATGGCAGAGCGTAGGCCGTGATGGCGGGCGGC
>LNDR01000093.1 GCA_001464755.1 Rhizobiales bacterium Ga0077524
ATGACGCGTCCTTTCTCCGTCTTCGTCTTGCCCATTGCCGCTCCTCTGATTCGATAAATCTATCAGAAAAGCCCTCCACTTTTTCGGGGGAAGTCCAGAATGACACGCAAGCACTGCAGCGCTCGCCACGGCCAGCACAGATGTCCGGCAAGCGCGATCACTCCATCGGATTTCTCGTGGGCGTGCCCATGCTCGAGGAACAGGAATGTCGATGGCGCGTCCGGATCGATGGCGTGCTCGATGGCGAGTTGCCGACCCAGTTTGGATTGGATGGCGACAAACCGGCTCGATGCCCCGCGCTCGTGGGGCAGAACAAAGCGTACCGACCACGAGCAGAAGCCACAAAGTCCGTCGTAGAGCCAAACGGCCCGGTCGTCAGTCGTCCTTCCGCTCTTGCTTTCGCCCATACCCGCCTCCGGACGGCTCGCACAGATCACGGTCATCCGGTGCACACCGGCGCTGCCGACGAGCGACTGGCTCGGCATCTCAATACTCCGAACGAAGGAGTGGGTCTCCCGCTCTTGTTCGTTGCGCTCTCGCCCAGTACTCCCTCTGCCCGCTCGAGAGGCATCTCGCCCGAAACCGGCTCTCGACCATCACGTCCGACGATGGCAGGCTGACGAGCATTCACCCTCACCAAGTCTCAGGACATCATCAGCTATGCCCAACAAGCCCAAAGTAGCCGTGATCGGAACAGGCGGCACTATTACATCTCTATCGGGCATCGGCCCGCTGGATCTCTTCGAGTACACGTCATCTGGCCGCATGCTCGAGGCCGATGAGATGGTCGAGCGCTACAAGGAGGTGCGCGAGGTCGCTGACGTCATCCCCATTCGCTTCAAGGCCATCCCGTCAACGGCCATGGCGTTTCCCGAGTGGAAGGCGGTGGTCCTCGCCGCCGACAAAGCGGTGGCGGATCACCCAGATCTCGCCGGTATCGTCATCCTGCACGGCACGGCGACGCTCGAGGAGACAGCCTATGCGCTGAATCTGACGGCCAAAGTAACCGTCCCGATCGTGCTCGTTGGCGCACAGCGACCGGCGAGCGCGCTCTCCGGAGATGCCGGGTTGAACCTCGTCAATGCGGTCCGTGTCGCAGGTCACCCCTCTTCCCGCGGGCTTGGCGTGCTCGTCTGCCTCAACGACGAGATCCAGGCGGCACGCGAGGTGACGAAGACATCGACCGCGCGGCTGCAGACGTTTCGGACGCCAGATTTCGGCGTCCTCGGACATGCGGATGGCGATATGGTTGCGTATTATCGCCAGCCGATGCGACGGCGCTCGCCCGACACCGAGTTCGACATCCGCGGCCTCGATGCGCTGCCCCGCGTCGACATCGCCTACAGCTACGCCGGCGACGACGGCACTGCTATCCGCGCTTTCATCAAAGCGGGCGCGAAAGGCATCGTTCTCGCGGCGTTTGCGCCTGGCCTGCTTTCGCCTCCCGAGATGGAGGCCGCCAAGGAGGCGGTTGCGGCCGGCATCGTTGTCGTCGCCTCGTCGCGAGCGGGGTCCGGACGTACGTTCCACCCGCAGAAAAGCCGGGAGGCTGGCCTGCTTGCCGCGGACAACTTAACGCCGCAGAAGGCCCGCATCCTGTTAGCACTTGCGTTGACGCGAACGAGCGACAAGCCCGAGATCGCGCGCATGTTTGCGACCTACTGACCGCGAAGGTCGCGCGGGGATGCTTCCTCGCGCACCTACGGGATAACCTCGAAGGACAACCTGAAGGCCCCGCCCTGACGCCCAGCCACGACAGACTCTGGCGGTCGTCAGGCGGTGGCTGCCGCTGCCTCCCGCTGCTTCTCGATCTCGCGCTTGAGGTCGCGGCAACGATCGGAAAGCTCGTCTTTCTTTGCCTTGATCAGGAATGCGTCCAGGCCACCGCGGTGCTCGACCGAGCGTAGCGCGTGGGCACTGATCTTGAGGCGCACGCGCCGCTTCAAGGCGTCGCTCAACAGGGTCACGTTGACGAGGTTGGGGCGAAAGGTCCGCTTCGTCTTGTTCTCGGCGTGACTACGCAATTGCCCCGACATCGGCAGCTTACCGGTCAACTCACAACGTCTGGTCATCGTCGTCTCCTGCTCAACTCTCTGTGTGGCATCAACCCGCTTCGTCGCTACGCGGCTAGGATGATGCCCATGTTCCGGAAATGAATCGGCCCCGGGCGAGACTGACGCACAGGACCATTGAGAAACCTATAGAAACGCTTGATCGCTGCCGTCAAGCTGGACCCTGGTGTCTGGCGATCGGTGAATCAGCCACGCGCCTCCACCAAGTGCTTCTCGATCGCACGCTCGACCTGGTCGATGGCGACCATACCGTCCACCGTCCGCAGGTTGCCCTTACAGAAGTAATAGCCAATCAAGGGCGACGTATCGCGGTAATATGCCATCAACCGCGTGTTCATCGTCTCGGCGTTGTCGTCAGGGCGACGAGCGAACTCTGTGCTGCTGCAGACGTCGCAGACGCCAGACTTTTCGGGCTTCTTGAAAACGTCGTGATAGCCTTCGCCGCACTTGGCGCAGGTGTATCGGCCGACGATGCGCTCGACCAGAAGCTTGGGATCCACCTTCAGCTCGATGACCACATCGAGCTTCTTGCTCTTGGCCCTGAGCATGTCATCCAACGCGGCCGCCTGCGGCAGAGTGCGAGGAAAACCGTCGAGGATGAAGCCGTGGTGGCAATCCGGCTGATCGATGCGGTCGGAGATTATTCCGATGACGACCTCGTCAGGAACGAGTTCGCCCTTCTTCATGATGAGCTCGGCGCGCTTGCCGACCTCAGTGCCTGCCTTCACCGCGGCGCGCAACATATCACCAGTCGAAAGCTGCACGATCCCGTGCGTGCTCTCGATCTGCTTGGCCTGGGTGCCTTTTCCGGCTCCCGGTGGCCCGATCAGAATCAAGTTCATCACTGGGGCTCCCTGTACCTCAGCGGCGGCCGCCGCGCGTCGATGCGCCGCGCAGCTTCGCCTTCTTGATCAATCCCTCATACTGCTGAGCAATCAAGTGGCTTTGGACCTGGGCAACGGTGTCCATCGTCACGCTGACAGCGATCATGAGCGACGTTCCGCCGAAATAGAAGGGGACTGCCCAATATGAAATCATCATCTCGGGCAGCACACACACCAGTGCCAGGTAAATGGCTCCGAGCACCGTGATACGGGTCAGCACGTAGTCGATATATTCGGCGGTCTTCGCGCCGGGACGGATGCCCGGTATGAAACCGCCATACTTGCGCAGGTTGTCGGCCGTATCGGTCGCATTCACGACTACGCTTGTATAGAAAAAGGCGAAGAACACGATCAGTGCGACGTATGTGAGCAGATAAACCGGCTGACCTCGACCCAAGAGCGCCACTGCATTCGTCAGCCACTCGGGCCCGCTCTGGCCGGTGCTCATGAACTGCGCCGCCGTGATCGGAAGCAGCAGCAGCGACGAAGCAAAGATCGGCGGAATGACACCTGAAGAGTTCAGCTTCAAGGGCAGATGCGACGCCTCTCCCTGGAACATCCGGTTACCGACCTGACGCTTCGGGTACTGAATCAGCAGCCGGCGCTGCGCGCGCTCCATGTACACAATGGCCGCCACTGTCGCGAGCATCACGATCAGCAGCAAGATCAGGATTTCGGGGCGCAGCGCGCCCGTCCGCGAGAGCTCGAAAAGGCCGGCCATGGCACTCGGAAGCCCGGCCACGATCCCGACGAATATGATCAACGATGTGCCGTTTCCGACGCCACGCTGCGTGATCTGCTCGCCGAGCCACATCAAGAACATGGTGCCGCCAACCAGCGTGATCACGGTCGATACCCGGAAAAACCATCCCGGATCGTAGACGACGCCCTGGCCTTCGAGGCCTATCGAGATACCATAGGCTTGGAACGTTGCCAGAGCCACCGTTAGATAACGGGTGTACTGGTTGATCTGTTTCCGGCCCTGCTCGCCCTCCTTCTTGAGGGCCTCGAGCGACGGTACGATGGACGACATCAGCTGCATGATTATCGATGCAGAGATGTAGGGCATGATATTCAGCGCGAAGATCGCCATCCGCTCGATGGCGCCGCCCGAAAACAGGTTGACGAGGCCTAAGATGCCTTGAGAGCTGCGCTCGAAGATCTCGGCGAAGCGCTGCGGGTCAATACCGGGCAGCGGGATGAACGTGCCCAGGCGATAGACGAGCAGGGCACCCAGCGTGAACCAGATGCGCTTCTTGAGCTCCTCCGCCTTAGCGAAAGCACCAAAATTGAGGTTCGACGCAAGCTGTTCGGCAGCGGACACCATGTGCGGCTCTGGCTCCTCGAAGCGACGGGTCCGCAAGAGGTACCTGCCCCCTGCTCTGCCCTCTGCTGTCGTCTCTCAACACTTTGACGATCGACGCACCGCCACGCAATCGCCGACCTCGGCCCCGTCGAGTGATGAGGGCATCGAGGCCGCACGTTGGACAGCGGCCAACCACTTGCCAGTCCCGGTCACTCGGCGGTATCGCCACCCTTCTTCTTCCCCGCCTTTGCTTTCTTGGCGGCGGTC
>LNDR01000094.1 GCA_001464755.1 Rhizobiales bacterium Ga0077524
CGAGATTGCTCAGGACATACCAGCCGAGGCCCAGTGTCGAGCCCTGGTATTTGAGCTCGATCTCTCGGCGAATCAGGGAGCGGATGAGACCGCTGTTCTGTTGCAGACTGGTGAGCATCGCGGTGGGCTTATCACCGCTCGATCGAGGCAGCAATGTCCACGGCGCCGCGGCGCGGGGGCACCTCCAAGTTCCGAATTTCCAGGAGACCGGTACGACCCGATCGTGCGAGGACGACCGTGCGAGCCGTCCATGGCCTGCATGCACGCCCCTTCAATCATCGGTCCGAGGTTGCGCGGTCTATAAAGGGTCGATCGCCATGGCAACGGGCACCGGTGGCGTGAGCCGTACAGTATGGAAACCGTGGACGTCGGGATTGCTGTCCGTCGCCTCCGAATTGCCAGGATGACACCCTTTTGTCGTTGTCGTACTCCTGCGCGGCACTCGAGCCCAGCGGTGGGAGGTTCGCTGCGTCGTCGGCTCGGGTCATTGGCGAGGGCTCAGAAACAGAAATGCAAGTCAACTCGTCGGAGTACTGGGATCACCGGTTCAAGACCGATTGGGCAGAGTGCGGGGGACCCCACCAGACCCAGTTCTTCGCCAGGCTGCTGGTTTCACTCATGCCTGAGTGGCTTAAATCGCACGTCAACCGCCGTGGCGTTGACATCCTGGACTACGGGTGCGCCGAGGGTGATGCCGTGCCGATCCTGGCGGACGCATTTCCCGCGAGTGTCGTGCGGGGCGCAGATGTGGCGCGCGCAGGGATCGAGATTGCGCTTGAGCGCTATCCCGGATTCCGATTCGCGGTTCTCGACCCATCGGGAGGGGGCCAGCCCGAGCCGGCAGATGTGATTGTCTGCTCGAACGTGCTCGAACACTTTGCCGGCTGGAAGACAATGCTCGAGTCGATAGGGGAGATCGCTCGCGAGCACGTCGTCGTCCTCGTGCCGTTTCGCGAGGTAGCGCCTCTCGTCGACGAACACATGGTGGCGTTCGACTACGATATGCTGCCGGCCCGCCTGGCGGCGGGGCATCGGCTGACACATGTTGCTGTCGTGGAAACGACTTTGCTGCCTCATACGCGATGGGGCGGGCATCAGCTGCTTTGCGTGTGGAGTCGGAGCGCCGATCCAGCGGAGGGCGAGGCTGGCTTGGACTTGGAAAGTCTCGATCTGCGCGGCCTCGGTGAAACCGAGATCATGGCCTGTCTCAGGCTCGCAAAACGAGGACTGTCCAAGCTTTCGCAGGAGCGCGGGGCGATGCAGCAGCTGAGGACGCAATTGCGCCAGCAGCAGGATGACGCCAACTTCCGAATTGCGGAACTGAACAATCAACTCATTCAGACGACAACAGACCTCAAGAATGAACTCCATCAAAAGACGACTGAGCTGAACAACGAACTCATTCGAACGACGACTGAGCTGAACAATGAACTCATTCGAACGACGACTGAGCTGAACAATGAGATCTGGCGCATCAATGTCACCTCCGCCAACGAGCTTGCGGAAGTTCGGAACTGTCTGAGTAACGCCCAAGGTCGACTTGGTCGCCTGCGAGAGGCAGTGTCAGCCCACAATGAGCGCTTAGCGGCGATCTCGGTCGAGTTGCAGGCGCAGGGCGTGAATGTCGACCTCAAACCGTGCGAGCTGAGTGATTAGCCACTGCTGCAGCATGGGACGTGCCCCGATCGCGCTAGCCGGATAGGTTTGAGTACAACAGACAAGGATCACAGCCATGCCATCCCGCCTGACGCCCGCCGAGATCGCACGGTATCATGACGACGGATTCGTGTTCGTCCGTAAGCTGTTCGATGCCCAGGAGACCGATCTTCTGAGGCGCGCCATGGAGCAGGACCCGGCGATCCGCGACCACTCGCTTCTGAGGGCGGACCAGGAAGGCGGGGCCACGCGAATCTCGCTCTGGAATCGTGCTGGCGACAGCATCTATGGGCTTGCGGCACGCTCCGCGCGGGTGGTGGACACCGCCGAGGCACTGATCGGCGAGCCGGTCTATCATTTCCAGTCGAAGCTGACCGCGAAGGAGCCGCGGGTCGGTGGCGCCTGGGAATGGCATCAGGATTACGGCTATTGGTACTACAACGGGTGCCTCGAGCCGAAGATGCTCTCGATGATGATCGCACTCGACCGTACGGACGCCGACAACGGCTGCCTCAAGGTGGTGCGGGGCTCACACAAGCTCGGGCGGCTGGATCACGTCCAGGTAACTGCCGGGCAGAACACCATCGACCCCGAGCGCATGCCCCACATTCTGGCCAGGTACGAAACCGTCGATTGCGTGCTGGAGCCGGGCGATGCGGTCATCTTCCACGGCAACACCTTGCATCGCTCGGACCAGAACCGGTCGGACCGCCGACGCTGGACATTCCTGTGCTGCTACAATGCGGTGTCGAACGATACGTTCAAGCGTGACGACGACCGGTATTATGTGCCGCTCGCGAAGGTCGACGATGGTGCGATCCTGCGCGCCGGGCTCAAGTTCGCCGATCCGGCGGCCGAGCACTTCACGTCGAAGCCCTATGTGCCGAAGGTGAAGGCGGCGACGTAAGGGGGGACGACTGTATGGTCCCGCTCGCTGAGCGAGGGATCGCAGTGAGCGGCCAGGCGGCGTCGGGTCTCGAAGTGCAGCCTCGACCCGAACTATGCGGGCGTTGCGTCAGTGTGCGGCTGCCCGCACGCCGGGCCGTGCATCGCGAGGCGGGCGATCTCGACGGCCTGCTCCCACTCGATGCCGTTGATCTGATCGACGTAGAGCGGGTGATCGCAGAGGCGGACGCGGACCTTGGGGCGCTGGCCCGCAGTCCCCCATTCGACGTCGCAAGCGAGATGCTCCAGATAGTCGCCGGGCGCGGTGCGCCGGTAGTGGGGCATCACGACGGCCAGCCAGCCGAAGGCGCCGTCGGCGCTCTGATCGTTGTCGAAGGTCGCGACGTAGCGGAGGTAGGCCTCCTCGGAGTGGGTCACCCAGACGCCCCAGCAGAACGGGGCATCGGACCCGATGATCGGAATGTCGAGCGTGGCGCGGATGCAGAAGATGGCATCGCTGCCGTCCGGCTCGATCGGCGAGATGTGACACAGATCGTCGGTGATCTCGACGCGAGACGCCCGGTCGGCCTCGGGGACGTCGAAATAATAGGGCGGGCGCTTGTGCGCGAAGGACGGGGGGCCTTCGTGCAGCCCGTCGCAGAGCCCACACTTGAAGCTGAGCGTCTTGCGTTTGGCATCGATGCCAAGCAGTCGAACCATTCCTGACACCTTACGCTACGGGCAATGGAGTGCAGACCATGGCACAGACCGGTTAAGGAGGGTTTTTACTGGCGCCCGGCGTCTCCCCTCCACGCGCACGGCGGCCGGCTCCCCGAAGGGGAGTCGCCGTGCGCCACGAAAGAGAGCCCCGCTTTGCCTTGCCGACGTAGCCCGGTAAGAGTGGGGGGAACGTCCCTCTGGCACGGCCCGGCCTTCATGACAGCATCTGCAATGACCCTCAAAATCGCGCTCGCACAGCTCAATCCGGTCGTTGGTGACATCGCGGGGAACGTCGCCCGGCTCGAGCGCGCGCGAGCGGACGCGGCGGGACTGGGCGCCGATCTCGTCCTGTTCCCCGAACTCTTCATCTGCGGCTATCCGCCCGAGGACCTGGTCCGCAAGCCGGCGTTCGCCAACGCCTGCCGCGAGGCGGTCGAGGATCTGGCCGTGCGGCTGGGGCCAGGGCCGGCGGTGTTGGTGGGTACGGTCTGGCCGGACGGTGACAAGGTCTACAACGCTGTGGCCCTGGTCGACGAAGGGCGCGTGGCCGCCGTCCGCTACAAGGTCGACCTTCCGAATTACGGGCCATTCGACGAGAAGCGCGTGTTCGACGCAGGTCCACTGCCCGGTCCGATCAGCTTCCGCGGCGTCCGGCTGGGCGTGCCGATCTGCGAGGATATCTGGAAGGAAGAGGTGGTTGAATGCCTCTCCGAGTGTGGGGCCGAGATCCTGCTGGTGCCCAACGGGTCGCCGTTCGATTGGCGGAAGGCGGACGTGCGCCTCAACGTGGCGGTGGCGCGGGTTATGGAGGCCGGGCTGCCGCTTGCCTATGTCAATCAGGTGGGCGGACAGGACGAGCTTGTTTTCGACGGAGCCTCGTTCGTGCTCAATCGTGATGCGAGCCTCGCCGTGCAGATGCCGGCGTGGGAGGAGGGGCTGGTCGTCACGGACTGGGAGCGCGACGGGGACGGCTGGCGATGCAACCCAGGCGCCAAGGCCTTGCTCGAGGAGGGCGACGCGGCAGCTTACCACGCCGCAATGCTCTGCCTGCGCGACTACGTGAACAAGAACGGGTTCCCGGGCGTGGTGCTGGGCCTCTCGGGAGGTGTCGACTCGGCGCTGGTGGCGGCCCTTGCGGTGGATGCGCTCGGGCCGGATCGCGTGCATGCCGTGATGCTGCCCTACCGCTTCACCTCCAGCGAGAGCCTGACCGACGCCGCAGCCTGCGCCGATGCCCTCGGCGTGCGCTACGACACGGTTCCGATCGCCCCCGCGGTCGAGGGCATATACGGCATGCTCGCGCCGATGTTTGCGGGCCGTGAGCGCGACCTCACCGAGGAGAACGTTCAGAG
>LNDR01000095.1 GCA_001464755.1 Rhizobiales bacterium Ga0077524
GTGGATCTCGACCAATATGTCGCCCGGATCCGCGCCGCCGGCACCTGGCAGCCCTTGCCCCCGCAGGCGCAACGTCTGCCCATCGATCAGCCCAGGTGGAATACTGATGTCGAGCATCTTGCCATCGGCCATCCCGACACGCTTCTTGCCGCCCGTGATGGCCTCGATGAAATCGATCGCCAGGGTGTAGTGGACATCCCTGCCGCGCGATTGGGATCTGGCGTGCCGGCCAAACAGCTCCGCGAACACGTCATCGTCGCCACCGTACTTGAAACCTGACTGAGCTTCTGCGTGCTGGCGATAGGATTGGCGCTCCGGCTGCTGGTGGGTCTCTGCACCGCTTGCGTCGATCTTGCCGCTGTCGAACAGCGCGCGCTTCGCGTCGTCTCCAACGATTGCATAGGCTGAAGCGATATCCTTGAAGCGCGCCTCGGCTGCTCTGTCGCCAGGATTGAGATCGGGATGGTTCTTCTTCGCGAGCCCACGATAGGCCTTGCGGATTTCATCGGCCGTCGCGTCGCGGCTGACTCCCAGGATTTGATACGGATCCGCCATGGCGTCGAGACTCCCAGAGTGCTCCAGAAATGAGCGTAGTCGACGCCCCCCGCACAAACCAGCAGCCAGTGAAAACAGCAAGTGACAACGGTCACTCGATGGCCGTCAAGCCGGGGTGCAGGCCGATATCACCCTCGTGTTCGGTTCAGTACGTCACTTTGGAGTGAGTCATGCCCACGCTTCGATCACACATGCCCGCGGCCGCTCATGTGATGGCACTCTATCACGACGGATGCGAGTTCTTCGAAACGATATGACTATGCCAGCGGCAGCCGTGCGACCACATTGAGGATCGCGCGGCAGCTACGCTTTGGCGAGTGCAGTTCACGACAGCACCTTGCAGAACCGTCCGAGCACCAATGAGAGCCGTCGGATTGGACGGACTACCTCAGGGCATGCCGCGCGCACGAGCGATTCCGTCCGCGAGGGCGGCCTCGGTAAATGGCTTTTCGATGACGATCGACTTGGGCCGGACCATCAAGACGCCGCGCCGGTTGCCGCTGACAAAAACATGCGGGATGAACGATTGAGCGAGAATTGTATCGACGGCTGATATTCCATTGCCCTGACACAGTTGCGCATCGACGATCAGCAAATTGGGCTTGCAACGGGCGGCGGCGCTCACTGCACCCGCCTCGGTCACCTCGATTGCGCAGACTTCATGGCCCATGATTTCGAGCATTTCCCCAAGTAGCATTCCGATGAGAGGTTCATCCTCTACGATTAGAATGCGTAGCGGCTCAAGCCCGATACTTGTAGTTGCTGCGACTCGGGTCATGCTGGTACGAGCCCCAGTTGAAGCCTTGATGTTCGCTGGTTGTGCCGCTCGTGCCGAGTTCATGCTGGGTCTCTTCATGGCCCACTCAGGCCGCGGTACTCAAGGAGGCATCGGCAAGAACAACTCGACGCGTCGTGTCCTGGCACGATCACCATCCTAGGCACGCAGCAGGTGTGGTGCCAGCTTCGGAAATCACTCAGATCGCAGTTGACCAGTGCAGCTTCGTCGCGCGGCGCATGTTGGGGTAAATCAATCGCGCGATTGCCTCAGCGTGCTTTGCATACTGTGGTATTGGATCCGCTGAGGCTCGCTGGCTTGCCTCGATCGAGGTGTCTATGAGTATGCCAGAAAATCGCCCAGGTCTGGCACCTGCTGGTGCGGTAGTTGCTGCTAACGACCCCTCGCGCCAGCCGCGCTTCGGCGTGTCGCGGTCCTTTTCTGAGGGGCCAGGTGGGCATCAGCCGTTTATCGTCGTCGCTATCGGTGCTTCCGCCGGTGGGCTCGATGCGTGCAGAAGGTTGCTCAACGCGCTCCCGGAAGCCAACGGTATGGCCTTCATTCTGGTGCAGCACCTCGACCCCACTCACGAGAGCATGATGGTCGAGCTGCTAGCCAGCCATACGTCGATGAAGGTCCTGCAAGCTGCAGACGGCATGAGCATCGAACCCGATCACCTCTACGTCATTCCTCCCGGTGCCTATCTGTCGGTCGACCAAGCTTCGTTGCACGTCGTCCCCCCAAAGGCTCGGCATGGCGCACGACTGCCCTTTGACTTTCTGTTGCACGCCTTGGCCAAGGACTACGGATCATTGGCAGTCTGCGTCACTCTTTCGGGCACGGGAACAGACGGCAGTCTGGGCTTGAAATCGATAAAGGCGCGACGCGGGCTCGTGATCGCCCAGTTGCCCGAAGATGCGGGATACGACGGCATGCCGCGAAGCGCAATCGAGACCGGCGACGTCGATCAGGTCCTCACAGCTACTGACATTGCTTCAGCATTGGTTTCGCACCGTACCGAGTTCGAGACAGGTGGCGCATCTGATGAGCCGGCAACCGATACTCTGGCGAACGGGACAGTGCCAAGGATCATCGAACTGCTGCGTTCGAGATCGGCGCATGACTTCACTTTATATAAGCAAGGAACGCTGCAGCGCAGGATCGAGCGGCGAATGTCGCTTGTCGGCATGAATCGAACTGACTGGGAACGCTATCTGACGTTGCTGACCAGCGATCCGACCGAACTCGAGCTGCTGGCGAAGGACCTGCTCATCAATGTTACGGGCTTCTTCCGCGACCCGAAGGTCTTCGACCGGCTCGCCGCGACGATCGTTCCCGATCTGGTTCGCGCACACTCGCTCGATCATCCCTTGCGCATCTGGATCGCCGGCTGCAGCACGGGTGAGGAGGCCTATTCGTTGGCAATGCTCTTCCTCGAGCAGATCGCAGTCCAAAAGCGTAACATCAAGCTCCAGGTCTTTGCTTCAGACGCGGATTCGGAGGCCATTGCTGCTGCGCGGGAGGGACACTATCCCGCAACGATTTCTGCAAACGTGTCGCCCGAGAGATTGGAGCGCTACTTCTCGAGGGAAGACCAGGGCTTCAAAGTGTCGGCGGATTTGCGCTCTGCCGTCGTTTTTACAGTGCAAGACGTTCTTGCCGATCCACCGTTCTCCAGACTCGATCTCGTTTCCTGCCGAAACCTGCTGATCTACTTGGGTCCAGAAGCACAGGCGAAAGTCATTGCCCTGTTCCATTTCGCGCTTCGCCAAGGTGGCATCCTCTTGCTCGGTCCCTCGGAAACGGTCGGTTCAATTGATGGTCGCTTCGAGATCGTATCCAAGCCCGACCGGCTTTTTCGCACTATCGGTCGTTCTGGATTACGGGACTTGAACATTCCCAGAGGCGCGACCGAGCTCGCGCGTTCGTTGTCCCGCCCCGGACAACCCCAGGCACCTTCCCGCCAAGCCGCGCTCGCAGAACTGTGCCGCCGCATCGTCCTGGAAAATCATTCCCCGGCGGCAGTGCTCATCAATGCTAGACACGAATGCCTTTATTCGTTGGGGCCGACGCATCGATACCTACGCGTTGCACAAGGCCATCCGACACAGGAGCTTCTGGCGATGGCTCCGGGGGGCCTGAGGACGAAGCTCAGGTCGGCCATCCATCAAGCCGGCGAAAACAGCAGAACGGTTACCGTCCCCGGTGGTCAATACGACCGCGACGGTATCTCGATTTCGTTCGACATCAGCATCCAAGCCGTGGCCGCCGACGGCGAGCAGCTGATGTTGATCTGCTTCGTCGATGGGCCACCACAAAGGCTGCCGATGATCGATACCGGCGCCCCTGTCGATGTCGCCAGGGTCGCCGAGCTCGAGCATGAGCTGGAAGCGACCAGGACCGAGTTGCAAGGAGCGATCCACAACCTCGAGATTTCCAGCGAAGAGCAGAAGGCGATCAACGAAGAAGCGCGGTCCGTCAATGAGGAATTCCAGTCGACCAACGAGGAACTGCTGACCTCCAAGGAGGAACTGCAGTCGCTCAATGAGGAACTCACGGCGCTCAACACCCAGCTCCAGGAAACCCTCGACCGGCAACGGACGACGTCCGACGATCTACAGAATGTGCTCTATAGTACGGACGTAGCAACCCTGTTTCTGGACGCAGCGCTGAATATTCGCTTCTTTACGCCGGCCACCCGATCGCTTTTCAATGTCATTCCGGGGGACATCGGCCGGCCGCTGGCTGACCTCAAATCACTTTCCTCTGATACCGCCCTTACAGAGGACGCTCGCGCCGTGCTGTCACAGCTGGCGCCGATCGAGCGAGAGATCGAGACCAGCGCCGATATGTGGTTCATGCGGCGTATTCTTCCTTACCGCACTCACGACAAAAACGTGGAAGGGGTCGTCATCACCTTCACGGATATCTCCGAACGCAAAGCGATCAAGAAGGCGCTGGAGGAGGCAAAGCAGGCGGCTGAGCTCGCCAACGTGGCAAAATCGCGATTTCTCGCCGCCGCGAGCCACGACCTGCGACAGCCGCTGCAAACACTTACACTGCTGCAAGCTTTGTTGGCGCGAGCAGTCGACGGTGAGAAAGCGCCCAAACTCGTTGCCCGCCTGGGTGAGACGCTAGGCGCCATGACGGGCATGCTCAATACGCTGCTCGACATCAACCAGATCGAAGCGGGTATCGTTCACGCAAAGCCTGTCAGCTTTCCGATCAACGATATCCTCGAGCCTCTGCGTGGACTTCCCCCGAAAAAGTGGAGGGCTTTTCTGATAGATTTATCGAATCAGAGGAGCGGCAATGGGCAAGACGAAGACGGAGAAAGGACGCGTCATC
>LNDR01000096.1 GCA_001464755.1 Rhizobiales bacterium Ga0077524
TGCAATTCGCATGATCATTCGACACTCCCTTTCCTTCGCGACGCGTCCCGCCGCAACGACAACCCAACCGAGCGATCCACACGATGGTTCCCGCGGCGAAAGCGCACCCACGCGCCGGCATCGGGCATGAAAACTCTGCGCGGCCCCGGTACGAGTCACTGGCACTTCCAGCTTCGACGCGGCAACATGGGGTGAAATCAGTCTGCCAAGGGAGACCGACATGCAATCCGGCCGCATCGTTTTCGGCAGAATGGAGGAGGTGGTCTATGGCCGCCCGGCCGCCGAGGTCATCGGCGAGATCTCGCAGCGCACTGGCGCGACCCGCGTCTTCCTGATGGCCTCGAGCACACTCGACAAGACCACGGACGAGATCGCCAAGGTGCGCTCTGCTCTCGGCAATCGCGCGGCGGGCACCTTCGCCGCCATGCCGCCCCACACGCCTCGTTCGGCAGTGATCGAGGCCGCCAGACAGGCCCGCGCCGCAAATGCGGACCTCATCGTCACCGTCGGCGGTGGATCGATCACGGACGGCGCAAAAGCCGTGCAACTCTGCCTCGCCAACGACATCGTCACGCCCGACGCCATGGACGGTCTCAGGTCCGTGAAGGGGCCGGACGGTGCGCTTGGCCCGCCCCCCCTGAAGCCGCCCCGCGTGCGCCAGATCACAGTGCCGACCACGCTGTCGGCCGGCGAGTTCTCAGGCATCGCTGGCGTCACGGACGAGCGCACCAAGGTAAAGGAGCTGTTCCGGCACCCCGCCATCATCCCGCAGGTCGTCATCCTCGACCCGGCCGTCACCGTGCATACGCCCGAATGGCTCTGGCTCTCGACCGGCGTTCGCGCCGTCGATCACTGCGTCGAAGGCATCTGCTCGAACGAGGCCAACCCCTACGGTGATGCCCAGGCGCTCAAGGGGCTCGCCCTGCTGGCCAGCGGCATGCCGCGCGTGAAGGCCGATCCGGGCGACCTCGCGGCTCGCCTCGATTGCCAGATCGGCGCATGGCTTTCGATGGCGCCGTTGGCGTCCGGCGTCCCGATGGGTGCCAGCCACGGCATCGGTTACGTGCTGGGCGCTGCCTTCGACGTGCCCCACGGGCACACGTCGTGCATCATGCTGCCCGCGGTCATGCGCTGGAACAAGTCGGCCAACGCCGCGCGGCAAGCTCTCGTCGCCACCGCAATGGGGCGGACTGGAGACGAGGCCGCCGTGGCGCTCGACGCGTTCATCGCCGGTCTCGGCATGCCACGTAGCCTCTCCGCTGTCGGGATCGGCCGCGAGCACTTCGATCGTATCGCCGAGGGAGCGATGGGCACGCCTTGGGTGCCGCGCAATCCGCGTGCCATCAAGGCGCCGTCCGATGTGCGCGAGATTCTCGAGATCGCCGCCTGAGCCACCGTTCGGGCTATAAAAAAGAGCAGAAGCTTTCACCGCTCTGTGGTGAGGCTCCTGCTCTCCCGCTGCCGATGTCCCGAAGGACTTGGCAAAGTGAAATAAATGGCGCGTCCTCCCCGCCGGCGCGCGCGACGACCGCACCGAGCGAGGAGATCCGTTTCCTCCCCTAGGAGGCGTGCCCATTCAGATGCCCATTGGCATAGCCGTCGTGCGAGCCCGCTTCTGAGCTGAACATGCCCGGCAGCGAGATCACATTGCCCTGCTGGATGTCGACTGGTGCGGCGGCGACCTCTTCATCAGGCTCGCTGCACACGATGTTGCCGCGCAATCGGGCGCCGGCCTGAATCGCCAGCGTGCGATAACTGACGTCTCCGGTGACATGACCCGTGCTCTGGATCTCGAGATGATCGTGCACGACCAGCGTTCCTTCGAAGACGCCGTGGATTTTCGCATTGTCCGATTGGACTGTGCCCTTGATGCCACCGCCCTCTCGAACGACGAGCAGGTCTGCCACCACATCGGCCTCGAGAATTCCGTGCACGTCGAGACGCCGGCAGTCGCCGATCTTTCCGTGCACGCGCGTTCCCTTGCCGATAACGACCCAGCCTTCCTCCCGGAGCGGATCCACGCTCTCGTGCCGGTTGTCGCTCGGCACGGGGCCGGCTGCGGCAACGGGATTAGGAATACGGGGTTGGGGCAACGGACTGGAGGCACGCGACTCGACTTCCGACGCTGGCCTGCGGGTGAACATGACGCGACTCCTACAAAACAAACTTCAAACTCGTCTCGTCGACAATGTGACCCAAATGCGACGGCCCGTCACGGTAACTTGATGCCTCAAATCACCTGCGCGGATCGTTTTTCGGCGGAGCATCGTAAGCATCTGAAATATATGTGAAAAAGTTATCCACAGCAACTCAATCATGAGTTGCAGACAGCGTGAAAATCCCTTTATGCTCGCTATAAATTTTTTCAAACAACTTCAATAAGAAGCTTTCAAAATTTCCATAACCTGCTCGGCCTTCTCAATTTTTCGCGGGTTCGAAAACGTCCAGTCGTCCAGCATGCAATTTTCGGCGAGGCGCGGCAGGTCGGGCTCGAGCACGCCCACCTCCCTGAGCCTGCGCGGCATGCCGAGCCCCGCGATGAACGTATCGAGCACCTTGGACGCCGCCGTCCCCGGGCGGCCCATCGCAACCGAAATCTCCTGCTGACGCGCTGCGTTCACCGGCAGGTTGTAGTCGAGCACGTAAGGCAGCATGACGCACGACGTATGCCCGTGCGGCACGCCGGCTGAACCGCCGAGAATATGACCGATGGCGTGGCTCGCGCCGAGCCGCGTGCCCGTCACGATGCCGACCATCGAAAGCCACGCACCCATCATGCAGCGCAGCCGCGCGTCGAGGTCGTCCGGATCGGCCTTCACGCGCGCCAGACCATCGCCGAGCGAGCGCAACGCCTGCAGCGCCGTGCCGTCCGTGTAGTCGTTGGCGTCGAGCGACAGGTACGTCTCGACGGCATGGTCGACGGCGCGCACACCACTCGACAGCCACAGCCACTCGGGCGTGTGCACGGTCACGGCGGGATCGAGTACGACCGACTCCGGGACGATGCCCCGGTGCATGAAGCTCTGCTTCAGCTTGAGGCGCGTGTCCGTCACGCCCGCCCGCGCATTGAACTCACCCGCCGACAGCGTTGTCGGCACCGCGATCTGTCGCACCTGCGGAGCCCTGAAGTCGGGTACGTGCCGCTTGCCGTCCGTCACGACACTGCGGAACGGCTCCATGCCATCCACGTCGCGGATATCGTGCTCGAGGCAGATCGTCACCGCCTTGCCACCGTCGGTCACGGAGCCGCCGCCAAAGGTGACGAGCAGATCGCACCCGGCCTCGCGGGCAGCATTCGCGCACGCGACCACCGCGTCGCGCGGCGAGTGCGCCGGCATGTGGTCGAACACCCCCGCAAAGCGATCGCCGAGGGCCGCGCGGACCTTGGCGATCTCGTCGGTTTGCCTGTTGAGAGTGCCGCCCGAGAGCACGAACACGCGTTTGGCACCGAGGCGATCGGCCTCAGCGACGATGGCATCCGCAGCGCGCTTGCCGAAGATCACCCGTTTCATCGCCGTGAAGACCATCGTGCCGGATTGCATGTCGATACCCTCTCTGCCTGCGAGCGATCTGCTCAGTCATCCCGGTGACAAGCCCACCGCTGTCCGGTTCAGTTTTTCTGGACTAGGCGCATGGCGCTGATTCAACTGTGATTCGAGAGCTTGGCGGCTTCATCGGACACAGAAGAGGATCAGGCCATGCGACACCAGAATAGCGTGCTCCACCAGCTTTTGAAGTTTGTGCCGTGGGGGCGGTTCGACAAGCTTGTGGACGCCCACGATGCCGATCGGCGTGTGCGGCGCTTGAGCACCAGGAGCCAGCTTGTCGCGCTGATGTACGGCCAGCTCTCCGGCGCTCAAAGCCTGCGCGAGATCGAGCACGGCCTGTCGAGCCACTAGCAGCGCCTTTATCATCTCGGTGCCGCGAAACCCGCCCGCTCGACGCTGGCCGATGCAAACGCCAAGCGACCTGCCCAGATGTTCGCCGTCCGATGAGCGTCATTGATGCGAAGCTAAAGAGAGGGCCGTTTGGCGCCGTAAGCGCGCCATCGAGACCATGCGCGTCCCCTCTCCCCATTCCTGCACTTCAATTGGGAGAGGGAGATGCGCACTCACCCCGGCAACCCATAAAACCGCCGGGCCGACTCGCGGAACAGATCCGCCTTCTCGTCGGCCGAACAACCGGACGCCAGCCGCTTGAACGCGTTCCAATACACGGCGTAGGATCCCGAGAACTTGTCGACGGGGAAGTTGCTCTCGAACATGGCGCGCTTTGGGCCGAAAGCCTCGATGCACACGTCGATGAACGGCTTCCAGGCGGCGGCCAGCTCCTCCGAAGTCGGCGGCTTCGGCCGGGTGTGGAAATCGGAGCTTGATCATCACGTTCGGGCACTTGCCGAGTTCGCGGATGTCGCGGCTCCAGGCGGCGAACACCTCGTCCTTGCGGCTGGCGTAGTAGCCGAGACCCAGCGGGCCGCCGCAATGGTCGAGCACGATCGGCTGGCGCGGGAATTTGCGCGCGAGCTTGATCAGGTCCGGCAGCGCCGTGTGATAGCACCACGCATCGAACGTCAGCCCGAGTTTGCCGAGCACCGCGAAACCCTCGTGGAACTTGGCGTCCTCGCCGTACATGTGCTGCGTCGGGTTGGTGTGCCCGTTGTGGATCTGCGGGTCCTTGTCATCCCAACTGCCGATGTAGCGGATGCCCTTGAAGCGCCCACCGCCGACCGCGATTTGCTTGGTCAGCA
>LNDR01000097.1 GCA_001464755.1 Rhizobiales bacterium Ga0077524
ATGGTTTGAACTACACCCTGCGGACCGAGTTTGAGAATACCCGCCGAGCCCGCCAGCAGGCGCGGTCTGACACATCCCGCCCGCCTCCCGGTCCTGATCCGCGTCCACCTATCGAGCCGCAACCGTCCCCCGCGCCGCAATCACCTTCCGGGCCGCAGCCGCCGGGACCAACCCTGCGGCCAGGCGAGGGCATGGTTCCTTCAGACGTGGGAAGCTACCTGCACGACGCGTCCCCGCTGCGGGATGATTTCCAGAAGGCTGTTGAGCCACCAGCGACGTTGAGCAAAGCTGACGAGATTGCGCAGCGCATGGAAGAGTACAGGCGCAAGAATCCCAAGCGCGATTTCGGGCGCAGTCGCAGGCGTTAACTATTTACATCTTGTCTTCGCAAAACGCTCTGTGCTGATGATAGGTCATCAGGCAGGGCTACGTGGGATGCAGTTGGGGTTTCAGGCTTAACAGGTGGTGTGCGCGGTATCCGGGCCGCTGCCGTTTATGTCCGGCATTCTCCGGAGCAAGCGCCGTCACGGACGTCAAGATATCCCTGAGCGACGAAGAAATTGAGAAACGCAATCAGGTTGGCTGTTACTCGGTCCTTCACACCACAAATGCGCCAACTTCGATTGAACCAGACGCGGCCAAGAGTGCTCACGAACAGGAAGGCCGTTCGACCAACAAGCCTCTCACGCGCGTCGACGAGATTGAGACGAGAATGAAAGAGTTCAAGCGCAGATATCCCAAAAGGGGCTTCGGGCGCACCATGCGGCGCTGATCTCGCCTGTTCACAATGGCCTCGCTGTTGTCTTGAAGCGCCGTCGCCCTGACGGCGTTTAGAATGGCTGGTCGTCTTCTTCGGCCTTGAGCTTCTTCGCGAGCTCTTCACTTTCGGAGCGATGGCGGTTCATGGTGTCACTTCAGTCATGACTGCGCTCGTATGGACAATCTTCGTATTTTGCGAGATCAGGCCAGGATGTGTTGGGCGTAGGTATCTGACTGTGCTGAGCGGCAGATGGTCTCGGTGGACGTTGTGGGGCATTTTCAGGAAGTCTTGACCACCTACCAGGTGCAGGCCGTCGTACCATCGGTCGTCCTCACCCAGGCCGAGGAGCCGCCCTTGCAGGCGCAGAGCGTGTATTGCGATGTGAGCGCAATCGATCCATCAATGGTGGCATCGCATGTTGCGGGCGCTGAGACGTTCTTCGCGAGGCGCATGAAGCCGTTCACATCGAGCTTGGCCGCCGGGGTCGTCGTGCCGATGCCGACATTGCCGTTGCCGAGAATGGTCATCTTGGCATCCGGCGTATTGTCAGTCGTGGACGTTGAGCCTTGCGGCGTTGCCGTCCGAAAATAGATGTTGGATGATCCAGTGCCCGTTGCGGCACCGGAGTCCAGATACAGATTTCCACCGCCCTTATCGGCAACGGATGGTACTGAACCACCAGCCGTTATGATCAGAGAGGCTCCGCCATTGTTTGGTGACGACCGTTCGATACCGATTGTGCGCGTAGCTTCCTTGGCGAAAGTAAGCGAGTAGGCAGGATAGTTTGTGCCAATGCCGATATTGCCGTTGCCCAATATCGCCATCTTGGATGTTGGCGTTCTATCGGTCGTTCCTGTTGTACCTGAGGTCGCCGTTGAGAAGTAAATGCCCGAAGAGCCTGTGCCCGTCGCGGTACCCGATTCAAACACGAGATCCCCGCCATTTAAGTCGGCCGTTGCCGTCTTTGCACCGCCGGCAGACACTGTCAGACGGTAGCCGTTAGTGCCTGCACTCGTGCGCTCCATGCCAATCGTTCGCGCGGCCTCGCCGCCGAGGGAGAGCAGGTAAGTCGGCGACGTGGTGCCGATGCCGACGTTACCGGAAGAGGTAATGCGCATCCTCTCGGCAGCACTGCCATTGAGCGATGTGAGAAAGGTCATTGCAGAATCCCGTGTGGCGCTAGTCGACGTCCATACCTGCTCCTCAATTGCTTCGATCTGCGCACCTGTGCTCGACGTACCCTCAGCCGAGGCCGTACCGCCGTAGCCCAGCTCAAATCTGAGTCCTAAGCCATATCCGCCGTCCCAGGTGTTTCGGAGTGTGAGCGCTGGCGTAGCAGCGGTGTTGTCGTTGGCGACAATAAGAACCCGCCCGGTGTTGCTGAGCGTCGTATATCGTGCGCCGGTCCCTGCTACATGAAGTAGCGCCGCCGGCGACGTCGTTCCGATGCCGACATTGCCACTCTCTGTGATTCTCATTACTTCGGCTGGCGATGCACTGCTGCCGGTCCGAAACACGAAATCTAAAGCGCCGCCAGCGGAGCCAGTCCCGCCATGAAGCGAACTCAAGACGAAGTTCTTTTTGCTTGCTTCAATGCTATTGAAGTTGAGCTGATTGCTGGAGGCCCCACCAAGACTGACTTCAAGATATTGGTTGGGTGTGCCAGAGCGCTCCACACGCATCGAACCCACGACATGTAGCGGGTTCGAAGGCGTGGTCGCGCCGATCCCGACGTTGCCGGCGAAGTAGTTGTTGGCGGTGCTGTCGGTTGAGTAGAGACCCCACTTGTTGGTCCCCTGAATGGTACCAATATGGACGCCAAACCCGTTTGTAATCGTGCCAAGCGTATTCGTAACGGCAAAGCTGCCGGCATAGGCATTGGTCACACTGGCACTGGCGTGATTGGTGCGGATTTCACCCTTCATGCCATAGGCATTGGTGATCGGGGACGCCGTCGGGACATAAGTTACGCCGGCCCAGCCAAGCGCATTCGTGATGGCGTTTGTGCTGCTGGTCGTCACAGCGCCGCGCCCGCCATACATCGTCGTAATGCTTGCGGAGCCGTTCGTGTAGCCTATTGCTTCCAGGCCACTGAATGTTGAGGACGATGCAGAGGCCGGATTTACGTTTTGAGCGGCATAGCTGCCGATCCTCCAGTCCGATCCCGATGTGTTCGCCGCGTCGTCTACTATGTGCAGCTTGTAGGTCGGCGTCGTCGTGCCGATGCCGACGTTGCCCGAAGCATCAATCACAAGGCGCGCGGTCGCTGCCGTCTGGAAGGACAGGGCACCTGACGTTTGGGTGAAGTACATCCCGCCGATGCTGTTGTTATTTCCTGCTCCTGGCTTTCCGAACGTGATCCGGCCTACCCCCGTCGCCGACGTGAGGACACTCAGACCGGCGTTGGTCGTGGATTCGAGAATAAGATTATCGGCGTTTGTATCGACCGCGCTTACGCCTGACGCTGATTTTGAGACATGAAGATTGCCCAGCGGGGAAGCAGTGCCGATGCCGAGGCGCTTGTTGGTGTCGTCCCAGAAGAGTTGCTGGCTCGCCGTCGTTCCGGAATTCGAGAAGCCGCCCGAGCCGTTTGAAAACTGGATGTAGCCCGCCGTGCCGCTGCTCGACCCGCTGCCCATCGAGAGCCAGTTGGTCCCATCGCACACCTTCATGACGTGATTGGTCCAGTCGTAAATTGTACGGCTTTCCTCGCCAGTGGGACTGGTGCAGTCCGCGAATGCTGCGCGGGGGGCGCTGACCAAGGCCAGCGTCATCAACAATAAAACAAAACCGTGGTTGCAACAGCGCTTCATACGATCAGGGGAAAGCCTAGTCCCTAAATACCGTATCCGAAAAGGGTTTACGCGATGTTAACCTCTTCTTTATGCAGGAACATTTTCCTAACTGCGGTCGGACGTAGAACCTTCGTGATCCTAACCCCAGATATGGCCCTTCGGGTCGGTGGTTCATTACACGCTTAGCAGCTCATCCCAGTGTGTTGTGAAGCGCGGGCTGAGCATGTTGCTTCTCAGCAGCCAGGCACGCGGCTCTGATGTCGTGCCAAAAGTAACCGCGTTGCGCCCGAACCGTATGTTGAGCTGATCGACCATCCTCATGCGTGCGGTGGACCGGCCGTCATCGGCGCGGTCGAATAGCCCATGCGACACGCTTGCTGCCTTTTCAAGATTGAGAAGCATCACGCCCGCTTTCTTGTACTGGTATCCATTCTTCCAGATGATCGAGAAGGCCTTGAGCGCCGACGCGATGAGCCTGGCGGTATCCGCTGTCGCCACAGGGAGCGCTATAATCTGTGACGCATTGTACTGCGCGTCCTGTTCGCGGAACGGGTTGGTCTCGATGAACACGCCGAGACGCGAACAGGCCAGGCCTTGCCTGCGCATCTTTGCGGCGGCACGCGCTGTGAATGTTCGGATCGACTCCTCGATCTGGTCGCGCTCCCGTATGAGGCTGCCAAACGACCTCGACGAGATGATGCTCTTGCGATCCGGTACCGCCAGTTCGAGCGGCAGGCAGGAAACGCCGCGCAGCTCCAGGGCGATCCGCTGCATGACGACACCGAAATGCTGTCGAATGCTTTGGGGATCGGCCTCGCGCAAGGCGAGGGCGCGCCACGCCCCAGAGATCCGTGAGTTCAAGACGGCCCAATGCGTCGACTTGAGCCTGTGCATCCAGCAGCATTAGATAGCCTTGAGCGGACGCGTCTTTCTTGGCGAGGCGATTTGCGACCTTCGCCAGCACCTTCGTTGGCGCGACGCCTACGGATACCGGAATGCCAACCCATTGTGACACCGTCTCGCGCAGGCGTTGGACATGCTCTGCAATCGCAGCCGGATCACCGCGTATGCTGAGAAAGGCTTCGTCAATGGAGTAAATCTCGAGCCGTTGCGTGAAGTCTTCCAGCACCCGCATGACTCTGGCACTCAGATCGCCGTAGAGCGTGTAGTTGCTGGACTTGACGATGACGCCTTGCTCGGCGAAGC
>LNDR01000098.1 GCA_001464755.1 Rhizobiales bacterium Ga0077524
CGAACAGCGGCTCGGACCGGGCACAACTTGCCAACGTCGGCAAGCAGGCGAAGGCCGTGCTCGGCGTCGAGAAGCTCGAGGCCGTCGCCGATCGCGGATACTACAACAGCCCCGAGATCCTCGAATGCGAGCGCGCCGGCATCACGGTGACGCTGCCGAAGCCGATGACGTCGGGCGCAAAATCCGAGGGGCGGCTCGGAAAGCAGGACTTTCTCTACATCGAGTCTCAGGACGTCTATCGCTGCCCGGCAGGCGAATATCTGGAGTATCGAGTTACCTGCGAAGAAGATGGAAAACGGGTTCGCCGATACTGGACGAATGCCTGCGCCGAATGCCCTTTGAAAAAGAAATGCACGACGGGCAAGGAGCGGCGCATCTCCCGCTGGGAGCACGAGGACGTGCTCGAAGCGGTGCAGGAGCGGCTCGGACCGTCGAGCATCCGTTCGGCACCATGAAGGCGCGGATGGGGGCGACGCACTTTCTGTGCAAGACGCTACCCAAGGTAGCGACCGAGATGGCGCTCTCGGTGCTCGCCTACAATCTGACACGCGTGATGAACATCGTGGGCGTGAAGCCGCTGATGGCGGCGATGCGGGCGGCGTGAGGGGTGACCTCTCGTTCGTGCATCGCCTTGACGGGTTGGCCAGGATCGCCCCACGGTCGGTCGGAGGCCGCACGAGACGCCGTTCAGGAAAAATTTGCTCGGAAGGTCGCCCGACGCCTACCCTGACGGTGTCCCAGTTGGTCCGTGCCCCCTACGCCGCGTTATCACGCAACCAAGACCCTGAGCCGCCGTAGTGCCGGGGCGCAACACCCGTGTTGAAGAAGCGTCAAGACTTGCAACATGACCCGATAAATTGTAGCAAGGTGGTCAGTCGTAGTTTTCGCTTCCACTGCAGCGAGCTTATCTCGGTGAAGAAGCAAGCCTTGAATGGCAGCAACGTCCGCTCTATGCTAGTTAAGTAACGATCCGCTAAGATCGACTTCGCGACTGTGAGAACACTTACGCCGGAGTTTTAGTTATGTCTGAAGCAGTGCCGACATTGAGCGGAGCGCCGCAACCCGTTGAAGTCATGTTTCTTCAAGCGCGGCGCTCGTGTCTTCTGGTTGCCGCAAGATATGGCGCTGGTCGTACGCTAGGTTATTTCTATATTGATTATTCGCATCCTGGTTATTCTGCCACTCTGCCTCTTTTGCTATCTTGCCTGAATTCCGGCGTTGTTGGAAAAGTTTCGCTGGGAACGCAAGATAATGAAGCAGTCAAAACCTTGACTAATTCCGCCGTTGACTGGTTTCAATGGCCTAATGCGGCTCGCGACTAGGCGGAACATTAAGCCCAAACAGAGCCCAGGGAATTGGACGTCAGTATGGACACACTTTTGAGAAATTACCTGGTAAACACAGCGCGCGACTTATGTGCAGTCGGCTTCTCCGCATGGGGCGCAAGAGCTGCCATTGCAAGCGGGGCAGCAGGTCCTCCTGGAGTGGCGGCAGCAGCAGCAGTTGGGATTACAGGAGTTATCCTTTGCAATCAGTTGGTTTTTGTTTTCGACGTAGTCTCATCAAGTCAGCAAGGATCTGCCCAGCAGAACTCGGACAACAAATCGGATGGCTCGACCAGAACGCCTGAAGATGAGTTGAGAAAATGGGAAAACGAACACCCCAAGGGCCCATTCTAGCTGGGCGGGCCACAACCTGAACTGCAATACGACCGCTCATCCGCTTTTTGCTTGTCACATTTTTGGTTTTGGCCGCCTCCGTTTCGGTCGGCGCTAAGAGCCAATCGGCCCGCGAACCGTCGTACATTTGGCAGACCAAGGCCAGCTTCTGCGCCCCAGCACTTTGCGGGCACAGAAAAAGAACACGTCGTCTGATCATCCGTGTCGTCGTACGACTGCTCCTGGCCCTCCTCGAAAATCCGCTGCGCTGCAGCATGACGGTCGGTCTAGGGACTATCGCGTCGCCGACGCCGAACTTCACTGACGACGGTCGGTTACGGAGTTCGTGCCGATGTTGACTGAACACCGTTAAGGTCTCTGGTTGACCCGGAGCAGCCCTGAGCACTTGCAGCACGCCAACCAGGTAATTGATCGAGCCACCGACAAGCAGTGACACGCTGTGACACATTCCCAGACGGAGGGCGCTGTTCAGGCAAGACCGCTGATCCGCAACAAGCAGACACCAGGCCGGCGCTCTATTTGAAATCGAAACCGCAAGAGCCTTATCCTCCGGCCGTTCGTACCGCGGCGCTTCATCGCGCTTGCCGTAGCGGTCAACGCCGTCGTAGTCCATGACTTTGGCCTTCATGACTTTGGCCTTCCAGTCGGGCGCTGTCCCCCAACTCTTGCCGAGGTCGACGATGGTCCCGGGTTGATCGACGCTGGCAAACAACTCCAGCGCTTGGATGACGGTGAGGTCGCCCGGCTTGCCAGCCGTATGGTCCGAGGGATAGTCAACGAGGGGCGCACGCGGTCGCTTCGCGGACTTGACGATATCGAACGGGCTGACCATGCAGCCGGGTGGGCAGGCCGTTGTCCTCGAACAGGCCGTCGACCCAGAGAACTCTCAGTTGCTCGGCGATGAACTCCGCAATTTCGCCAACAAGACCAGTGTCGCCGCTCTTCTCAAAGGGCTGCTGCGGTGCCATCGTGTCCACAGCTACTACCGTACACCACGGCTGAGACGTGCTCACAGCACCTCCGAGGCGCGCCGATCCCAGAAAGCCAGACTGCCCAAAGCCGTCAGTCTGATTTCAACGACATCCAACTCGAGAACGAGGTGTCATGACCGTCCCAGTACACTATATCGACGCCATCAGGGCGCGTTACGAGAAATTGGGCTATCTGCCCTATCGTTGGACACACGCCGAAGAGGCGCCGGCTTTCGCTCGAATGACGAAGCCGCTGAGCCAGGCCCGCATCGGCGTGTTGACGACATCAGGCGCCTACGCCCTTGGTCAGACCGCTTTCCACTATAAGGACGACACAAGCGTTCGGGCGATACCGAAGACGACGCCCAAGGAGGCGATCCGGTTCTCACATATCACAGAGAATTATCTGAAAGATCCGCGGCGAGATCCGGATTGTATTCTACCATTGACGGCCCTTAAGCGACTCGAAAACGAAGGCTTCATCGGCGAGATGGCATGCGAAGCCTTATCCTGCATGGGCGGCATCTATTCTCAACGCCGTGTCCGTGAGGAGTTGATCCCCGACCTCGCGGAGCGGTTCGAAGCCCAGTCGGTCGATGCGGTCCTTCTCATACCAATGTGACCTGTGTGCCATCAGACCGTGTGTCTGATCGCCCGTCATCTCGAAGCGGCTGGCACGCCAACCGTCTCGTTGACCAGCGCCTACGACATCACATCCGCTGGCAAGCCGCCGCGCGCATTGTTCGTCGACTATCCGTTAGGCCACACCTGTGGCCGCCCGTTCGATGCGAAAGATCAGTATGAGATCGTCCGCGCAGGACTTACCGGGCTGGAGGCGATCGAGGAACCAGGAGCAATCGTCGATCTTGGTCGTCACTGGTCCGACGACGATGGCTGGAAGGCCGCTGCCATGGCCTCCGAAGGCGGCGACACGCGAAGTTCGCGGGACACGACGCCTCAATGGCAACACCCGGACGACCGTGTGGCGGCAAGTGGATCAGACACTTCTGGCGATGGATCCCTGAGGTCATGACGGATCAATCCGGCAAGCGGCTTGCGTGGGCAACCGCGCTCCACTTCAAGCTCGAATTGGGATGCGATCATGGGGCGCGAGCTCGATCCGGAGTTATGGTCTCCAATCGAGACGTGCTGTCATAATCCAGGGAGAGGGTGATGAATGTCACAAGCCTGATGCGCCGTGCAGCGCAGGTTCATGCCAAGCGCATCGCAATCGTGCATGGCCATGATCGCATCACCTTTGCCGCGGCCTGGGAGCGGGGATGCCGGTTCGCCAACGGCTTGGTCTCCATGGGGCTGCGGCCCGGAGATTGTGTCGCTGCTCTGGAGGAAAATTCGACACAAGCGGCAGATTTTTTCCTCGGGTGTGCGATTGCGAACATCGTCCGCGTGCCGCTCTATCCGCGCAACAGCCGCGAGTCTCATATCGCAATGTTGCGCAATACGGATTGTCGGGCGCTATTTGCAAGTGCCGACCATGCAGCGGACGTCGCAGGCCTGGAACGCGAGGTGCCGACACTCAAGCATGTCGTCGTCCGCGAAGATGGCTACGAGGATTGGCTCGCCCGCCAATCCGCAACTGACCCTGTGGTTCCGATCAAAAGCGATGATCTCTACATCATCCGACATACCGGCGGAACGACCGGCCGGAGCCGCGGGGTCGCCTCGACCCACAGGCAGTGGATCGATACGGGGCGAGACTGGTTCTACCCGTTCCCTCCTGTCGAACCCGGTGACGCGTGCCTTCACGTCGGGCCGATCAGCCACGGCTCGGGATACTTCTTCATGCCGACATGGCTCGGCGGCGGCACCAACGTGATGGTGAGCAAGTTCGAGCCGAAAGAGACACTGGAAATCATGGAGCGGGAGCGGGTCGGTTACTCATTCGTCGTGCCGCCAATCCTCAACGCCATGTGCCAGCATCCTGCTGCGGTAGGGCGGGACTGGTCCGCCTTGAAGTGCCTCTTCATTGCCGGCGCACCGATATCGGATGCAACTGCACTCAAGGCGCGTGAGGTATTCGGCGAGAAGGGAATGTATCAAGGCTACGGCCTCTCCGAGGTCCTGTTGGTTTCGTGCATGGGGCCGCGGCAATGGTTCGGCAATG
>LNDR01000099.1 GCA_001464755.1 Rhizobiales bacterium Ga0077524
TTGTTGGCGGCCAGGAAGAACTGATAACCCGATGTCAGAACGGCGAGCGCTGCGACGTAGCCGGAAACACCGACGGCTCGCGTGAGCATTGCCAATGCAGAGCAGCCAACCAGCACCTGAGCGAGCCCAGCGACGAGCACGACGCGAGCGCCGAATTTATCGACAACGAATCCGGCGGGGACAGCGCTGATGGCGGCAACGATCGGGCCGACCGAGACGATGACGCCGACTGTCATGACATCGAGGCCCAACCCACGCGACAGGTAGAATGGACCTACGACGAGCGTCGCCATCATGACAGCTGAAGTCAGCATGTTGCCGGTGAGCCCTGCGACGAGCTGGGCATCCTTCATCAAGTCAAACGGAACGAGCGGTGTTTCTGCGCGCTGCTCGACAAATACGAAACCGGTGACACCCGCGATCGCAAGCAGAAAAAAACCCGCGCTCCACCAGGGCATAGAGCGCAACGCTCAATCCCAGCAGCAGTGTGCCCCCGGCGTCGAATGCTGCGGTCGAGCGGCGCGCCGCCGCCGTAGATCTAACGCTGATGAGCACGAGCGCTAGGCTGATCGCGCTGATTGGGATCAGGGCCAGGAAGATCGCGCGCCATCCGAAACCTGCAGTGAGCGTTCCGCCAAGCGTGGGACCCAGGGCTGTCCCGATCGCCGACATGGTTCCCAGCAGCCCCATGACACGGCCCATCTTTTCCTTACCGACGGTCTGCCGGGCAATCACCAGCGTGAGAGCCATCAGCGCGGCGGCTCCCGCACCTTGGAGAACCCGACCGGCGAGCAGCACCCAGAACGTCGGTGCTGCGGCACAGGCGACGGTGGCAAGCATGAACAGGCTCAACCCCGCAATCAGAACCCTTCGCGGCCCGAACATGTCACCCAGCCGTCCGACTCCGACGACGAGCGTCGTGACGGCCAACAAGTAGCTGGTGACAATCCACTGCACCGCCTGCAGCGAGACACCGAACGCTTCGCTCAAGGTCGGCAATGCGACATAGGGCAGGCTCACGCCCAGCGAGCCCAGCATCATCGTGACGGCGAGGCCGACGGTCGAGCCGGCCCCCATCGCGGGTTGCGTCATGCGCTTTTCACCAGCGATTTCCGAGAGCATCGCCATGACTTCCTCCTTGACGAAATCCAATCATGGAGGCACGCTACAACCTCAAGCCAACTTTAGGTCAAGCATGAAGTTGCTGGATATTTCCGATGTTTCGAGGAGATCGGGTCTACCGGCTTCGGCTCTGCGCTACTACGAAGAGCTGGGCCTGATCTCATCAGTGGGACGACACGGCCTACGGCGTCAGTTCGGCCCCGAGGTCCTGCTGCAACTAAACCTAATCGCAATGGGGCAGGCGGCGGGCTTCTCGCTCGAGGAAATTCGCACTGTGTTCGGTGTCGATGGAAAGCCGAGCATTCCGAGACCAGCACTAATATCGAAGGCCGATGATCTCGATCGTCAGATTCGAAAGCTCAGCGCCCTTCGCGATGTGATCCGGCACGTCGCCGAGTGCAAGGCACCGTCTCACTTTGCTTGCCCGAAGTTCCAGCGACTGATGCGTCTCGCCAGTCGTGCTCGTGCGAGCACGCCCTGATCCGGCTCATCCACAGCCGCTCCGTCTTCGCTTGGCAAGGAATGCTTCCATTCGCCGGGGCCATGACGTTGAGGTCAGCTCCGAAAAGCGGCAAGACCGCAACACTTAGGTTCGCGGACAGCCATTTGCAGTAGCAGGGGCTCTGCCTGTCAAGCGAGCTACCCTCGCTGCGCCTTCGTTCGGGGGGCAACGCAACGGGCGTTGGCGCTTCAAGGCCATGCCATGGCATCTTTGCATAGACCAGGAGCAGGAGTGGCCAGGAGGCAGGCTACGTGATCTTCAAGCGTGAAATTGGCAGGCATCATCTGGATCTGCTCGCGACGATCCCCATCTTCCTCGCTGGCTCCGCATTGCACTTCGCCTACGGCTGGCTAGGGCAATGGCCACCTGCGGCGCTCTTTGCTGCTGTGAATGAGTCAGTATGGGAGCATCTCAAGATCGCTTTCTGGCCGGCGCTGTTCTGGGCGGCTGTCCAGCTGTGGTTGGGCCGACCGAAGGAAAGCGGCTACTGGGCTGCACGAGGCTTTGGGCTATTGACGATAACCGTGGCGATCACGGTGATCTTCTACGGCTACACGGCGATCCTGGGCAACAATCTGCTTCCTCTCGACATCGCCACCTTCGCGGTCTCTATCCTTTTCGGACAAGCTGTCACTATTCTTGCCTTGCCCGCCGTTCGTCGTAGACGACAGGTGCGGATTTTGGGGCTTGCCGCGCTGCTTGCTCAGGTCGGAGCCTTCTCAGCGTTCTCGTACGCGCCGCCCCACCTGGTGCTGTTCAAGGATGCACGTAACGGTCTCTACGGCCTATCGGCTTACGACGCAATTTCGCACCACCGCGCAGACTGACTCCTTCGGCGCAGTTCTGGCGGTTCTCGCTATTGTGCCTGTTCTAATGGTCGCGCGCTCAGCGCCGTACATAGATTCAAGCCGATCACCGGCCTTGCCGGCATGATCTACCGACGAACAGGGAATTCGCGTGCCGTGCAACTCTTGCTCGGCCATTCCAAATCGAGAGCACCGTTCGTTGGCTCGGCATCGAAGTCGACGACGCGATCGAGATCGCCGAGAAGATCGACATCTGAGCGATCTGCGCGATACCCCACTTAGCCGACATGGTCGGCGGCGCCGTTGGCGCCGCTGATTTCGCGACTCTCGACGTCTGCAATTGATGCTGTGGACGGCATCCACCCCTAGCCTGAACCCGATAAGGTTCTCGGCGAAGAGATGGAGGAAGCCCGATGGTCCAAGCGGTCACAGTTGGTCTCGATATCGCGAAGAACGTCTTCCACGCCTATGGTGTGAACGCTCAAGGTGAGAAGGTTTTCAGTCGTAAACTCCGACGCGCACAGGTCGAGATGTTCTTCTCCAAGCTGGGGCCTTGCCTGATCGGAATTGAAGCTTGCGCAACCGCCCATCACTGGGCTCGCACCTTTGCGGCGATGGGGCACGAGGTTCGGCTCATGCCGCCCGCGTACGTGAAGCCTTACGTGAAGACACAAAAGAACGATGAGGCGGATGCCGAAGCGATCTGCGAGGCAGTCACAAGGCCGAACATGAGGTTCGCGGATATCAAGACCGTCGACCAGCAGAGCGTTCTTGTCCTGCATCGAACCAGAACGATGTTGATCAAGCATCGTACGAGGATGGGCAATACGATCCGGGCCCACCTTGCAGAGTTCGGCATCACGGAAGCCATCGGCAGAGAGGGCCTAGCTCGATTGGTCGACTTGATTGTCGATGGCGAAGATGCCCGGATCACTAGCATAACGCGCCGCGCGATGATGTGCCTAGTCGAACAATATCGGCTGCTGCAGGAACAGATCCTCGATCTGGATCGCCAAGTAATGGCTTGCCATCGATCGAGCGAAGCGAGCAAGCGTTTGGCCACGATCCCCGGCGTAGGGCAGCTCGCAGCGAGCGCGCTCGTTGCATCAATCGGTGACGCGTCAAGCTTCAAGAACGGTCGAAGCTTCGCCGCGTTCATTGGCTTGGTTCCAAGGCAGTCGTCCAGCGGCGGGAAAGAACGTCTCGGTAAGATATCCAAACGAGGTGACCACTACTTGAGATGGCTTCTCGTCGTCGGGAGTCTGGCGGTCATCCGATATGCTCAACGTCACGGCACGAAGCGTCCTTGGTTGATCAAGCTCCTCCAGCGGCGCACGACCAAGATCGCGGCGGTCGCAATGGCAAATAAGATCGCGCGCATCGCCTGGGTCTTGATGACGCGAGGAGGCGTGTATCAGGAACCTGCGGCGCAAGCGGCATAGTAATCGGCACACCCATGCCGGGCGTGCTGCACGAGGTTGGAAGGGGCCGAAGATAAGTCATGCAGTAACGGTCGATCACCGTAGATCAGCAAAACCCAATGATCCCAGGGCGCCCTTGAGCGCGTGCTTTTGATCGGGAGCTGATCTCGCGGATAGCATGAAGGCCATCGGTGTTCGCGCCGAGCAAACAGGCCGGACACATGGGCGCCACCGACCAGCTCTTCATGACGATGCGAAAGTCCTTGCCAACAGGGTGCCGTCCACACATGGGATCGAGCGCAGATCGCACCGCGTTGCCGTTCGACAACGACGCCCCATCTTACCCACCTGATTGACGGCAGCGGTTGGCGCAGCTCGCTGTTCCTCGCGCTACAGCGATTGCCCTTCCGCGCTGCCGCTGTTTGCCCGGCTTCCACACAGAACTGCCCGCCTTGGCGGTGGGCATTTGTGCCGACTTTGGCCGCGGGGCGGGGGCGCTTCAAGGCCTGAAGGCCTCGCGCGCCCCCTCGGTCCCCGCGGCGCTCCGTTCGTCACGCCCACCGCTCATGGCGGGCGCAGATGAATGGAGGCCGAACATGTCAAACCGCAACACCACGCCGAAGCGTGACCTCCACGCCGAGATCACTGCAAACCTCATCAAGGCCATCGAGGCCGATCCCGGCAAGCCGCAGATGCCCTGGCGCCGATCCGGTCGTGCCCTCTGGATGCCCGAGAACGCCTCGACCAAAGCCGCTTACAATGGTATCAACACCGTCAACCTCTGGGTCGCCGCCGAGCTGCGCGGATTTACGTCGCCGCTGTGGGCGACTTTTCGCCAATGGTCCGAACTTGGTGCCCAGGTCGTCAAGGGCGCGAAGTCCGAAATCGTCATCTTCTACAAGTTATGTGGCCGGCCACATAACTTGTAGTATGTGGCGTTCGCGGATATGTGGCGCAGAGGCAGATCGGGCTTGGTGCCCGGTCATAGGCCGGTTTTCTGCGCCACATTTTTGAATGCCT
>LNDR01000100.1 GCA_001464755.1 Rhizobiales bacterium Ga0077524
GTTAGCCAACAAATCTCGAGCAATTGCTATGAACCGTTGAGTTCAAGCGCATCCGAGTCGCCGCCGTGCGCCGCAGGTCGTGTGTGCTGCAAAGTTCCGCGCCGATTGACATGCTGAAATCGCCGAGCCCCATCGAGCGTGCCGACTATCCGTGCAAAGGGGGGCCTCGCTGAGCGACGATATCCAGGCCAAGGGGTTGCCACGCCATGGGCCTGGACGAGGCGACCGCAGGCCTCACCACGAAGTGGTCGTGGTGGGTCTTCTCAACACGATGTTGCCGAAAAGTCTCGCGTGCCGGTCCACGAGCGGCCAACGCTGGCCGAGGAGGCCCAGTACCTTTGCGTACCTTTGGCGTACCTTTTGGCGCAAATCGCTCGGTCGTCAAGGCAGCTATGTTTTGTATTTATTGAAGTATTTCAGTGTTTTAGGCTTGGTTGCGGGGGCTGGATTTGAACCAACGACCTTCAGGTTATGAGCCTGACGAGCTACCGGGCTGCTCCACCCCGCGTTACCTATCGCTCATAAGTGTTCCGACCGGGCTTAAGGTCCGGTGCCGATCCTCCAGAATGAGACTGAAGGTTCCGATCAAAGGCTCAATGAGCCAGACCGATCGGAAGAGGAAAGCGTCGAGCGACAGCGGTCTTATAGCAGGTTTCCCGGAGAGGGAAACATCTCATATGAACCTTTTTCGACGCTTCTCGTGTCGCACCAGCAGCGCTCGAGTGCTCGCGTATCAAAGGATTGTATACGCGCCATTTTTTACCAATACGTGCCCCTCAGGGAGGCGCTGGCGGCAGCGAGCATTCGAGTGCGAGGACGGTCGATGTGCTTTGTGCCAGCAGGACCCGCGTGCAAAGCCACTGCTCACGAAGCGACAGCGATTCGACGGTCAGAATCGCGGCTCCGGCTTTGACCTGCCGGTCGAGATCGGGTGCCAGTCGCGGCGTGTCGTCTCCGTCGACGTGGTTCCCCCAGAGCGCCGGAAACCGCCAACCCGAATTCCATGGCCCAACCACACTGGGACTGGCGACGATGGCATGACCATTGTCCGGAAAGGAGAACGGTGCCAGCCCATCGACGAGGCTTGCCAGCGGTTGCGCGCCCTGATCGCCGTGCCGGGGGGAGAGGTGGAGTGTCAATCGCTTTGCGGTCACGGCTGATACGATCAAGCCCACGCGCACCAGTTGCACGCCTTCGGCCAGCAATGCCGCAATCGCCGGCTCGAGCGACGCGGCGCTCTCGAACACTGCGAGCGCGATCCTGAGCTTGTGGTCGCCGACCGTCATGCCTGCTCGTCCAGATCGCCCACCCCCGGCCCCATTCGCCGGAGGCGGTGTGATGCCCCGAGTTCCAACGGCCCGGCTACGGCACGGATTGCGGGCGGCCGGATGGCACTCTGCGCCATGACGCATCGCTCAATTCCGGTGCCGTCCTTCGCCTCCGCCCTGCGCCAGCTGGGCCAAGGCCTCAGGCTTCAGTATGGTGACGAGAATGCATTGCTCGAGATCAATTACCCCGTCGTGTCTGAGCTTGGTCAGCGTCCGACTGACGGTCTCGATCGTCAGCCCAAGGAAGTCGGCGATGTCCATACGTGTCATCGGTAGTACGATCTCGTTGGCCGCCTCGCCGCGCCGCTCGCTGCGGCGACACAGCGCGAGCAGGAAGGCGGCAACGCGCTCCGCAGCCGTTCGCTGGCTGACTGTGAACAAGAGTTCGCGTGCCGCCATCAGCTCACGCGAGAGCGCCTCGTAGAGCTTGAGCCCGAGCCGTGTGTCGCTTTGGGCGAGTTCCCTGAGCGTCGCGATCGGCATGGTGCGCACGATCGTGCGCTCCATGGCCTGCGCGCTGTCGGCATGGTCGCCGAGCGCGCCGAGGCCGATCATGTCGCCGGGATACGCGAAATCGACCACCTGGCGCCGGCCGTCCGGCATCATCCGGTAGATGCAGATGTGGCCGACCTCGACCCGGTAGACGTGGCTTGCCACATCGCCTTCGCAAAACAGGTGCTCTTTGGCCTCGAGCGTACGGATGGCGCCGCGACCGAGCCGCTCTCCGAGCAGATCGCGCTCGACAGCCACATTGTGCGCCGATGCGGGGGCGTGATCCTCGACGTCGGCAGTTGTGGTAAAAGCCATAGCGAGCATGCTGCGATCCCCTGGATGATCGAATTCCTGTTCGCAGCTACAAGAGCAGTCCCGTGCTGATGGCCTATGGCCGCTCGGTAATGTTTTGTGAGAATGTGTGACAGAGCCCGCCGAGGAGCTCGAGAAGGAGTTGGTCGATGCCATCGCCGCCTCAGGCGCGCACGATACTCGTGGTGGACGACGAGGAGCCGGTTCGCGCCCTGCTGCGCGATTGTTTCGAGCTCGAGGGCTACCAAGTGGATGAGGCGGCCGACGCGCGCAGTGCCATGGCGCGGATGGAAGGTGAGCCGCTGCAACTTGTAACTCTCGACCTCAATCTTGGCGGGGACGATGGGCTTGAGCTCGCGCGCCAGATCCGGGCACGCTGCAACGTCCCCATCGTCATGATCACGGGCAAGGGGGATACCATCGACCGGGTCGTGGGACTCGAACTCGGAGCTGACGACTACATCGCCAAACCTTTCCATGTGCGCGAGGTTCTCGCCCGGGTGCGCGCTGTGCTCCGCCGCTACGAATCGACTGGTGGGGCAGAGGGGAGCATCGCGTTACGCGATGCCGGAGAAGTCTGGGTTCTCGACGGCTGGACGCTGGACGTCGGTCGGCGCGAGCTGAGGTCCGGGTCAGGCGAGGTGCGCGATCTCACCACGGCCGAGTTCGACATGCTTTTGATGTTCGTGCGCCGGCCGAGCCGGGTTCTGAGCCGCGACAACATCATGGATATGCTGAAGGGGCACGAGTGGTCGCCGCTCGACCGGTCTATCGATTCGCTTGTCGCCCGTCTGAGACGAAAGATCGAGGAGATCCCCGACGCGCCCAAGCTGATCAAGACGGTGCGCGGCGTCGGCTACGTGTTCGCAGGCGAGGTGCGCAAAGGCTAGTGGCCTGTCGCGCCAAAAATCCGCAGCGCCGCAACCTCTCCCAATTTTTGCGCGACACAACGGTAACCCAGCGGCATCATGGGCTTAGTGTGGCGTTCATCGCGCCTGAGTTGACACGAGCCTGCCGCACCATCGGTCAACCAAGGCGCGACGCCACATTTGCTCGACGCTGGCGACGTCAGACGATGGACGAGCGTCGCTGGGCCAGAATGCGCCCACGGATGGCGAAGACGATCTGTCCGTTCTGGTTGCGGCCCTGGTTCTCCGTTTCGATGAGGCCGCGGTCGGGCCGCGAGCGCCAGTCCAGCATCGTGTCGATGCGGCCGCGAAACTCGATGGTGTCGCCGGGGTAGACCGGATTGAGCCAACGCAGATTGCGGAAGCCGGGAGAGGGGCCGTATTCGGCGGGTCGCAGTCCGCGCTCGCGCATGTCGCGCTCGATCGCCTGACGCCAGAGCACGAATTGGCGGATCCATATCGAGGTGGTGTGCCAGCCGGATGCGCTCAGCCGCCCGAACAGTGACGCAGCTGCGGCGGCATCGTCCAGGTGGAACGGTTGTGGATCGAAGCGCCGGGCGAAATCGATGACGTCCTCGCGGTCGAACGTGTGGCTTCCCAGGGAATAGGTCTCGCCGACGTGGCGGTCTTCGAAGTAGTTGGTCGAGAGGTCGGGAGCAGGGCCGGGCGTGTCCCACAGGCTGACCAGCGCCGCCCGAGCGGGATTACCTCCGGATGGCGTCGAGGCGGCGGCAGGATGGCGGACGCCGATCAGCTGAGGCCATTCCCAGCTCATGACAACGTCGCCAGTCTGATTGAGCATGTCACCTTTCATGCGGACGAGACCGACGTGCGGCCGAGAGGCCAAGGCACGCTTCTCCAGGCAAGTGAAGCGGCCGGTAAGGCGATCGCTGGGGCGCACGGGCTTCATCCACTTCACCTCGTCGACGCCCGGCGCGCCGAGCGAGGTGCCGTTGGCGAGAACATCATCGGCCAGCATGCGCATCATAAGCGCGCAGGAGTGAAATCCCGAGGCGCACAATCCTCCGACAATGGATCGCTTCGCCGCCTCCTCGTCGAGATGAATGGGTTGGGGATCGAAGGCCCGTGCGTAGGTCACGATATCGTCCTTGGACACCTCGAGAGAGCCGAAGGCGACCTGGCGCCCGATTTCGAGGTCCTCGACGTGGATACGGTCGGCAGGCACGGCCATGTCGAGCATGTGCAACTCCAGCGGGATGGCAAGGTCGAATAAGAGCATGCGCGGCAGCGCATCGGCAAGGCTGAGGCGTCAGCGTTGCCGGCGGGCAACACTCGCCGATCCGGCACGGGGCTTAACCCGGCTTTAACCGGGTCCGGAGCATTCTCCAACGGCAAAGTCGAGGTCGGCGGCAACACGCAGGCCGGTGTGCGCGTTCGCTTCAAAAGGTGCCCTAGAACATGAATTCCAAGCTCAGCCTGCATCGTCATGCCTTCGGTCGGCTCCGCAGCCGACCTCTATCGCGGCGGCTCCATGAAGGACGGCTATGCGCCGGCCTATTCGGCGCCTGCCATTGCCGGCCCGTGCTATTTGCGCGGTGATGTCGGCTACAGCTGGAATGGCCAGCCGAGCAGCACCTATGTCGGCAACGGCACCGATCCCAATGTCCGATTTGCCGACATCGCGAACGGCGGCGCCTACGACGTCGGCATCGGTTGCGGCTCAGGCTCGCGTGGCCTGCGTGGCGACCTGACGGTCGGGTTCCGTCCCCGCCGCGATTTCACCGGCGATGTCGATATCGTCATCAACGCGATGCCAGTCGATCCGCCGATCAAGGCGACGATCGACACCTATACGGTGATGGTCAACGGCTATTA
>LNDR01000101.1 GCA_001464755.1 Rhizobiales bacterium Ga0077524
CGCCCCGCCTCGTTGATGTAGGCCGTCTCGACGAGCCGCGCCAAAGGCTCCTCCAGACCCTCCATACGCGAGATCGAAAGCCCGAACTGCTTGCGAATGCGCCCGTAGGCTGTCGCGAAGCGCAGCATCGACTTGGCGCCGGCCGCCCCCGACGACGGCAGCGAAATGGCGCGACCTGCAGCGAGGCACTCCATCAGCATGCGCCAACCCTGCCCGGCCATCTTCTCGCCGCCGATCAGCCACTCCATCGGGATGAACACGTCGCGGCCCCAGTTGGGCCCGTTCGGGAAAGCGGCCCCCGAGGGCAGATGCCGGCGCCCGATGTTGACGCCCGGGTGGTCCGCGGGAATGAGCGCCACGGTGATCCCGACATCCTCGCCCTTGCCGAGCAGCCCGTGGGGATCGAACAGGCGGAATGCCAGCCCCACCAGCGTCGCCTTGGGTCCGAGCGTGATGTAGCGCTTGTCCCACGTCAGGCTGATGCCGAGCGTCTCCTTGCCCTGCCAATGCCCCTTCGTCACGATGCCGATATCGCGCATCGTGGCCGCGTCCGAGCCCGACGTTGGCCCGGTCAGCGAGAAACAGGGAACCTCGAGCCCTTTGGCGAGGCGCGGCAGGAAATGGTGCCTCTGTGCATCCGTGCCGTATTTCTCGATCAACTCGCCTGGCCCGAGCGAGTTCGGCACCATGACGATCGTGACGGCATCCGGCGAGCGCGAGGCGATCTTGCCCAGGATCAGCGACTGCGCCTGGGCCGAGAAGCCAAGGCCACCATGCGCCTTGGATATCAGCATTCCGAGGAAGCCGTGTGTCTTCACGAAATCCCAGACCGGCTCGGGGATCTCCTTCTCGGCAAACCGGATTTGCCAGTCGTCGATCATCCGGCAAAGCTCGTCCGTCGGACCGTCGAGAAAGGCGCGCTCTTCGGCCGTGAGTTCGATCCCCGGAACGGCGCGCAGCTTTTCCCAATCGGGTCGCCCCGAGAACAACTCGGCGTCGAAGCCGACGGTGCCGGCTTCGAGCGCTTGCGTCTCGGTATCGGATACCTTGGGCAGGATACGCCGGACGGCCGAATAGGCCGGGGCAGTGATCAGCGCCCGTCGCATCGGTGCGATCGCGGCCAGCGCCAGCAGGCCGGCGGGTACCCATCCGAGCCATCCGAGCCACGTCGGAGCCACGACATCGAAGTTGCCATGCACCAAGCCCGTCTGCCAGACGAAGGCCACGAGGCCGAGAAAAACGGCCCAGGCCCAGCCCGGTGCTTGCCGCATCGCCAAGGCAAACAGCACCCCGATGCCGACGATGGCAAAAACGAACTCGATCACGACCGGCCTCTTTCTGGCAGAGCCTTCGCCCACGGTTACAGTCGGCGAGCGACCCCGCCGGCTACCGCCTACCCGGCCGCGCAGTTCGACGGGAAAACGCAGCCCTCATCGTTATACACGTGCGCCGAGAGCCGGGGATAACCTATTCTACGCCAAAGACGCCGACCATCGCGGCCTTGCGGCAACTCCAACCAAGATTTCTAATCCGTCATTTGACATCGGCTACATCGACTGGAGAGGATACGGACCATGTTCGGCAGGGAGGTCCCCAGGAGGTGCCAATGAAAAGGCTCCACCATTTGAGAGTTGTCGCCCGCCGCGACTTGCTGGTTGGTGCCGGCGCCGCCGCGATGCTGATGGCACTCGGCCGAGGTGCCCAAGCCCAGACCCCGCAAGTGGAACCGGTCGCTCCGGTCCCCTCGCTGTTCGAGCAGGCCCTCGACAAGATCCTAGGCGACGCCAAGCCCCTCACCGGCAAGGTCTCGCTCGAGATCCCGGAGATTGCCGAGAACGGCAACACCGTTCCCTATGCCATCGCCATCGAGAGCCCAATGACGGAGGCCGACCACATCAAGGCGATCCACGTCCTCTCGACCATCAATCCGTTGCCGCATGTCGCCTCGTTCGGCTTCACGCCACTTTCCGGACGGGCCTCCGTCGCCAGCCGGATGCGCCTTTCCAAAACCCAGGACGTGGTCATCCTCGCGGAGATGAGCGGCGGCAAGTTCATTATCGCCAGACGAACCGTCAAAGTGACCATCGGCGGCTGTGGCGGCTGAGATGGGTCGCGACCGCTTCGTCACCAGACATTGATGCATTTTTCGAGCAGGGAGTACGAGACCGATGAGCCTCAGACCGCGGATCAAGCTGCCCGAGAGCACCCGCCCTGGCGAGATCATCGAGATCAAGACTCTGATCAGCCACATCATGGAGACGGGGCAGCGTCGCGACAAGGACGGCAAGCCGATCCCGAGAAAGATCATCAACGCATTCCGGGCGACGTTCGAGGGGCAGGAGGTGTTCAACGCGACCCTCTACCCCGGTACCTCCGCCAACCCTTATCTCGTGTTCAACCTGCGCGTGCCCGGACCGGGCGAGCTTGAGTTGAGCTGGATCGAGGACGGCGGCGCGGTCACCACCGAGCGCGTCAAGCTCAACATCGAGGCGTAAGGTGATTGCCGCGATCCGCCCGGGGCTGCACACCGATGCCGCACCCCAGACACCTTGCCTAATCGAGAAACCGGGTGTGGACTATCATTGAGCAGGCCACAAAATTTCTGATTGATCCAGCTCACCAGGACATTGCCGCAGGGAGGAAACCATGTCGGACGATCCGGTCTGCGCCCAGAAGGGCCCCTATCAAGTCGATCTCGAAGCGGGCAAGGCCTACTTCTGGTGCACTTGTGGGCGTTCGGCCAAGCAGCCCTTTTGCGACGGCAACCACAAGGAAACGTCTTTCAAGCCGCACCGTTTCGTCGCCGAGGTCACCGGCACTGTGAACCTCTGCGGCTGCAAGTCGAGCGACGACCAACCCTTCTGCGACGGCGCCCACAACATGCTTTGAGCTGCTTGGCGGCCATCTAGACAGGTCCGCGCTAGGCTTTAGCGCGACACGACTGAGAGAGCGGCCGAGGCTGGGGCGTGCGCGGTCCGCCATATGATCGTCCGCCTCCCCCCGAAGCTCCGCGTGGCGCTTCCGCAACAATCGAGCAGAAGCAGACGCGGGCACGACGAGGCGGCGTCTCCGTAGCCGATTTTGAGATATCCTGGAAGAACGGGTCCGGCGCCCCGCGCAGGACCGCGGACCTCTGCGCATTGCAATCGGAGTATATTGATATGCCATTCTTTCCGGGCACGAGCGGTGACGACAACATCGACACGCTGAGTGACGTCGCCGACGAGGTCAACGCGGGTGGCGGCAACGATCGCATTCGCACGCGCGGTGGCAACGATACGGTCCGCGCCGGTACAGGCGACGACGGCGGCGTCCTGGGTGGTGCTCGCCTCTACGTCGAGCTCGAGGACGGCAATGACTATTTCGAAGGTAACGAGGGCGCCGACTGGGCTCGTGGTGGCAATGGCGACGACACGCTCTACGGCAACTCGGCAGCCGCAGACGGACAGCCCCTCGCCGGCTCCAACGATGGTGCCGACGTCCTCGACGGCGGCAACGGCCTCGATACCATCTACGGCAATCAAGGCAGCGACACGCTGATCGGTGGGTGGGGCAACGATACGATCTATGGCGGGCGCCAGTCGGACTGGATGGACGGCGGCCCGGACAACGACGTGCTCTATGGCGACGACCCCGCAGGCGGACCGTCGGAAGCCGGTAACGACACCATGTATGGCGGCAGCAGCAACGACTTCATGGCAGGCGGCGCCGGCGACGACTTCATGGACGGGGGTGACGAAAGCGACGCCATGTTTGGCGGGACCGGTGAGGATGCCATGTTCGGAGACTCCGATCCCGACCAGATCTACGGCGGCGACGGCAACGACTACATCGACGGCGGCGCCCATAGCGACTACTTGCTTGGCGAGGCCGGGAACGACCGCCTTTTCGGCTACGACGGCAACGACAGCATCTACGGCGGTGATGGCACCGATCTCGTGCTTGGAGGCATCGCCAACGACATCATTGCAGGCGGTGCCGATCGCGACCTCCTCTACGGCGAGAGTGGCAATGACATCTTGTTCGGCGAGGGTGGCGACGACTTCATGATCGGCGGCTCCGATCGGGACTGGATCTATGGCGGAAGCGGCCTCGATGTGCTGTTTGGCGGTTTCGGCGATGACGTGATGACCGGAGATGCCGACCGCGATTGGCTCTACGGTGAAGGGAACAATGATCTGATTTTCGGCGGATCGGGCGACGATGTCATCGATGGCGGCGCCAGCAATGACACGCTTCTCGGCGGCGACGGCGGCGACGCCATTTTCGGAGGCAGCTTCGACGATTTTCTCTACGGCGAGGCCGGCAACGACTACATCGTCGGCGGCACAGGCTACAACCAGATCTGGTTGGGCACTGGCCTCGACATCGTCCAGAGCACGCGGAATCAGGGGGCAACGCATTACGTTCTGGATTTCTCGGTTGCCGAGGGTGACCAGGTCTGGCTGGTCGGATCGACATACCTCAACGCGGCAGCCGCTCTGGCTTCGGCCACATCGCTCGGCGGAGGTACCGGCATCGCGAACGGTACCGACTTCATCTTCCTGGCAGGGATCGCGCCGAGCCAGCTCAGCGCGTCGAACTTCGCCATCTTCTGAGGGGTGCGCTCCGGTGGCTGGATCACGGGCGGGCGGCGCCCAACAACAATAGTTACCGCTGCGACGGTCGATGCCGCGATCGTCTGAGCCGCCCGTTGGTACTTGAAATCGATATTGCCACCTCAGTTGCCGAAAAGAAGCTGAAACAGCGTTTTCGGCTGCTGCTGAGCTGTGCGCGGTTTGGGCGAGGCGCCGCCGCTGTTGCCCGGCCAGCCGTCGTTGAACGGATTCCAGGCCTGCCCAGACTGCCGTGCCTGCTGCTGTTTCGGACGCTGCGGCGG
>LNDR01000102.1 GCA_001464755.1 Rhizobiales bacterium Ga0077524
CTCATCCATCTCTCCCGATGCTGCACGCATCAGTTCGATCACGGATCACCGGACAACTCGTGTGCTACTGGAACCGGACATATCGTGTGCTGGCGACAAGATCTGACCGGCACGCTTGCCGCAGCACGCTTGCCGCAGTTCACTGGCGGCGACGTCACCACGGGCGCGGCGGGCTCCGCTGCGCTCTCGATCGCGGCAGCGACGATCCTTACCAAGCTGCTCACTGTCGACGGCACGACGTCCGGACTCGACGCGGACTTGCTCGATGGCCTCAACAGCACGGCCTTCGTCAAGGTCGCCGACATCGTCAACGACCTGACGTCGGGCGGCACCGCTGTCCCGCTCAGCGCCGAGCAGGGCAAGACGCTCAACCAGCTCGTGCTGGCCGGCGTCGGCACATCGACCTCCTACGCCAACATCGCGGCGCGTGATGCAGCCTCGAATATCAACAACGGCGACATCGCCTACGTGATCGACGCCACGGCGGACCCCGCCGTCGCCGCAGCGGTCTGGGCCTACTATTTCAGGTCCGCTGGTGCGTGGGTGAAGATCCTCGACCAGGACGACGTGTCGGCCTCTGTCGCCAACGCCGTCATGAAGGACGGCACGGTCACGATGACCGCCAATCTGCCGATGGGCGGCTTCAAGCTGACCGGCCTCGCGGCGGGAACTGGTAACGGCGAAAGCGTTCGCTGGGAGCAGATCAGCGCGGTCGGCTTCTCGGGCTCGGCCAGCGATCTCGGATCGGGCACGCTCCCCAACGCCCGCCTCGATGCCTTCGGCAGCGGTGACGCCACAGTCGCTGCTGGCGGCGGCGCCATCACGCTCGCCAACAACGCGGTGACGAATGCCAAGGCCGCCCAGATGGCGACGATGACGCTGAAGGGCAACAACACCGGAGCAACTGCCAACGCCTCCGACCTCTCCGTCGCCGCCGTCAAGTCGATGCTGGCGGTGAAGAGCTTCACCTCGGCAGCTACCCCGCCGGCCTCCCCCACCCCCGGCGACGAATGGTGGGACACCACGACCGAGACCTTGAACAAGTACGTCGACGGAACGATCCAGTGGATCGACATCTCGAGCGCGTAATCCCGCAGCCCAATGGAGGGTTGATCAATGGCATTTCCGGCAGGCCCGACCCACGGGACACAATACACGGCCGCTAACGGCGTCGTCTGGGAGTTCGATACCAACCGGTGGAAGCCGGTGGCTGGCGGCATCGGCGGATCGACGACGGCCTCGGGCGTCAGCTCGACGGCGACCGGCGACGTGGCAGCCACCAACGTGCAGGCGGCCATCGCCGAGCTGGCCTCTGAGAAGACGACGCCTGCCGCCGTCGGCGCTGCCATCCTGGCTTCCCGTGGCATCGCGACGATCGTGCTCGATCGCGATCTGACCGCACCTCCAGGTGGCCCCGCTACCAACGATGTCTACCTCGTCGCGACGGGCGGCTCGGGAGCCTGGGCCGGTCACGACGGTGAGCTGGCGACATGGGACGGTGCGGCGTGGCAGTTCACGGCGCTTGCCGATGGTCGGCTGCTCTACATCGACGACGAGGACATCTTCGTGGGCGTCGTCAACGGCACCCTCTCAGGCGTTGGTGGTGGCGGTACGACTGATGCCGCGGCGCTCACCTCGGGCACGCTCGCTGCAGCACGGCTCCCGGCATTCGGCTCCGGCGATGTGTCGTTCGCAGCCAGCGGCGGCGCCGGCACGATCGCCAACGATGCCGTCACCAGCGCCAAGCTCGCCAACGACGCTGTCACCAACACCAAACTCGCGGACATGGCAGCGAACACGGTGAAGGTGCGCGCCGCAGCAACAGCGGGTGACCCCAGCGATGTCGCTCTGGCCGCGTCTCAGCTTCTGGGTCGCGGAGCAGCTGGCGACATTGCTGCCATTGGCCTGGGCAACGGCCTGTCGATGACCGGCACGACGCTCAACATCACCTTCGGCACCGGCTCGATCCTCTAAGCCCTGCCGCCAGGGGGAGATCTCTCATGACCGTATTCAATCCCGCGACCCATCGGGGTCTCTTCGCGACCAGCGGCACCGAGGCCGAGCGCCTCTGGTGGCCTGATCTCGTGTCGGCAGTGCTCGCAAACCTGGGCCTCTACGACGTCGTGGTCTCGAACGCGGCGCCGACCGACCTGACCAAGCTCTGGTTTGACCCAGACGACGGCAACGCAGCGCCGGGCGTGCTCAAATACTACGATGGAACGACGTGGCGAGTGATGAGCCCAACCCGTCATGCCCAGTACCTCGACGGCTGGCTTCCGCCATCCTCCTGGAGCCTCGCGAACCGCACGACCTTCAGCTACACCGGTGCTGATCAAGACTACACGGTGCCGGCGGGCGCCAAGTGGATGCGAATGAAGCTCTGGGGTGCCAACGCCGGCAACGACGCCGCGGGCGGCAATAACATGGGTGGCTTCGTCGAACTGATCGCGAGCACGGAGGAGATCGCCGCGCTTGCACCTGGGTCTGCTCTGAAGATCGTCGTCGGTCAGTACGGCGGCCAGCTCGGTGTGCAGCTTGGAACGCCCGGGATACGGACCCAGGCCGGCACCTATGGCTTCGGTGGCGGCTGCGCCTACAACGACCTCGACGGATTTGGATACAGCAGCTTCTCGGGCGGAGGCTTGGCCGGTGTCTTCTCGGGCTCAGGCGCCGTCGCTGCTTCCGACAGTGCGCGCGCCATCGCGGTCGCAGGTGGAGCGGGTGGCGGCGCGGGCAGCAGCTCGCCAAGCTACTCGGGTGGCGGCGGTGGCGGCTCTGTCACGTCGGGCGGCCAAGGCACCATGACCGGCCTCACAAGCACGGCACCAGCCGCCAATCGGGCCGAGGGCGGCGGTGGCGGTGGATACACCGGAGGCGGCAATCGGGGTGTCGCAGGACGAACCTCGGGCGGCTTCGGCGGCGCCAACTTCATCATGAGTGGTGGCATTTGGAGCCCCAACCTGGGCGGCACGGACACAACTGCCTCGTCGGGTGTCCCCATCGCGGCAGGCACGCGGCCCAACACCGGAGATAGTGACTACGTGGTGACGAACAACGGCATCGCCCAGCTCTACTGGGCCTGAGGAAGGACGCCCCATGCGCATCGACATGCACGAATCAACGATCGAGCAGGGCGCCGTGCGCGTCCCGCTCGCCACCGTCTCGGCGATCCTCGGCTCCTCTCTCGGCGGCAGCTGGGGCACGGCACGCGCCTTCGAGACCTCGCCCGATGGCTCGCTCCAGCGGGTGGAGCACAGCGGCAGCCGCTCGCCCATCCTGCCTCAGCCCCAGGCCTCGGCATTGGCCTCTCAGATCGTGGCGGCTCCCGCCTTCATCGAGGCTGCCAAGCAGTCAGCCGTCGAGCGCGTGCGGAGCTGGCGCACGTCGCGAGAGGCGGGAGGATTTGAATACGCCGGCAACCGCTTCGACAGCGATCAGCTCAGCGCCATGCGGATCATGGGCGCGGCGCAGATGGCGATGGCCCAGCCGACCTACTCGATCGTCTGGACAACGCAGGACAATGTCAGCGTCGCGCTCGATCGCGCCGGGATGCTTGCCCTCTTCGCAGCCCTCGGCGCACACGCCTCCACCGTGCATGACGCTGCGACGGCGGCCAAGGCGAGCATCCGAGCCGCAACATCGCTGGCCCAGGTCGAGGCTGCGCTGGCAACGCTGAGCTGAGCCCGGACATGCCGAGTCGCCAGCAGCTTGCGACCGTGCTGCGGGCTGCTGTCGGGGCCGCCCATCGCACTTTTGTGCTGCTGGCCGTGCTCGCCTGCCTCTGGACCCTGCGCTCCATCTCCCAGCGGCTCGGCTGCGAGGTCGACGCAGGCCCGGATCGGGGCAGCCGGGTGGAGGCGCATCAGCTGCTGTGGACGCCTCGATGAGCCTTCGGCGATGGGAGGCAATTAATGTCGGGTTTACCGAAAGTGACCGGAATCTTGATGCAAAAGGTACGTCTGTCGCGTCCTCCTGAGCCATGCCTTAGGGGGCGCCATGGTAGAACTAGATCGTGGCCGGAAGGGGCAGATGCCCACTCCGAGGCATGACGCCGATGCCCGCGGGCCTTAGACGCCCATGCACCGCAACGCACCAACTTCAGCGCGCTTTGCCGCTTTGGCAGCGCCGGGTTGGGCCGTGAGCCATCGGACCAAGGGGGTCATCTCATGTCGATCCGAGCCGTCGTCTTTTCAGCTGCTGCCGTCATGCTTCTGAGCCGCGTCACAAAGCGGCTTTCCTTCGCCGCCCTCGCGTTGCTTCTGCTCCCCATCGATGTGTCCTCGGTCAATCGGACCCCGGGCACTAGGCCTTTAGCCGCGTCCTTCTGCGACCGGAACCCACACACCTGCCAGTCGGCGGGCGAGATCATGAAGGAGCTTCAGCTGCGGAGCGCGGCGGTGCGCGGCATCGTCACGTCCATCATCGAGCGGGACGTGTCGTCATGAAGCTCGTGGATCTCGTCGACGTTTCAGCACCGCAGCCTTGGCATCAGCGCCTCAAGCGGATCGCTACGCTCGCGGCCTTCGCCATCGTTGTCCCTGCCTCCCGATGCCAGAAGCGAAGGGGCTCGGCCTCTACATAGACGGTGGCGACCTGCCGAAGCGTGTGCTATAGCCCTTGCATCGACGCGCGCCGATTCCAGGCGCCGATCTTCCTCCTCTTCCGCAATAGAGCACCGTCTTGCGGACGAGGACCATGGCGTCGACCTTCACCAGCTCCCTGCGCATCGAGAAGCCCGGCCACGGCGACTACTTCAACTCGTGGGAAACAGTCGCCAACCGCATCTTCGACTTGGTCGATGATGCCGTCGCCGGCACAACCAAGATCACCACGACCGGCGGGCCGACGCTCCTCACGACGGCCAACGGGACAGCAGATCAGGCCCGACGCGCCATCTTGTTGATCGAGGGCGCTC